>NZ_LR699553.1:2400000-2746666 GCF_902459535.1 Paraburkholderia dioscoreae
TTTGACGAGCGCATGCTGAACGGCATGGGCGTCTTGACGGCGATCGTCGATTCCGGCAGTTTCGCGGCGGCGGGCGTTGCGCTCGACATGTCGCAATCCGGGGTCAGCCGTTCGGTCGCGCGGCTCGAAGCGCGTCTCGGCATCCGGCTGTTCGATCGCACCACGCGCTCGGTCGTGCTGACCGACGAAGGCCGGCGCTTCTACGAACAGATCGTGCCGTTGCTGGGGGGACTCGAAGAAGCGGCGGCCTCCGCCGCGCAGGGCGCGACCGCCGTTCGCGGACGTTTGCGCGTGAACATGGATCCGTTCTTTTCACGCCTCGTGCTGGGGCCAAGGCTCGGCGGCTTTATCGACAGGCATCCCGATCTGCAGCTCGAACTGATCACCCGCGACCAGTTGGGCGACATGGTCGCCGACGGTTTCGATCTCGCGATCCGTTTCGGCGACCCGCCGGTGTCGACGCTGATTGCCCGCAAGCTGCTGGACACGCGGATTCTCACCGTGGCCGCGCCGTCGTATCTGAAGAAACACGGGCATCCGGTGAACCCGGCCGATCTCGAAAGCGGCAAGCATGTGTGCATCAAGTTCCGCGATCCGCTGACGGGCTACCCGTTCAACTGGGAATTTCATCGCGGCCGCAAGAAGATCGTGGTGACGCCGCAAGGCCGTTTGACGGTCAACGACGTGGGCACCTTGCACAGCGCCTGCGCAGCGGGCCAGGGCGTCGCGCAGATTCTGGAGCTCGGCGCCGAATCGCTGATGGCGAGCGGCAAACTGGTCGCGCTGTTTCCTGACTGGAGCGACGAGGTTTATCCGCTGTACGCGCTTTACCCTTCGCGGCATCATCCGCCGGCCAAGGTTCGGGCGTTCTTCGAATTTATCGTTTCGCTCACGGGTGGCGCGCCGCGCGAACCGGCGGCTTGATTCCGGACCCGGCGACGTGCGCGCGGCGGCCCCTCGCGCCGTCTGTATCAGGAAATCGTGTAGCGGTTTTGTGGGCCGCCGAGATACAGGCCGCGAGCGAGCGTCAGGATTTGCTCGCGATGCCGGTCGAACGCCGCGAGCACGGCGGGTTCATCTGCGCCCACGCTGGGGCTCAGATTCGAAATCACCGAACGGGTGACGATGAAAGCAATTTCGCGCGCATTGTCATAGCCCCAGAAATTGACGCAGTGGTGCGAGGCGTCATAGCTGCGGCTTGGGTTCGGGAAGTTGAGGGACATTTCGTACTCCCGGGGTATAGGGTTCTCGTCCCACGGTGCGCTGAATGGCGAGCGTGGTCAAGCGGTTGTTTGTAAGTGTGGAGGGCTGCCCTGACCTTGCGTTGCCGGGCAAGCAGCCAGGGGAGATTTGCGTCGCGCATAGGGTCATCCTCCTGTAACACACCGCGGCATGACCGCAGTGCTTTCATCGTGATGGCAGTCCGCTCCGGCGGATTGCAACGCAACTTCTCATTCACCATCACGAGATGTCCTATGTCAAACTCCGTCTCCGATTTTCACCCCACGTTCTCGACGACATCTGGCGCGCTGTCCCACAAGCTCGACGCTGTCGCCCCGACGCCTGGAACCGTCATACCGAAAGGCACAACGACGCCGACCGAATTCGCCAGCGCGATGCTGAAGAAGTACGACGGTGGCGATCAATCGATCAACTACGCCAACGACGCCAAGACAACGCTCGTCCAGGAACAGACGACGAAGCTGCTGATGACCGGCTACCCGCGAGACTTCGTCGCCGCGCGAATGCGTCTGGAGAGTCTTGCGCCCCTCACGGCGCAGATGGACGAGGAAACACGGGAGCGCTTCGCCGCGCGCGCGAAGACCGTGCTCAGCGAGCCGAACCCACAGCGCGACACCGACATCCGGCAGCTCGAAACAGAGGTGCAAACGGAACTGCAACGAACCCGTGCCGACCCGCTGCGCCGCCTGAATGCCATCTTCAATATGCCGGCCGGCGCCGGCCTGCTCGGCGACGGCGGCGCGCAACGCCTGCAGCAACTGCGCGGCCAGTACAGCACATTCAGCGCACCGGGCATGACACCGCAGCAACGCGAGGCGAGCTTCGCGCAGGCCGTCAAGATCAAGACTGATATGCAGCGCGACATCCACAACAAGGTCAGTGACATTTACGCGGCCACTCAGAAGTCATCGAACGAATCGGCCGCCCGCGTGAATGGCATGCTCGACGAGGCGGAAAAGTACACGCCCGACACCATCAATCTGCCGCACAACTCCGACGATCCCGACTGGGACGCCCAAACGCGCAAGCCCGCCTACGCGAAGACCTTTCCGTACCAGTCGATAATGGAGAAGCTGCTTTCCGACGACGGCCATTCGAGCCAGGAGCGCGGCACATCCTCGGCGCGCAAGCGCCCGCCCGAGCAGATCGCGCAGGATCTGCTGACGTTCCAGCACGGGATGACGGATCCGGGCTCGGCGATACACCGCCGCGTACAGGCCCTGCAGGACAAGGCGCTCGCGACCCTGGACAAGCCCGGAGCGGACCTGGACCAGGCCGAGCGTCCGAAGACGTACGAGGACGTTGCCCAGACACCCCCCGCCGTCGACAACGACTACGTCAACAATCTCGCGAAGAACTACGGCGGCGCGCTCAAAGACATCGACGAGAAAAACCGCGCGATGCTGCGCGAGCACATTCCCGGCCTCGCCGACAAGATCCTCTACGGCATCGGCCGGGTGTTATCCGGCCTGTCGCCGATCCCGGGCGCCGATTGGCTGGCCAACAAGTTGCTCGACGCCGAATTCCCCGATCAAGGCGGACTGAGCAGTGAGCAGGTGGGCCTGATCGACGCCGGGACGGCGCTCGCCGGTCTGCTGCTCGGCGGGTTCGAACCCGAAGGGGAGCACCTCACCGGCGCCGGCGAGACTCATCCGTCTGGCGCCGGCGTGGCTCGCGGCAAGCCGGCGCCGTCGCTGGCCGCCAGTTCGGTGGACACGTTCGAGCACAATTTCAAGGGTGGCGACAGCCTGGCGGAAAAAACGAACTCCGCGAGATCCGATAATCAACGCACGTCAGATAGGCCTACGCTGCCCTCGCGCTATGCGGCCCAGCCCTCGGGCGCGTTGCAGCCTGACCCGGCCCACGCTGGAGTCCTCATCGATTCAACGGGGCAGCGGTACATTCAGGATCACGGCCACAGCTATCCGGTGCGCTACGACCCGGCCAACCAGACGTGGCGCCTTGTGCAACAGGACAAACCGACTGCTCCGGGCGTTCCCATCGAGCGTCGGCCGGACGGTAGCTGGCAACCGCATGGCGATGTCGGCCTGCAAGGTGGCGGAAACGAGTCCAGAGAACGAACAACTGCCGTGGGCGACGAGCAAAGGGCCTACCAGATCCAGCGGGCACAGCAGACATTAACCAGCTTGCAAACGCGAATGCAAACTGTCGCGCAGGATCTGGTCTTCACTGGCCGAAGGATTCAGGAGATAGGACAGCTTCGAACAGAGTATGAACAACGGAGGGCGGACCTGACGCAACGGAAAACTCAGACAGAACAGGAGAGCGCCAACCTGTTGGCTCAGCTTCAACAACTCCGTAGCACCGGGCAGCCGCGTGACCCGCAAGCGGAGGTGCGCATCCGCGAGCTCAGTGAACGAAGGCAATCCATTCGCGCGGACATCAGGCGGTTCAACGAAGACCTGGTGCGGCTGAAACTGGAACTGGATAATTTACGCCCGAGATTCGATCAACTTGCCGGCCAACGGCTGCAATATCAGGATCTGGAGACGCAACTTCAGGCGCAGATAGGGGCCGCGCAGCTTGAGTTGAGTCAGTTGCTGAATTAGTCGGAAGGGGCGATGCGGCAGTACCGGCCGCATCGTCTTGCCGCGTCGGCTGCCGCGCCGACATGCTCGCGATTGACCGGGCGGTCGGCAGTGGTGCCCCGTGGTTCATATCCACAGGCTCGACCACTTGAATGCTCGATGGGCTGGGTTCTGCATCGTCCACTTGCCGTCGACGCAGAATGCTTGCTGTACCCGTCGCGTCAACGCGCGGCGAGCAGCGGGTCAAAAAGCCAAGCCGCCCACCTCAAACCACTTCCTCCAGCAGTTCCCGAACAGCCGCCCTCGCCTCACGCGCCAGTTCCCTGAGATCGACACCGTCGATCTGGTCATCGGCCACCACACGCTTTCCGGCAGAAAACAGCGCGGCCAGCGAAGGCCTTCCGCCCGACGCCACCGGCCCGATCGCCGGATCGTGCAAGCCGAAATACCGCGGGTCGTCGAGCCGGTACACCGCGAGATCCGCGGCGAAACCCACCGCAATCCTGCCGACCTCGTCGAGGCCCATGATCCGCGCGCCACCCGCGGTGCCCCAATGAATCACATCGGCCACGCTCGCCGCGCTCGCGCCGCCTTCGAAGCTGCCGCCACGAAACGCGGGCTGCGCCATCATGCCGAGCCGCGCGCGCTGCGCGAGCCATGTCATGTGCACTTCGGAGATCATGTCGGCCGCTTCGTTCGACGCCGCGCCGTCCACGCCGATCGACACCGGCACGCCCGCGTCGGCCATCTCGCGCACCGGGCAAATGCCACTGCCGAGACGCCCATTGCTCTGCGGACAATGGGCGACGCCGGTGCCGGTTTGCGCGAGCAGCGCGATCTCGTCGGCGTCGACCTTGACGAGATGCGCGTACCAAACGTCGCTGCCGAGCCAGTCGTGCTCGCCGCAAAACGCCACCGGCGACTGCCGGTACAGGGCATGCGCGCTATCCTGGTAGCCCACCGTCTCCGAGAGATGGCTGTGCAGACGCAGCCCCAGACCACGCGCCACCGCCGCCGTCTCGCGCATTTCGGCGGGCGAGATCGAATACAGCACGGTGGTCGGCGCCATCACGACACGCTGCATCGCGCGCGGCGAAGCGTCGTGATAACGGGCGGCAAGCCGTTCGACATCAGCGATGTAGGCATCCAGCGTTTCGGGCCGCAAAGCGCTCGGCAATTCAGCTTCGAGCTGACGTGTCCGCGTGGCGCCACCGCGCAGCAACACGAAACGCAAGCCGAGTTTCTGCGCCTCTTCGAACAGGATCGCCGAACTGTCGAACGGCATGTCCGGGTAATACACATAGTTGTGATCGGCCACTGTCGCACAGCCCGAGCGCGCCAGTTCGATCAGGCCGATGCGCGCCGCGAGCCGGAAGCGCCGCTCGTCGAAGAGCGCCCTGAAGCGATACGGCGTCGCCGCGAGCCACGGCGTGAGCGTGGCGTCCAGCCCTGCCGTGTCGCCCTTGAGCAGCGACTGGAACAGATGATGGTGCGTGTTGACCCATGCCGGGTAGATCACGCAATCGGTGGCGTCGACGATCGCCTCGCCCGGCCGTGGCGTGAGCGCGCCGATCGCTTCGATCGTGTCGCCGGCAATGCGGATGTCGGGACCATTCGCGCGCGCGGGATCGTCGGCCGAACCACGGCCGCCGGTCATGATCGCCGCCGCATTGCGGATCAAGGTGGAAGGTGTCGTGTGATGTGTCGTCATGAGTTCGAGCCTGAGTTCGTCGCCAATGCATTCAAAGGCATTCAAAGGCATTCAAAGTTGACTGTCGTGCCAGCCGCGCAAGCCTATGCGCGACACCCACGCCGTGATGGCGAACAGCACGACGCCCGTCACGGTGATCAGCAGCAGCGCCGCGAACAGACGCGGAATATTCAGCTGGAAACCCGCCTGCAAGATCTGATACGCGAGCCCCGCGCCGCTGCCGCCCGTACCGGCGACGAATTCCGCCACCACGGCGCCGATCAGCGACAAGCCGCTCGAAATCCTCAGTCCCCCGAAAAAATAGGGCAACGCGCTCGGAATCCGCAAACGCACCAAGGTCTGCCAGCGGGTCGCGCGATTGATCCTGAAGAGGTTGATCAGCCCGGGGTTCACGCTGCGCAAACCGAGCGCCGTGTTCGAGATGATCGGGAACAACGCCACGAGCGTCGCGCACAGCACCAGCGCGGCGTCCATATCCTTGACCCAGATGATGATGAGCGGCGCGATCGCCACGACCGGCGTGACCTGCAACAGGATCGCGTAGGGAAACAGGCTCGCCTCGATCAGCGGACTCTGCACGAACAGCAACGCGATCACGACACCCAGCAGCGTGGCCAGCGCGAACGCCAGCAGGGTGATCTTCAAGGTGGCGAGCAGGCTGCCGAACAGCAGCGGCGCATCCTGCACCAACTCGCTCACGATCGCCGAGGGCGACGGCACCAGATACGCCGGCACCTTCATCACCACGCACCAGGCCTGCCACGCTGCGAGCACCACTACGCCGACGACCCACGGCGCCAACGCCTTCATCACGCCCGGACGTTGCAACCACGGCCGCCGCCGGGCACTTGTAGCAGAGCTTGTAGCGGGCCTGGCAGCAGGCCTCGCACCCTGCGCCGCAGCCGCTGTCGAAGAGGCGGCCGCCGCCCCTCGCCCGCCATTGCCCGAACGACCCGCAAGCACTTCGCCCGTCATGATTGCACTCCTGTTTCTTCGTTCGCAAACGACGCGCGATGCGCATCGGTGATCAACTCCGAGAGCGTCTTGCAATGCTGCAGGAACGGCTCGCTGACGCGATAGGCATCGTCGCGTTCGAGCGGACCGTCGATCGGCACGTCGGCGATGATGCGGCCCGGCCGCGCCTGCATCACGACCACCCGGCCCGACAGATACACCGCCTCGTAAATGCTGTGCGTGACGAACACCACCGTCATGCCGCGCCGTTGCCACAGGGCGCGCAAATCGCTGTCGAGGCGGTTACGGGTGAATTCGTCGAGCGCGCCGAACGGCTCATCGAGCAGAAGCAAATCCGGCTCGGTCACGAGCGCGCGAGCCAGCGACGCGCGCATCTGCATACCGCCGGACAGTTCGCGCGGCAACGCCTTGCCGAATTTGGCGAGCCCCACGCCGTCGAGCGCAGCGGCCACACGCGCGGCGGCTTCGCGGCGCGGCACATGGGCGAGATCGAGCGGCAGACGCACGTTGTCGGCGACCGTCGCCCACGGCATCAGCGTCGCTTCCTGAAACACCATCGACATGCGCCGCCCCGGCGAGCCGACCGTCTCGAACGGCTGTCCCCACCAGCGCATGTGGCCATGCGTCGGCGTTTCAATGCCGGCGAACATTTTCAGCAGCGTGCTCTTGCCGCAACCCGACGGCCCGAGCAGCGAAACGAACTCGCCGGGCTCGATGGCAAGGCGCACGTCCTCCAGCGCAATCGTGCCGTTCGGATAGCACTTGTCGACGCGCTGCACCGAGAGCGACGACGCGGCCCTGTCAGGAGTAAAGGTTTCAGTCGCCGCCATGATCACTCCTCCACGTGAATGGGCAAGACTTCGCGAAATACTTCGGACTCGCCATGATCGTTCAGCAGCTTGAGCAGCATGCGGCGCATCAGCAGGCCGGGCTGATCCGACTCCATATGGCACTCCTGCTGACGGCGCACGTCGATGCAGGCGTCGTAGTCGGTGGCTTCGAGAATGTCGCGGTCTTCGTCGGTGATCGGGCGATCCCAGTCGATCAGTTCCTGCGTCGAGCAGGCGTCTTCGGTGTCGTTGCGATAGAGCCATTGCGACAGCATCAGCGTGCGGTCGTCGATCGGCGTCGCGCAATTGTAGATGATGTGATGGATACCGCTCGCCGGATACACGCAGCCGAAGCGCCGCGCGAACGGCATGAACCAGCGGTTGATCAGATGGCGCTCGGTGACCTCCTCCGTCGTGCCGGTGATGCGATAGCTCGCGGGCGGATTGCGCACGGGCACGTGCGTCTCGGCTTCGAAGCCCCATTCGTGCGGGCGGAATTCGTATTTCGACGGCTTGGGGTTATCGAACAGGCCGAAGTTGCCTTTATGCACGAAGCTGAAATGCGAGTTGTCGAACGAGTTTTCCATCATGCGCAGCGGACTCGTTTCCCAGCGCTCGTAAAACTGCAGGATGCGGCGATAACCGGGCGCGTCGTCCTCGGGAAACTCGGGGATCGGCTGCAACGGCTCGTCGAGCGCGACCCACGCATAGCCGTAGCGTTCCTCGCAGCGATACGACGGCACCACGGCGCGCGACGGAATCGCCCCGCCGCTGTTCTGTGGAATCTTCACGCATTGACCCGAACAGTCGTAGGTCCAGCCGTGATAGCCGCAGGCGATATTGCCGTCGCTATCGACGAATCCCTTCGACAGTTTTGCCGTGCGGTGGCAACAACGATCGCGCAACGCGTGCGGCTTGCCGCCCGCGCCTTTCCATAACACGATCGGCTCGCCGAGCAGGGTGAACGGCTGCGGGCCCGTATCGAGTTGCGCCATCGGCATGATGGCGTACCAGAAGCGGCGCAAGACGTTTTGACGGGTGACCAGCATGTGATGCTCCTTGTCGGGCGTTCAGACGTTCAGGCGTTCAGGTGATGTGAGGTATCCGCGTCGAGGGCCGGCCTCAAGGCATCACCTTCGCGTTCTGAATGAATTGCAGCGTGTAGGCCGCGTGATAATCGGTGGCGGGCTTGAGGAGTTTGGCGTCGACCATGTAGTCGAAGGTCTTTTTCCAGCGCGCGTCGGTCATCGTGCCGATGCCCTGCGTGGCCGCATCGCCACCAGTCACGAGTTTGAGCTTCTTCAGTTGCGCTACGCCGTACGCGAGTTGCGCATCGCTCATCTGCGGGTTGTCTTTCTTGATTAGCGCATTGCCCGGTGCGGGGTCGTTCAGGTAGCTCTTCCATCCTTCCATCGAAGCCTTCACGAAACGCGCCACCACGTCCGGCCTGTTTTTCATGGTGTCGCGCATCGTGACGATCGTGCTGTTGTACGGCGGATAGCCGTCGTCGGCGAACAGGAAGAAGTGCGCGTTCGCATGAGCCTGCTCGGCCTGGAACGTTTCAGAAGACGGATACGCCTGCATCGCGACGTTCGGATCGGCGAAGAACGGTTGCAGGTTGAAGGTGTACGGGCGCGCTTGTGCTTCCGTATAGCCGTACTTCGCCTTCAGCCACGGCCACCACGTCGTGCGGCCCGAACCGGCGACGAGGATCGTCTTGTTCTTCAAACCGGCGAGACTGGTCACGTCGGCGTGGGTCATCATGCCTTGCGGGTCGTACTGGAACGCGGCGGCCACCGTGGCGACGGGAATGCCGGCTTCCACGCTCGAGAGCACCTGAAAGTCGTAGCCGAGCAGAAAGTCCGCCTGGCCGCCGGCAAGCAACTGCATGCCGTTGACTTGCGGGCCGCCCATCCTGATCGTGACGTCGAGCCCATATTTCCTGTAGATGCCGGTCGCGACGGCCTGATAGAAACCACCGTGCTCGGCTTGCGCGTACCAGCTGGTCAACAAGCTGACGTGGTCGTCGGCATGAGCCGGCAGCGCCACCGCGAACGCGGCGCCGGCCAGCGTGGCCGCAGCGGCGGTGCGCGTCGCGAATGAACGGGCGGACACTGCAATGCGGGAGAGAAGATGCGAAATGCGCATGACTGAACTCCGTGTGAATGTGGGCAAGGTTGGGAACGTGAGAAGGCAAGGCCGAATGCCGTACAAGGAACGGGCGATGTGACCGCTGCGCTGCGCGCAAGCCGAATCGATACGACGCGCAGGCATGCGCGAACGCAGATCGCCGCGTGTAATCGCGTTGAGGCACAACAGTCGGGTGAACATCTGGGGCAACTGCATCGCACGCTCCTTGTTGGCGGAACCGGACGGTTCCGTTCAAACGCCGAATCGCTTCGACGTGGGCGCACGATGCGCCCCAAGAGCAATGCCCCACGGTGACCGGCATGGACATGCCGGCTCGCTAGCCGCTTCTACTCTGTTTTTCCTTTAAGCGAATGTTGTGCCAACTACCGCAAAGCGGCATGTGGCGCGCGCAGCCAGGCGTTTCGGCGCAACCCATGCGCGGCGCTCGCGTACGACTGCACTCGCGCGATGCGCGCCGGCACTGTCCAGGTGCAGATGCGGCGCGGAGATGTTTCGCTCATGGAGCGCCGGATCATGAGGCCGGGTCTGCGGCTTGCTGCAATCGTCATGTCATCCACTCGGGAGAGGAACATGAGCGAAACCAGAGAACGCGTCAACGGAAAACCGGCCGACATCGAGCATCCGCAACCGGCGGTACATAGCGATAACGAGAAGAGCAAGCTGCCCGAACGCGACGACGAAGGGCGCAACGAGTCGCCCGCGGACCGTCCCGGCAAAAAACCCGGCGAGGGCGAGCCGTCGGTCAGCTGACATATTAAGCATTGGCCTACAAGCGGCTTTGCTGCGTTCTCGCAGCGAAGCCGCATAAATATTCCCCTTCGACGCCCTTTCATACGCCAAACATTTCTTCCTGATTTTTACCGATTATTTTTCCGATGTGATGGACTAATTTTCTGCTTGCAGCGACCTGTACGCCAAGCGAACCGGCTGCCTCCCCTCAACAGATAACAAAGGAGACGCTCATGTCCATCACCTCCACTTCCTTCCACCGGCCCAAGGTCTCCATCTGTCTGCCGACTTGCGATCGACCGGAACTGATCGCGACGTGCATCGACTCGTGCCTCACGCAAAGTTACGGCAATCTGGAAATCGTGATCGGCGACGACTCGAAGGACACCCGCACGCAGCAGTTGATCGCGGCGCGCTATGCGCAGGAGCCGCGCGTGTGCTACAGGAAGAACCAGCCTTCGCTCGGCCAGGCGCGCAATGTCGCGAGCTTGTTCGAGCGCGCGAGCGGCGACAAGATCCTGCTGATCCACGACGACGACCTGCTCACCACGGACGGCGTCGAAAAACTCGTGTTGTTATGGGCACTGCATCCGCAACTGGATGCGGCATTCGGCGACCAGTACGAAGCCGATCACGGCGGCGCCATCGACTTCACGGCAAGCGCGAGCCTGAACGCCGCGTTCCGCCGCACGAAGGACGCCGAAGGCCTGCAGCCTCTGCCGGGCAGAACCGGGCTGGTTCAGATGTTCCCCAACAACGGCTGGATGGCCAATGCCGAACTTGTCAAGCGGATCGGCTACAAGGAAGCGTATGGCGTGTGCTGCGACTTCGTGTTCGGCACAGAGTTGTGTCTCGCGGCGCGCGAGGTGTTCTATCTGCACGACTATGTCTCGGTGTATCGCAAGACGGCAAGCTCGATCTCGCATAGCACGCGCGGCACGACGGTCGCAGCGACGCTCAGCGCGTATGCGTTCGTCAACGCGCTGAAGTTGCCGGCACAACTGGAGCCTTCGCGCAGGCTGGCGTTGCGCCGTCTCGCGCCGATCGTCGTATCGGTCCACGCGAAGAATCGCCAGGCGCTCACCGGCTTCAAGGTCGCCTTCACCCATCTGTTCGCGTACAAGTATGGGTTGAGCGTGCGGCTCTACTACCATCTTCTGATGCTCACGCGCAGCGCGTTGAGCGTGCACCGGCAAGCAGTGGCTGCGGCCGCGGTCGCAGCCGTGGCCGCTGCGCCCGCCGTTGCCGCAGATCCGGCCGCCGCCGTCAAGGAGTTCGTCTCGGAGTTCGTCAGCGATCGATCGGAGCCGGTGTGACGCAGCGCCGGCGCGGCACTCGCCGCCGGTCCGTGCGGGGCGATAAGCGTGTTTTCTGCTAAGCATCCTCTGCTAAGCAAACGCGTATTTGTTGCTTGGTCTGGCGTGGCGCGCTGATTAGGATAGGTGTGAACATCATCAGACCTGAGGCGAGACGCCATGTCCGACAGTGCCTGTTTCAAGCCGCGTGTGATCGAACCGGTCGTCGTCAACCAGCCCGAAGGATTGGGCCTCGCGGTGGAGTTATGGCTCGCGCAACCCGTGGATGGAATTGACGGACGAGCGCTGCAGATTCATTTGCGCAGCGACGCAAAAATGGCCCAGGCCGAAGCGCTGCGCGATCTGCTGCATGCGTTGGGAACGGAGATCATCGTGGCGTGAGCCTGCACCGCGCCTTCGATGCGCGCGGCCCGCTCGTATCGCCCGGGCCGCGAAGAAGCAGCGCGCCGGGTTACCCCGGGCGCCGCGCCTGAACCACATTCGCCGTCGTGCGTTAAGAGCTTACGGTTCGTGCCGCAGATACCCTTCTTTCGACGGGTCACGCATACGCAATGCCACGACGCCGGCAATCGCGCACATCGCCGTCACATACCAGTAGAACGTGGACTCGCTGCCCGCCTGCTTCAGCCACAGCGCGACATATTCCGCCGAGCCGCCGAAAATCGCATTGGCCACCGCGTACGACAACCCCACGCCAAGCGCGCGCACTTCCGGCGGAAACATCTCCGCCTTGATCAGGCCGCTGATCGACGTATAGAAACTGACGATCGCGAGCGCCGCCACCACCAGCCCGAAGGCCGCATACGGGCTCGTCACGTCTTTCAGCGCGTGCAGCAACGGCACCGTGCCGATGGTCGCGAAGAATCCGAAGAACAGCATCGAACGGCGCCGCCCGATGCGGTCCGACAACGCGCCGAACGCCGGCTGCATCAGCATGTAGACGAACAGCGCGCCAGTCATCACGTTGCTGGCCGTCTTCGCATGCATGCCCGCCGTGTTGACCAGGTACTTCTGCATGTAGGTGGTGAACGTGTAGAAAATCAGCGAGCCCCCGGCCGTGAAGCCGAGCACGGTCATGAACGCGCCCTTGTGCAGCCACAGACCGCGCAGCGTACCGGCCTCCTTGCGGTGGCGCGTTTCGGCGGTGGTGGTTTCGTCGAGCGATTTACGCAGATACAGCGCGACCAGTGCCGCCAGCGCGCCGATCACGAACGGCACCCGCCAGCCCCACGCCTTCAGCTCTTCAGTGGAGAGCGTCTGTTGCAGCACCACCAGCACCAGCAGCGCGCACAACTGCCCGCCGATCAGCGTGACGTACTGGAACGACGCGAAGAAACCACGCCGGCCCTTGAGCGCGATTTCACTCATATAGGTTGCGCTGGTGCCGTATTCGCCGCCCACCGACAAGCCCTGGAACAGCCGCGCGACCAGCAGCAGCGCCGGTGCCAGCGCGCCGATCTGCGCGTAGGTGGGAAGCACCGCGATCACCAGCGAGCCGCCGCACATCATGAACACCGACACCATCATGGCGGTGCGCCGCCCGTGCTTGTCAGCAAGGCGGCCGAAGAACCAGCCGCCGATCGGACGCATCAGGAAACCGGCGGCAAACACGCCCGCAGTGTTCAGCAGCTGTGTGGTCGGATTGCCGCTCGGGAAGAACGCCGGCGCGAAGTACAGCGCGCAGAACGAATACACGTAAAAGTCGAACCACTCGACGAGATTGCCCGATGAAGCGCCAACGATCGCAAAAATGCGCCGCCGCGTGTCGTGAGCCGAAGCCACGGATTGGTCGGTCAGGTCGGTCATGTTTATTCTCTTTCCTTGTCTTTAAACGGAGTTAGCGGTCGTGGCGCCGCCTTCGCAACACGCGCGTCGAGGTGCCGCGGTGGCACGGTTCGCGCGTCAGCGAATTTTACAGAATTGCAAGGAAGAGATGGCGATTTGTCAGGTCTTTAAAAAAAGCCCCTGCCAGTCGCGCGACTGGCAGGGGCTTTTCACTGATTCAATCCGATTTTCCGTGCGACCGCAGATTCAGGAAGACGTCACACCCTCACCGCCGGCGGCACATAGCGGCACTCATAGCGCTTGCGGACCGTTCCGTTCTCATCGACGCTTTCCAGATACACGTCGAACTGCCACAGCCGGGCCATGTGCTTGAGCACTTCGTCGCTATCGCCGGAAAGGTGCCGGTTGTCGCTCATGAAATGCCGCAGCGTCAAACTCCGGTCGCCGCGCGTATTCACCGACCACACCTGAATGTTCGGCTCGCGGTGATGCATGTCGTACTGCCGCGACAATGCCTGACGCACGTACTGATAGCCGCTGTCGTCGTGAATCGCGGAGACTTCGAGCGCGTCGCGCATGTCGTCGTCGAGCACCGAGAAAAGGCGCATTTCGCGGATCAGATGCGGCGACAGATACTGCGCGACGAAACTCTCGTCCTTGAAGTTGCGCATCGCGTAGTGCATGGCGGGCAGCCACGGGCTGCCCGCCAGTTCCGGGAACCACTTGCGGTCTTCTTCCGTCGGCGTCTCGCAGATCCGGCGAATGTCGCTCATCATCGAAAAACCGAGCGCGTACGGATTGATGCCGCTGTAATACGGCTTGGTGACCGGCGGCTGGTAGACCACATTGCTGTGCGAATGGAGAAACTCCATCATGAAGCCGTCTTCCAGCTTGCCCTGGTTGTACATGGTGTTGAGCAAGGTGTAATGCCAGAACGTCGCCCAGCCCTCGTTCATTACCTGGGTTTGCCGTTGCGGATAAAAATACTGACCGACCTTGCGCACGATGCGAATCACTTCCCGCTCCCACGGTTCCAGCAGCGGTGCGTTCTTCTCCGCGAAATACAGCAGATTTTCCTGCGGCTCCGGTGGATAGCGCTCCTCGATTTCCTCCGGCAAAGGGGTATGCCGAGTCGGCAAGGTACGCCACAGCTCATTCACCTGCGATTGCAGATACGCTTCGCGTTCGCGGCGCGCCGCGAATTCCTTTTCGAGCGACAGCTTCTGCGGACGCTTGTAGCGGTCCACGCCGTAGTTCATCAGCGCGTGGCACGAATCGAGCAGTTCTTCGACCCGGTCGAGCCCGAAGCGCTCCTCGCACTCCGCGATGTAATTCTTCGCGTAGACGAGGTAGTCGATGATCGCGTGTGCATCCGTCCACAAACGGAACAGATAGTTGCCCTTGAAGAACGAGTTATGCCCGTAAGCCGCATGGGCGATGACGAGCGCCTGCATCGTCATCGTGTTCTCTTCCATCAGATACGCGATGCAGGGGTTCGAATTGATGACGATCTCGTACGCCAGTCCCATCTGCCCGCGACGGTAACTTTTTTCGGTGGAGAGAAAGTGCTTGCCGAACGACCAGTGACGGTAGTTCACCGGCATACCGACGGACGCGTACGCATCCATCATCTGTTCGGCGCTGATGAGTTCGAGCTGGATCGGATACACGTCGAGTTCATATTGCTCTGCAACACGGGCAATATGCGAGTCGTACTCTTCGATCAATTCGAAGGTCCAGTCGGACGGGCACGGCAGAGGCCGTCTATCGGCTACGTTCATACGGACTTCCCTTTGCCCCTCGTTGGGCGTTCCGGTGTGTCCCCGTGCTGCAGCGGTGTCGACTGCTCCGGCTGTGGCGGCTCCCGTGTCGTCCGCCTTCGCCTCGGCATGCCCCGACTGTTGCTGCTGCGGCACGCCTTTCCCGCGCTCCGGCACGCCGTTCTCCGGCTCGCCGTGCGCTTCGTTGTGCAGGTGCTTGCTCGTCATGAATTAGCCGCCTGCTTTTCGAACAGCTCCCGAAACACCGGATAAATATCGGCCGCGGTCTCGACCTTCTTCATCGCCATGTGCGGCTGGCTTAAGGCCAGTTGCGCGTATTCCAGCCACAGGTTCTGCTCTTCCGGTGTCACCTGAATATACGCAAAATAGCGCACCTTCTCCAGGATGTCATCCGCGAGTATCTTGCGGCACTTTGGCGAGTCGTCGGTCCAGTTGTCGCCGTCCGACGCCTGCGCACCGTAAATATTCCATTCAGTCGGCGAATAGCGCTCGTCCATCACCTTCTTCATCAGCTCCAGCGCGCTCGATACCACCGTGCCGCCGCTTTCGGTCGAATGGAAGAAGGTGTCTTCGTCGACCTCTTCGGCGCGAGTGTGGTGGCGGATGAACACCACTTCGATCTTTTCGTAGTTACGCTTGAGAAACAGATACAGCAAGATGAAGAAGCGCTTGGCGAGGTCTTTGCGCTGCTCGTCCATGGAACCGGACACATCCATCAGACAGAACATCACCGCCTGGCTGGAAGGCGTGGGCTGCTTCACGCGGTTCACGTAGCGCAGATCGAACGGATCGATGAACGGAATCCGCCAGATGCGCCCGCGCAAATGGTGAATTTCCTCTTCGAGCAGTTTGATCTCTTCGCGACGATCGTCGGGATCGGCTTTCATCGTCTCGAGTTGCCGTTCCATCTCGTGCAACTGGTTGACGAGCGGCGCACCGAGCGCGATGCGGCGGCCGAGCGCGCTGCGCAGCGAACGGACCACGTCGATGTTGTTCGGCGTGCCTTCGGCAGCCCAGCCCGCGCGAATGCTTTTCCACGTGGGCACGGCCATCAGATGGGTTTTGACGAGACGCGGCAGTTCGAGGTCGTCGAAGAAATACTGCATGAATTCTTCGCGGCTCAGTTCAAACACGAAGTCGTCCTGCCCCTCGCCTTCATTGCTGGCCTGATTGCCTCCGCCTCCACCGCCGCCCCCTTGCGGGCGCTGGATCTTGTCGCCGCGGATGTAGTCGGAATTGCCCGGATGCACCATTTCCCGCTTGCCGCCGGGACCGTGCCGGAACGACGGCTCCGCGATGTCCTTGCGCGGAATGGTGATGCTCTGGGTGTTCTGAATATCCTTGATGCTGCGATCGCGCACGGCTTCCGAAACGGCGCGACGAATGTAGTTCTTGACGCGACGTAAAAAACGTTCGCGATTCGCAATGCTCTTGTTCTTGCCTGCCAACCTGCGGTCGATGATTTGATGAAGCACGCCCGGTCTCCAATCCCATGCAGCTGCGCTAATTTCCGGTGCGCGAGACGCACGCTGCGCAATGCAACGCTATGTCCATACAGCTTGCGCCTCGCAAGGTGCCCGCGCAATCCGGCCGCGCGGGCGGCACGCAATGCGCATCATGACGACTTGCGCACGCGCAGATACCAGTCACACAGCAAGCGCACCTGCTTCGGCGTATAGCCCTTCGTCACCATACGATTGACGAAGTCTTCGTGCTTGCGTTGCTCTTCCGCCGAGCCTTTGGCGTTGAACGAGATCACCGGCAACAGCTCTTCCGTGTTCGAGAACATCTTCTTTTCGATCACGACGCGCAGCTTTTCGTAGCTGACCCACGCAGGATTCTTCCCTCCGTTGGCAGCACGCGCACGCAGCACGAAGTTCACGATCTCGTTGCGGAAGTCCTTCGGGTTGCTGATGCCCGCGGGTTTCTCGATCTTCTCCAGTTCGGCGTTCAGCGCCGCGCGGTCGAAACTCTCGCCGGTGTCGTGGTCGCGGAATTCCTGATCCTGAATCCAGAAGTCCGCGTACGTCACGTAGCGATCGAAAATGTTCTGACCGTACTCGGAATACGACTCCAGATACGCGGTCTGAATCTCCTTGCCGATAAATTCCGCATAGCGCGAGGCGAGCACGTCTTTGATGAAGGACAGATATTTCTGCTCGGTTTCCGGCGGGAACTGCTCGCGTTCGATCTGCTGTTCGAGCACGTACATGAGGTGCACCGGATTGGCCGCGACCTCGGTCGAGTCGAAGTTGAATACACGCGAGAGGATCTTGAACGCGAAACGGGTCGACACGCCGGTCATCCCTTCATCCACGCCTGCGAAATCGCGGTACTCCTGATAAGACTTGGCCTTCGGATCGGTGTCCTTCAGGTTCTCGCCGTCGTACACCTGCATCTTCGAGAACAGGCTCGAATTCTCCGGTTCCTGCAAGCGTGTGAGCACGGACATCTGCGCCATCATCTTCAAGGTGCCCGGTGCGCACACCGCGTTCGCCAGCGAAGAATTGCGCAGCAGCTTCTCATAGATCTTGATCTCTTCACCGTAGCGCAGGCAGTACGGCACCTTCACCACGAAGATCCGGTCGAGTAGTGCTTCGTTATTGCGGTTGTTGCGGAATGCCTTCCATTCGGACTCGTTCGAGTGAGCCAGAATCACGCCGTCGAACGGGATTGCACCGAAGCCTTCCGTACCTTTGAAGTTGCCTTCCTGGGTAGCGGTCAGCAGCGGGTGCAGCACCTTGATCGGCGCCTTGAACATTTCCACGAATTCGAGCAGGCCCTGATTGGCGAGACACAAGCCGCCGGAGTAGCTGTAGGCGTCGGCATCATCTTGTGCGTACTGTTCGAGCTTGCGGATGTCGACCTTACCGACCAGCGACGAAATGTCCTGATTGTTTTCGTCGCCCGGCTCGGTTTTGGCTATACCGATCTGGCGAAGGATCGACGGGTAGCGGCGCACTACGCGGAACTTGCGGATATCGCCGTTGTATTCGTGCAGGCGCTTGACCGCCCACGGACTCAGGATGCTTTTCAGATAGCGGCGTGGAATGCCATATTGTTCTTCGAGAATCGGGCCGTCTTCCTCGTAGTCGAACAGACCGAGGGGCGACTCGTTCACGGGTGAGCCCTTGATCGCGTAGAACGGCACGCGCTCCATGAGCTGCTTAAGACGTTCCGCGATCGACGATTTACCGCCGCCGACCGGGCCCAACAGATACAGGATCTGCTTCTTTTCTTCAAGCCCCTGGGCCGAGTGCCGGAAGTAGGCGACCACCTGCTCGATCACCTCTTCCATTCCGTAGAACTCACGGAATGCGGGGTATACCTTGATGACCTTGTTCGCGAAGATGCGCGACATGCGCGGATCGTTACGAGTGTCGATCTGTTCCGGCTCCCCGATCGCCGTCAACATGCGTTCGCCAGCCGTGGCGTACGCGGCGGGATTGTCTTTGCAGAGCGCGAGATACTCCTCGAGCGAGAGCTCATCTTCTCGCGTTTTCTCGAAGCGGGTCGCGAAACTGCTGTAGATATCCATGCTACCTCCTCGCCGAAGTCTAGACCGATGTCGTGCGCGGCGCGCTATTCGGAAACGACATCGCTCGAATTCATCCTAAACCCTTTTAAATTTTTTTTCACGAACTACGTTGCGAAAATCGCGCCGTATTCGCCTCCCGACATTCCTCACTTGGAAACAAAGTTTCGACCACCTACAATCTTGCACTCATATCGCAGCGATTGCGGTCATGCGCCGCTGCCTTCACTCATACCTCGACGCCACATCAGCGCGTGGCCGAAGTGCTGCTCAGTGTTCCTGCCATACTGCCGTGCGCGAGCCGTTACGTTCATCGAACAATCCCACTTCTGCATCAAACAGCGTGTCCGCACACGCACATCTCGTTGCCGAAAGCGCAGACGTCTGCCCGCTTTCTGTGTCCGGCCACTTTTTTCATCAACGCGCGACACAAGCGTTCGGTCTACACAAACAGTTGGCTGTTACATGTTGATGCGCAGTTCGTGTGCCCTGCCAATCCGAAACAGACTGCTCCCGTGCCGCTTCACCCGGTTCGTCAACGCGCGAGCGGTTTTGTTCCGCACGCTTCCGCAGGCGCGTCACAATTCCCGCGAGAGGCGGATAAGTTTCCGCCATCCCAGACCGCTTCGTATTAACCGCGTGAGCGGCATGGTTAGCCACAGGTATAACTGGATGACGGCAAGACCGTGCGCCGTTCCAATAGGTGTATACGGCACAGCGGCCCTCACGGATGCGATGAATGTAAAACGGCTGCCCGCAGGCAGCCGTTCGAGTGAAGTTTCGTAATGCGCTGTTACATGCGCGACCTCTCAGGTTAGTTCGATTTCCACTTCCCCGAGGCCATCGATGTGTCCGCGCACGATGCCCGCCTTGTGCAGCCGGTGAGCGCCGACGTACGAACCGGTGGTGAGCGTCCAGTCCGGCTCGATGGTAATGCCCATCGCGGCGCAATGGTTGACGAACCACACCAGCAGTTCGCGCGGATCGCCCGCCGGATTGCCCGTGGCCTCCGGTATCAGCGAATCGCCGTCGAAACTCAGCTCCAGTTCGGGTGAAACGAAGTCGAAGCCGCGCGCCAGTCCCGCATACGCGACCGGATGGCCCGTAATCAACGCGCCGTTGTTCTGGGCGTCGGCCAGTTGCGCAAGCGGCGCGACGTTCGGCCACTCGGTGAAGCGGCTGTCGACGATCTCGATGGCCGGCAACACGACGCCGACCTTTGCCAGCACCTCGTCGCGCGCATAGGCACGGCCGCGGGGCTCGATCGCCTCCGCGAAGCGGAATGCGATCTCCAGCTCCACCAGCACCCGGAAGAATCTGTCATGGGCGATGCGTGCCGGCGACGGCAGCACCAGCGAGGCCGGAATCGGTGCACCCGCGGCGGCGCCGCCCGGCACTTTGGCGCCGATCTTCCAGCCGCCGGTCGATTCGCCGAGGCCGGCGATGACCGCCTGCTGGATCG
This sequence comes from Paraburkholderia dioscoreae, assembly GCF_902459535.1. Classification (NCBI taxonomy): domain Bacteria; kingdom Pseudomonadati; phylum Pseudomonadota; class Betaproteobacteria; order Burkholderiales; family Burkholderiaceae; genus Paraburkholderia; species Paraburkholderia dioscoreae. The sequence continues at coordinate 2,420,067 of NZ_LR699553.1, forward strand.
CGTACGCGGTTGCCGCATCGGGCGGCAGGCTGTCGGGTGCGGGCACATCGATCGGGCGATGCTGCCGGCGTGCTTCGACGAGGCGGTGCGCGAGGTCGTGAGGCGTCATGTCGGTCCTTTGGGGCTGGCGCATTGAGCGGTTGAGTATGGCGTGCTGGTGAATGGAGGGCCATGTGTGGCAGCGCTCGAAGGCGGCGAAACCACGCCCGTCGGACTGACGCCGCGCGTCAGCGATTGCCGCTACATGCCTGGCAGCGCCCCCAGGGGAACTCCCTTCGGGGCGCACCCCGAGAGGAGTTCCGTCGGGGCGTCCGTCAATGTACCGGATCATGACGCTCGCCAGGGTACGGACTGCGATCGCAAACGTTACTTAACGCGCTCACCATAAAAAAAGACCGTGAATGCAGACGCAATCGCGGTCTTTTTGAGCAACGTAGCCACGGCGCCGGCAATTACCCATCTACTGGGATCCGCCGGCCCGGCGGGAATGAACGTTGCGAACGGGAATTTACGGCGAGACCCGTCAGAACGTTTCCCAATCGTGATCGCTGCCGGAGCGGGAGCCGGCAGTCGCGGTGGCTTTGGCGGCCCCCCGTGCCGTCGCGGCAGCGGTCTGTGGCGCCGTAGCCGGCGCTTTCGTCACAGCCGCGGCTGCAGCGGCAGTTGCAGCGTGCGACGCGGGTCGCACGGCAGCGGCATGCGAACCTTTACGCGCGACCACCCCACGCGGCGGCGCGCTCGCACGCTTCGGCGCCGGGCTAGCCGGTGCTTTGTAGCCGGCTTCTTCGAGCTGGAACACGGCGACCGCTTGCCGCAGCTTGCCGGCCTGATCTTCGAGCGATGACGCCGCGGCTGCCGCTTCTTCGACGAGCGCGGCATTTTGCTGCGTGACTTCGTCCATCTGCGTGACGGCGCGCGCCACCTGATCGATGCCGCTGCTCTGTTCTTCCGAAGCCGCGGCGATTTCTCCCATGATGTCGGTCACACGCTGCACCGCGCCGATGATGTCGGTCATGGTGCGGCCGGCTTCGTCGACCAGTGCCGAACCCGACTGCACGCGCTCCACCGAAGTATCGATCAGTTCCTTGATTTCCTTCGCCGCAGCCGACGAACGCTGAGCGAGGCTGCGCACTTCGCCCGCCACCACCGCGAAACCGCGTCCGTCTTCGCCGGCGCGTGCCGCTTCCACCGCCGCGTTCAGCGCCAGGATGTTGGTCTGGAACGCAATCCCTTCAATGATCGAAATGATGTCGGCGATCCTGGCCGAGCTCTGGTTGATGTCGCCCATCGTGCCGACCACCTTGTCGACCACCGCGCTGCCCTTGTTGGCGATCTCAGACGCATTGGCCGCAAGCGAGCTCGCCTGGCGGGCGTTGTCGGCGTTCTGTTTGACCGTGCCGGTGAGCTCTTCCATGCTCGAGGCGGTTTGCTGCAGCGCCGAGGCCTGCTCTTCGGTACGCGAGGACAGGTCGATATTGCCGGCGGCGATCTGGTGTGTGGCCGCCGCAATCGATTCGCTGCCGCTGCGCACGGTGCGCACCGTTTCGGTAAGGCTGCGCTGCATCCTGGCGATGCCTTCGAGCAGCCGCCCCATTTCGTCGCGCGAGGTCACGACGACCGGCCGGCGCAGATCGCCCGCCGAAATCGCGTCGAAATGGCCGAGCGCCGCGTCGAGCGGCCGGGCGATCGCGCGGCTGAGCGTCAGGTACGAGATCGCCGCGGCCAGCACGCCGATCAGCAAGGCGCCCGAACTGATCAGGCGGAACAGTTCGAAGCTGCTTTCCGCTGAGTCGTAGCCGTCTTTCGCCGAGGTGAACTGGTATTTGCGCAAGGCGTCGTCGGCATTGGCGAGGTCGTTGTAGGCGACCTGCAGGCGCTTGGCGCCGTCCACCACCTTGCTTTGGTCGTTCGCGGCGATGGTCGCCGCGAAGGCGTCCAGTCGCTGATGCAGCGCGTCACGTCTGGAGACGACGTCCTGCGCGAGGCGATCCTCCTCCGGCCCGCGCGGCAGATCCATATACTGTTTCCACCACATATCGGACGTGACACGCATGCCGCGCGCGCGCTCGAGTGTCGGCGCGGCTTCCGGCGTACCGATCATGAATGCCGCGCGGTCGAGCGCCAGCCGCTCACGCGCCGCGTAAAGTTCGGCGTTGCCGATGTTGACCGCGCTCGGCATGGCATTGGTGAAGGTATCGCTTAAGGCGTGGTTCGAACGGCTCATTCCGAACAGCCCGAATACACCGATCGCCACCAGCAGCGCGGCGAGAAAAGCCATCGTGAGGCCTATCCGCGCCTTGATCGTGATGCCCTTGTTCAACATGCCTGGTTCCTGGCTGAAAAATGAGAGTGGCTTGCGCAGCGGGAATAGCGTGTGGTGGCTGCGTGTCGGCGCTCGTTCGAAGCGGCGCTCTAATAATTCTGTTTACGGCATGGTGCCGGCTTCCTTGAAGGATTTATATGGTATGAGGAAAGCCGCCGTAAGCAACAGGAAGAAATTACAAACCGCTGACGATGCCACAGTGTTGGAGTTCGATGAATACGCAGGGCGCAACGGCGCGTGCGGTGGGAAGTCAGAAAGGGACAAGGGCTGCGCCGTTGGGGGGTAGATACGGGGCAGTCATGGCGTGCCGACGGCGAGCGCGCCAGCCATGCCACGCGCGCCGCGGCACGCATTCCGCCTATCGGCAGCGGTTAGGCGCGGATGCGCTGCACAAGCGGCCGCGCTCCGCTGTGCAAACGCGCATAGGAAAGTCGCGCACGGCGTCGACTCAGGCCGCCAGATTGCGTTTGGCCGCACCGCCCCAGGTCGCGGTGGACTCGCGCACGATCAGCCGCGGCGATACGACGCGCCGGCGGCCCGGCGGACGCGGGCTGCCGGACGAGGTGCCGGCAATCCGCTCGATCAGCGTCTGCGCGGCCATGTCGCCGAGCGCGCGCACCGATTGCCCGACGGTCGAAAGCGCCGGATAGGTGAAACGCCCCAGTTCGATATCGTCGAAACCGATGATCGAACAATCACGCGGCACGCTGATGTTGCGTTCGGCGGCTGCGCGCAGCGCGCCGATACCCATCATGTCGTTGCAGGCAAAAATCGCCGACGGTTCGATCGTGTCGAACAGCTGCCCGGCCGCACGGTGGCCGCCGGTGCCCGAAAAATCGCTTTCGACGATCGCGTCGGGCGGAATCTCGATGCCGCGCTCGGTCATCGCGCGGATAAAACCGTGCACGCGCATCGCGCTGACGGCCGTCTGAACCGGCCCCGTAATGCAGCCGATCCGTACGTGCCCCAGTTCGAGCAGGTGCCGGGTCGCGAAATATGCGCCCTTCTCGTGGTCGATCTGTACCAGATCCGCGTTCAGCCCTTCGATGTTGCGATCCAGAATGACCAGCGGCTCGCGCGAGTCGGCGAGCGTCTGCGCGAGCACGGCGTCGTCGCCGGCGGAGGCGACGATCAGGCCGTCGATCCGCTTTTCCTGCAGCACGCGCAGATAATTACGCTGCTTGGCCGGATCGTCGTCGGAATTGCAGAAGAACACGCAGTAGCCGTTGCGCGAGCAACCGTCCTCGATCCCGCGCGCCAGTTCCGCGAAATACGGGTTCGTGGTGTTCGGCACGACGAGCCCGATCGTCGCCGTCGACCGCGCCTTCAGCGAGCGGGCCACCGCCGACGGAACATAGTGAAGCTGACGGATAGCGTGTTCGACCTTCGCGCGCACGTCGGCCGACACCGGCCGCGAGTTGTTCACCACGTGCGATACCGTCGTGAACGACACGCCCGCCACGGCCGCTACATCCTTGATCGTCGCCATAACCTGTTGCTCTCCTGCCTGTTTTGCCCGCCGGCCACGCCATCTGGCGACCCACCGGCAGTCTTCTTCGAAGACTGACCAAACCCATGAATTCTTGCGCCTTACCGCTCATGACGCTGTGACTGCCCTTGCTGCGTTGTGCTCCGGCTCGCTGTGCCGGCGTATGTTCCAGCACGTGCCGGCCACCCCGGTCAGGCGCGCTTGCGACGGCTGCGATACGTATCCAGCACCACCGCCACCACGATCACCGCGCCGGTGATCATCCGCTTGGTCGGCTCGTTCGCGCCGATCTGCGCGAGGCCGGCCGCCAGCACCGATATGATCAACACGCCAAAAAAAGTGCTGATGACCGAGCCGCGCCCGCCCATCAGGCTCGTGCCGCCAATCACCACGGCCGCGATCACCTGCAGCTCCAGACCGACGCCCGCATTCGGATCGGCCGCCTCCAGACGCGAGATCTGGAACAGCGCGGCCAGCCCCGCGAGGCCGCCCATCAGCGCAAACACGATCACCTTGTACGGCCGCGGATTGACGCCCGCCAGCCGCACGGCTTCCTCATTGGTGCCGATGCCGACCAGGTAACGGCCGAACACCGTGCGCGTCAACACCAGTTGCGCGACCACCATCACCGCCACCGCGATCAGGAAGGCCGGCGAAATGCCGACCGCGATCGGGTTCGACAGGAAGTCGAACGCGTCGCCGATATAGGCGGTGCGCGAATTCGTCATCTGATACGCCATGCCGCGCGCGGCTTCCAGCACGCCGAGCGAGACGATGAACGACGGAATCCGCCAGCCCACCGTCACCGCGCCGGTGATCGTGCCTGTCAACGCCGCCGCCGCGACACCGAGCAGCGCCGACGGCAACGGCCCCCAGCCCCACTTCAGCGCGGCCACGCTCACCACCGACGCGCCCAGCGCCAGCACCGACCCCACCGAGAGATCGATCCCGGCGATGATCAGCACGAAAGTCATGCCCACCGACATCACCACCAGATCGGGAATCTGATTGGCGATCGTGCTGAACGTGTCGTACGTCAGAAAGTGCGAACTCAGCAGCGAGAACAGCACGATCATCGCCAGCAACGCCCCGGCGAGCCCGAGGTAATTCGAAAAGCCCAGGCGCGTGCCGGCCGGCTTGCCGCTCGCGAGCGGCGCCGACGGGTCGGCGGGCGGCGTCACACCGCCCGCGCCACCTGCGCCACCTGCGCCACCTGCACCATCCGCGCGGCCCGCGCCCGGCTTGTCGCCCGGCGCTTCAGGCAACGACTGATCGTTCATGACAGACTCCCTGCTTCGCTGGTGTCGGGGGCGGCGTGCAGCAACGCGTCGCGGCTGCGGTAGCCGGCGAAAGCCGCGGCCAGCAACGCATCCTGCGACCAATTGTCGCGCTCGAACACACCCATCATGCTGCCCGCGGACATTACGCCGATCCGGTCGCAGATCAGCATGAGCTCGCGCAGATCGCTCGACACCACCACGAGCGCGCGGCCTTCGCGAGCCAGCGCACCCATCAAGCCATATATATCGAACTTCGCGCCGACGTCGATACCGCGCGTAGGTTCGTCGAATAACAGCACGCGGCAGTCGCGCGCCAGCCAGCGGCCGATCACGACCTTCTGCTGATTGCCCCCCGACAGCTCGCCGACAATCTGCGCCGGCCCGGAAGTGCGAATCCGCATCGCGGCGATCTGCGTCTGCGCCAGCGCGTTCTCCCGCTTCGCATCGACGATGCCGTGCCGCGCCACACTGCCGATATTGCCGAGCGACACATTGGCCGCGATCGGCTGCGGCAGCAGCAGGCCTTCGCCCTTGCGGTCTTCGGTGATCAGCGCGATGCCGGCGCGCACCGCGTCCGCGGGCGAAGCGATCTGCACCGGCGTGGGCGGCGCGCCAGGCGTTTTAGCCAGCGCGACGCTGCCGCTGTCTTTCTGATCGGCGCCGTAGATCAGCCGCATCAACTCCGTACGGCCCGCGCCGATCAGGCCGCTGATGCCGAAAATCTCGCCCGCGCGCACTTCGAACGACACCTCGCGCACCACCTTGCCGCGCGTGAGCCGCTCCACTTTCAGAAGCGGCGCGCCGATATTGCGCGCGCCCAGATCGATCCGCTCACCGAGCTCACGGCCGACCATCCATGTGACGATCTCGTCACTGGTCAGGTTGGCCATCGCGTCGACATGCACCAGCCGCCCGTCGCGCAGAACCGCGATCCGCCCGGCCACCCGCGCCAGCTCTTCGAGCCGGTGCGAAATGTAGACGAGCGCCACGCCGCGCGCCTTCAGCCGGTCGATCTGTTCGAACAGCAGATCGACCTCGCGCGCGGTCAGCATCGCGGTCGGCTCGTCGAGAATCAGCACGCGGCAGTCGTCGATCAGATTGCGCGCGATCTCCACCATCTGCTGATGGCCGATACCGAGTTCGCCGACCAGCGTGTCCGGATCGATCGCGTCGAGGCCGACCTGCGCCATCGCCTGCCGCGCGTCTTCGCGCAGCTTGCGCCGGTCGATCCAGCCGAAGCTGAACGCGCCGAGCCTCGGCAAGCGGTTCAGGAACAGGTTTTCGGCCACCGATAAAGTCGGCAGCAGATTCAGCTCCTGCATCACCATGCGCACGCCGAGCGCCTCGGCTTCGGTGCGGCTTGCCGGCGCGTAAGGCTCGCCGGCGAGGCGCATCGTACCGGCGGTCGGCGCGACCAGCCCACCCATGATTTTGGACAGCGTACTCTTGCCTGCGCCGTTCTCTCCGGTCAGCGCCAATACCTCACCGGCGCGCAGCGACAGCGAAATGTCGGCGAGCACCGGTTCGGCGTAGGTCTTGCCGATGCCGCTGACGGACAGTACGGCAGGCATGGCGTCGTGATCGGTCGAATCCATCGCAATCCTGGTTCCAAAGCGGTGGCGGCGGCCTCACACGATCCGCTCGCATGAAGCCGCCGCCGGCCGCCTTGCGTCATGCCGGCCCAATGCGCGAAATGCGCAGGCGCTAACAGCCACGCACCCCTCCCGTCGCGCGGCGCCGTCATGGCGCTTATCTCTGGAATTAACGGCGGCGCGGCAGGTTTCTTGAGCATTTATTGAATAGACGCAAGTCCGTGCGCGTCTCATGCAGCGGGCAAGAGACATGCCGCGACACTGGCCTGCGTACCCACTTATCCCGGCACTCACCGGGCCATGCCTACTTCGTGATCAGATCGCACGGCGTTTCCACCACGCCAGACAGATCCGATTGCTTCTTGTGCTCGCTCAACGCCTTCAGCGCGGTGTCGATACCAAACACGGCCTGCTTGGCGGCATACTGATCCGCGGTGGCGAGCACGCGGCCGTCCTTGAGCATCGGCCTGATCGCGTTGATGTTGTCGTAGCCGACCACCAGCACCTTGCCCTGCTTGCCGGCCGCGCGCACGGCCGAGACCGCGCCGATCGCCATGTTGTCGTTGCCGGCGAGGAGCGCCTTCAGATTCGGGTATTCGTTGAGCATTGCCGAAGCCACCGCATTGCCCTTGTCGATTTCCCATTCACCCGATTGCACCGAAACGACCTTCGCGCCGACCTTCTGCATCGCGTCCTTGAAGCCCGCGGTGCGTTGCTGCGCGTTGGTGGTGGTCGACACGCCTTCGATAATGCCGACCTCGTCACCCGCCTTGAGCTTCCTGGCCAGGTAATCACCGACCTTCTGCGCGCCCTTGCGGTTGTCCGGGCCGACGAACGGCACGTTCAGGTCTTTGGACTTGAGCACGTCCGGATCGAGCCGGTTATCGATATTCACGACGATGATGCCCGCGTCCACCGCCTTCTTGACGACCGGCACCAGCGCCTTCGAGTCGGCCGGCGCCAGCACGATCGCGTCGACCTTCGACACGATCATCTGCTCGACGATACGGATCTGGTTCGCGGTATCGGTCTCGTCCTTGATGCCGTTGGTGATCAGGTCGAACTGGGACGGATTGTGCTTCTGATAGTCCTTCGCGCCGGTTTCCATGGTCAGGAAGAATTCGTTGGCGAGCGACTTCATCACCAGCGCGACCTTCGGCTTGTGAGCGGACGCGTTCTGCGCGTACGCAGACGAAAACGGCAAAGCGGCGCTAGCGGTGGCGAGGACGGCAGCCGTCAGGATGCGGCGGCGGATGCGTTGGCTCATGCATATCTCCAAGGTCTGTCAGGCTCGCTGCGGAGCCTTATTTTTCGTTAGTGCGTTTTAATAGTGCGCAAACGTTTGCGAGGCTCATTCTCAGCGCAGTCCGCTCGGCTTGTCAACGCCGCACGGTGTTGCAGTGCGTCGGCGCGCGGCCTGTGCGGCGCAGGCGATCGATTCGAACCGGCGCGCCGGTTCAGCGCGCCGGCAGGTTGCGTGTGGCAAAGATCCCTCGCTGGGTCTGGGCATGGCAGATTTGCCGCCAGCCGCAAGATTACAGGCCGACGGGCCGCCTATGCTGGACTTTTATTGCGCGCGATGCAAGCCCGAACAACGCGGGACGATGCCTTGCCCCTCGTCAGAGCCAGCCGACCTTGCGGAAGCGCCAGTACAGCACGAGGTCGACAGTCAGCATGACCGCCAGACAGATCGGATAGCCGTACTTGTAGTGCAACTCGGGAATGGTCTGAAAGTTCATCCCGTAGATGCCGGCGATCATGGTCGGCACCGCGAACAGCGCCGCGAACGAGCCGAGCCGTTTGGTCACCTCGCTCTCGGCGAGCGAAATCATGCCGAGATTGACCTGCACGGCGGTGACGACCATTTCGCGCCGTCCGTCGATGATTCTGACGATCCGCTCGAGATGGTCGTAGACGTCGCGGAAGTACGCCTGCATGCCGTCGCAGACGCTCGGAATGCGGCCACCCGTCAGTTTGCTGATGGCTTCCTGCAGCGGTGCGATATGGTGCTGCAGAATCACGAGACGGCGCTTCAACGAATAGAGATCCTGGATGATCGCGCGCGACGCCGCGGAATTGTTGCGGTCGAAGATGCGGTCTTCGATCTCCTCGATCTCGCTGTTCATCGCCTCGATGATCGGGAAATACCGGTCGACGATATCGTCGGCGAGCGCATACAGCACGAACGCCGAGCCTTCCTTGAGCAATTGCGGCTCGCGCTCGCAGCGCGCGCGCACGTTCTTGAAGCCGAGGCGCGTACCGCGCCGCACCGAAAGCACATAGTTGCTGCCCACGAATACGTCCACTTCGCCGATCAGCAGTTCGCCATGTTCATCCATTTCCACCGTGTGCATCACGGCGAACAGCGACTCGCCGTACTCCTCGATCTTGGGACGCTGGTGGCCGTTCTGCGCGTCTTCGATCGCGAGTTCGTGCAGGCCGAACTCGTGTTTCATCACGGCCAGTTCGCCCGGGCCCGGGTCCATCAGCGCGACCCAGACGAAACACTCGGGCCGCGCCACGTAGTCGCTGATGCTATCGATATCGATGTCTGCCAGCTTCCGGCCGTCCTGATAGGCGGCGCAATTGATCAGCATGTTTGGATTACCTTGAAAACGGAACAGACCGGCCACACACTCTTACGACGCGTAAGCCAGGCGGCCAGTCTGCATGGACAGATTTGCGTTAGCCGCCATGTTAATGGCTCCGCGTGGCGCTCAGGTATCGAATTGTCAAGCCGCAGGGGTGCGGGCCGAACGGCCGCGCTGCAGACAACGCCTATTGAGCGACCCGTTGCAGCGCAATGCGATGATCTTCGCCGAACGTGACCGACGCACGGTTCGTGTAGCGCGTATCCGCCGTCACCGTGAAGCGCATTTCGACAACCGGATCGAACTGCGTCGACACGCCGATGCGATGCACCCCCGGCTCAGATAGAAGACCACGTGCTCGCCGTTCATCAGGTCGGTGACCTGTTCGCCTCGATATACACGATATACACGAAGGCATCGCGAAAACGGACGATCACGTCGCGCGAGCGCTCACGCCTGAGATCCACGGCGACGAGCCCCGCGCCCGGCTCCGTGTAGCCGGGCTGGACGATGCGTGCGGCCGGCACTGGCTTGAACGAAACAGGCTCGGCGGGTGTCGACGCGCAGCCGGCGAGCACGCCCAAGCTCAACGTGGCCGGCGTGCCGAGCCTCGCCAAGGCGACCGGCGCGGCTTTGCGGCGGTAAATCCGGACGCATCGGCATGCGGGTTCTCCCGTATTGTTGATTGTGGTCCCGCTTTGCTGCCTCTTCTAACAGCAGGCTGGACGGTGACGCGTTGCTGTCCTGTCCGCTACCGCTCATTGCTGCTCATCTCTGCTCATCTACTGCCATTCATGATAGCAACGCGTGGCCGTTCCGCCAGCCTGGCCGAATGGACGACCCCATGCCCCCTTGCGTGGCGCCGCGTTCTTCTTCATGATCGCTGCAAAGGGCAGTTCCGTAAGCTGCCGGTCAAGGAGACAGCAATGTGGTATTTCACATGGATTCTCGGCATTGGCGTGGCATTGGGCTTCGGCATCATCAACGTGATGTGGCTGGAGGCCGGCGGCAAGTTCGCGCGTGACCCGCAGCGCGCCGACGCCATAGCCGCCACGCCTGGGGACACGCCTTCGTGACGCATCTGGTTTTCTTCTGCGGTCACGCAGGCACGGGCAAGACCACGCTCGCAAAGAAACTGCATGGTCCGCTGACGAAAGCGAGCGGCACGCCCTTCTGCCTGCTCGACAAAGATACGCTCTACGGCGGCTACAGCGCGGCCGCGATGGCCATGCTGACCGGCGACCCGAACGACCGCGACAGCCCGCTGTTCCTGCAGCATCTGCGCGATCCCGAATATCGCGGCCTGCTCGATACCGCCCGCGACAATCTCGAACTCGGCGTTAGCGCCCTCGTGGTCGGGCCGCTTTCGCGCGAAGTGCGCGAGCGGCGCCTGTTCGATCGCGCGTGGCTGGGAGTTGGCGCGGAAGTGGTGATACGGGTCGTGTGGGTCTATACGTCGGAAGAGACGGCGCAGCAGCGGATCATAAAGCGCGCGAATCCCAACGACGCCTACAAACTCGCGCACTGGGACGAGTACCGGCAGCGCCGCTTCGTGCCTAGCGGCGATATCTGCGACGACCTGCTGATGTTCGACAATACCGCGCCTGCTTCAACAGACTACGAAGCCCTGCTCGCGCGCATTGTGGATGAGCCGCAGGCGGCGATCATGCCGCCGGTGCCGGTATAACCTGCGCCGCGTCCGGCGAAAAAATTACGCCCCGCATCGCGGGGCGTTTCAAAGGCTCTCTGCGGAGCCTTCGTTCCTGCTTGCGGCAACCCGTTCAGCCTGCCGCCGCGTTGTCGCACAGCCCTCTGTGCCGAGTCCTCAGACCGTAGCCAGCGTCTCCAGCGACTGCCCCTCGTACAACTGCCCGAAGCGGTTCGCGAGGAAGTCGCGCAGCGACACCTGCTCCTGACGCACGAAGCCCTTTTGCGGCAGCTTTTGCTCGCGGAACAGGTCGAGCACCGCGCACATCGCGCCGGCCGTGGTGATCTGGATCGCGCTCATCGGCACACCGCACACCGTCTTCGCGAAGATCTTGCGGGTGAAGACTTCCTGCACCAGTTGACCGTCGCGCATGCCGCTCACTGTGATGAACACCAGCACCACGTCTTGCGCGGTGGAAGGCACCGAACGGCGCAGGATGTTCTTGAGCGTGTCGCGGTCGCTGGCAAGACGCAGGTCTTCGAGCAGGAACTGCATCAGGTTGCGGTGGCCCGGATAGCGCACCGACTTGTAGTCGAGCGACTCCACCCGGCCCGACAAGGTTTCGCACAGCGTGCCGAGGCCGCCGGAGGTGTTGAAGGCTTCGTATTCGGTGCCGTCGAGCGAGAAATGTTCGAGGCCTTCGAGCGGCTGCACCCACTGCGTGCGACTGTCGCGGATCGCTTCACACGGCTGGCAGTACTCGTTGATCAGACCGTCGACGCTCCACGTCAGGTTGTACTTCAGCGCGTTGGTCGGGAATTCCGGCAGCGCGCCCACGCGCATCTTGACGTCGCGGATTTCCGTGAAGCGGTTCGCCAGTTCGTGCGCGGCAATGCCGATGAAGCCCGGCGCGAGACCGCATTGCGGCATGAAGGCGTGATCGGCGTCGTCGGCGATCGCGCGGATCGCATGCGTGGCGCGCACGTCTTCCGTCAGGTCGAAATAGTGCACGCCCGCACCCTTGGCCGCCGAGGCCACATTCACCGCGAGGTAATACGGCAGCGCGTTGACGAGCGCGTCGAAGCCTTGCACGGCGGCGCGCAGCGCGGCGGCATCGGCGGAATCCACGCGGCGGGTCGGAATGCCCTGGGCCGCGAGCTTGTCGAGCGCGTGCTGGTCACGGTCGAACGCGACGACGTCGTAGTCGCCGGTTTCACGCAGCATATGGGCGATGGTGTGACCGATCAGACCTGCACCAACAATAGCTACTTTCATGCGCTTCTCCTTTGTCGACCGGAGCGGTGCTTTTGCGTGGGATCGGAGTACGCGCTGTGCATGGGACCGGAGTAAGGCGCTAAAGCGCGAACTCTGGGCGGCAGCGAGAACGCGAACTCCGATCGACCGCTAAAGCGCTAATTCCGGTCCTGTTCTGTGTGCTGTTTCCAGCTTGGGAAGTGCGCTGCGCTTGTGGCGCCGCGCGCGGCGGGCTAAACCCTTGAGTCACAGTTTAGGGAGAAGCAAAAACACTTCATACGCGCAAAATGCTGCGCTATGACCAAGAACTTCGACGTTATGACGAGTGCCTTAGTCGATATGTCGAAAAGCTGTTAAAACGACGTAAACGGGTTGAGAAGCGCGGGTTGAGAAGCGCGGGTTGAGCGGCGCGGCTAAACAGCGGGGCTAAACAGCGCAGCCTGAACAGGGCGAATCGAAGAGCGCGGCCCTAGCGGTGGGAAGCGAGCACCGCAGCCCGAACAACGGAAAGCGAGCGGCGCACAACGCACGGGCGGCACGAACGGCGTCAACGCGCGCAATCAACCGTGCCTGACTGAGCGGCACACAGCGAACAACGACACGCCACGCGCTCACACCATGCCGCGGTCGATTTTGCGTGCGAGAATGATCGAGGTCGTGGTCCGCTCCACGCCTTCCAGTCCGCCGATCTGGTCGAGCAGATCGTTGAGACGATCGGGCGAATCGGCGCGCAGCCATGCGACGTAGTCGAACTCTCCGCTCACTGCGCACAGCAACTGCACTTCGGGCATCTTGCCGAGGCGTTTCTGCACGGCCGGCCCGTGCTTCGGCGCGATGATGATGCCGACATAGGCCATGATGCTCGAATCGAGCACGTCCTGGCCGAGCCGCACGCTGTAGCCGGCAATCACATTGCTGCGCTCGAGCCGCGCGATTCGCGCGATCACCGTGGTACGCGCCACGCCCAGTTGGCGCGCGAGATTGGCGACGCTCTCGCGAGCGTTGGCTTGCAGAAGCGCAACCAGATTGCGGTCGAGATCGTCGAGTTGGTCGAGGCGCGGAGGTCTCATCGAAAGCGAATGAAGTGGTCAGGTGAGCCGGATTATCGCGCGTCTTCAGCGGCGCATGGAGAACTCGCAGGGCCGATCGCCATGCATGCGGCGACAGCATGGCAGGCATTCCGCATGTCAAGGAAGCCCGCGTCGGCTGCCAGGCTTACGCTCCGAAACGTTCGATCACGAAATCGATGAAGCTGGTCAGCTTGGGCGTGGCGCGGCGATCGCGCGGATACAGCAGATGGACCGGCACGCCCTCGGGCAGATAGTCTTCCAGCACAGACACCAGTTCGCCGCTGGCTATTTCTCTGGCGAGCAGCGCCTCCGGCTGCAATACCAGCCCGAAGCCGTGCAGCGCGGCCACCTTGAGCGCCTGGCCGTTGTTCGCGCGAAACCGTCCGGCGCGCAGATGGTTTTCGTCCGCGGTCTCGCCGCCCAGGCGCCACGAACCTTCGCGGCCCCAGTGCAGAAACCCCAGGCATTCATGCTGCATCAGATCTTCCGGCGTGCGCGGCGTGCCGGCACGCGCCAGATATGCCGGCGACGCGCATGCGCGCATCCGGTAGGGCTTCAGCGGCCGCGCGACGAAACTCGAATCCGGCAACTGGCCGATCCGCACCGACGCGTCGAAGCCCTCTTCCACCAGATCGATCACACGGTTCGAAAGGTCGAGTTCGAGCGTGATGTCCGGCCACGCGGTCAGGTACTCGGTCATCGCCGGGGCGAAGACTTCGACGCCGTAAGTGAGCGGCACCGTCACCTTGAGCACGCCGCGCGGCGCGGCGGCCATTGCCTCGGCAAGCGACTCGGCATCTTTCACGTCGGCCAGGATGCGCCGGCATTGCTCGTAATACTGCCGGCCAATCTCCGTCAGGCTTTGCCGGCGCGTCGTGCGCGTCAGGAGCCGCGTGGCGAGCCGGGTTTCCAGCGAACGGATATGCTTGCCCACCATCGCAGACGAAATATCGAAGCGCTCGGCGGCCGCCGTCAGGCTGCCCGCCTCGACCACGGCGACGAAGATCTCCATGCTGACGAATTTATCCACCCGCTATTTCCTGTTCGTTTCGGTTGTAAGCGTTTGTCGCACAACAGCCGCATTGTAGGGATATCGTGATACTAATAGCGGCGACGGCAAACTGGGCAGCCGGCCGGCGTGCATAATCATGACCCGCGCATGACCGCCACACGACGGGCCGCTCGCACGCGAGCCTTGTCCCAATTCGAACAGACATCAGGAGTTTCGATGAAAAAAGCACTGGTAATGTTGGCCACCGCAGTCGCCATGAGCGGCGCGTTTGCACAAACTTCCGCGCCGGCGTCGGCACCGGTGAACGCCGCTTCGGCACCCGCCGCGAAGGCCGGCCACGAGCGCAATGTCGAAGACCGCATCGCCTACCTGCATTCGCAACTGAAGATTACTTCAGCACAGGAATCGCAGTGGAACGCGTTCGCCGACGTCATGCGCAGCAATGGCCAGACAATGGGCGAGCTATTCCAGCAACGCCGCGCCGCTACCAACGTGTCGGCACTCGACGACATGAAGCAATACGCGACGATCGCACAAGCGCATGCGGACGGCATGAAGAAACTGGTGGATGCATTCGATCCGCTGTACAACAGCTTCTCGCCGGAGCAGAAGAAGCTGGCTGATGCGACGTTCCATCAGCCGGGCGGGATGGAAGGCCACGGTCATCATGGCAAAGGCAAGGGCAAAGGCGGCAAGGCCGCCACCCCGGCCAGCGACGCCACTGTGAAGCCGTAACGAACCGATTACCCGCCGCGCGGATTTGCCGCACGGCGGGCGCCGGCCCGCACTCGAGCTTTTCCCACAGGCCGCGGTATCTATCGCGACTCGGCCCCGGCACCTCTCTCGAAGCCTCCTTGAATCTGCGTGTCGAACCGGCAATTTTCCGTCTCTGCAACTACGCACCACTGACGGACGATCCGCGCCACCGTCCATTGCAAAAAATGCGGTTGTCTGATGCATCTGGCATGATGCGAGTGTACGCGGCCGAACACCTGAACTCCGGCGCCGCTGCCCCACTCTTCATGCCTGCCCGCTTTATGACCGACCTCAAAAATCTCGATCTGAGTCAAGACGTTAACGCATGCCGTGTCGTAAAAGACGAAACGGTCAGCGTGGAATTTGCCGCCTCCGAAGGCGAACTGATGAGCCTCGAAGGCCCGAACCGCTACGTTCGCGGCGACGCATTGATCACCGGCTCGACGGGCGACCGCTGGGTCGTCTCACGCGAACGCTTCGACGCCAAATACGTTCTCGCCGACGCAGCCGTCTCACACGGCGAAGCGGGCACGTACCGCAATCGCCCCGCCGTCGTGCTGGCCAAACAGATGCATGAAGCGTTCACGCTCGCGCGCTCGGCCAACGGCGGCGACGTGCTGCGCGGCGCCGCCGGGGACTGGGTCATGCAATACGCGCCTGGCGATTACGGCGTCGTACAGGCCGCACGATTCGCGAAAGTTTATCGGCTGGCAAGTTAAACGTGGTCAGCAACGCTGACCACGCAGGCGCCCGAGTTGTGACGGCCAGGACTGCGCGATCAGCGCGTGTCGTCCAGGCTTTGCTTGCGGGTTACGGTTCGTGCCGCAGATACCCTTCTTTCGACGGGTCACGCATACGCAATGCCACGACGCCGGCAATCGCGCACATCGCCGTCACATACCAGTAGAACGTGGACTCGCTGCCCGCCTGCTTCAGCCACAGCGCGACATATTCCGCCGAGCCGCCGAAAATCGCATTGGCCACCGCGTACGACAACCCCACGCCAAGCGCGCGCACTTCCGGCGGAAACATCTCCGCCTTGATCAGGCCGCTGATCGACGTATAGAAACTGACGATCGCGAGCGCCGCCACCACCAGCCCGAAGGCCGCATACGGGCTCGTCACGTCTTTCAGCGCGTGCAGCAACGGCACCGTGCCGATGGTCGCGAAGAATCCGAAGAACAGCATCGAACGGCGCCGCCCGATGCGGTCCGACAACGCGCCGAACGCCGGCTGCATCAGCATGTAGACGAACAGCGCGCCGGTCATCACGTTGCTGGCCGTCTTCGCATGCATGCCCGCCGTGTTGACCAGGTACTTCTGCATGTAGGTGGTGAACGTGTAGAAAATCAGCGAGCCCCCGGCCGTGAAGCCGAGCACGGTCATGAACGCGCCCTTGTGCAGCCACAGACCGCGCAGCGTACCGGCCTCCTTGCGGTGGCGCGTTTCGGCGGTGGTGGTTTCGTCGAGCGATTTACGCAGATACAGCGCGACCAGTGCCGCCAGCGCGCCGATCACGAACGGCACCCGCCAGCCCCACGCCTTCAGCTCTTCAGTGGAGAGCGTCTGTTGCAGCACCACCAGCACCAGCAGCGCGCACAACTGCCCGCCGATCAGCGTGACGTACTGGAACGACGCGAAGAAACCGCGCCGGCCCTTGAGCGCGATTTCACTCATATAGGTCGCGCTGGTGCCGTATTCGCCGCCCACCGACAAGCCCTGGAACAGCCGCGCGACCAGCAGCAGCGCCGGTGCCAGCGCGCCGATCTGCGCGTAGGTGGGAAGCACCGCGATCACCAGCGAGCCGCCGCACATCATGAACACCGACACCATCATGGCGGTGCGCCGCCCGTGCTTGTCGGCAAGGCGGCCGAAGAACCAGCCGCCGATCGGACGCATCAGGAAACCGGCGGCAAACACGCCCGCAGTGTTCAGCAACTGCGTGGTCGGATTGCCGCTCGGGAAGAACGCCGGCGCGAAGTACAGCGCGCAGAACGAATACACGTAAAAGTCGAACCACTCGACGAGATTGCCCGATGAAGCGCCAACGATCGCAAAAATGCGCCGCCGCGTGTCGTGTGTGGAAAGTGCCACTGGAATATCAAGATTTGTCATTGGTCTTTTGTGCTCCTGGATGTCCCCTGTTAATTATTAATGGCGTGGTTCCTCCACGCCTTTATGCGTCTCTTGGTTCGGCATTCTAAATGAATGTTGTGCTTCCTGGTTTGACGTTCTGCATCTCTAATTTAACGCTGGGCGTACCAATGATTTTTGTGTCAAAAAATGTATGTCCACTTCTGTCGGACCACCAGGCAGAGCGAACATGAGACGCCGTTCAACGTGCGCCGACGGCATGATGCTGTGACTGACCGAGGCGCCTTCCCGCAGGAGTTTCAATGAAAGTCAATGCAGCCTCTCACCCATTCTGGCCCGACGACGCGTCGAATATTCCGGACAGCGCACAGCACCGGCAAACTCGTGCTGCCCTGCGAGGCACCAGCAACAGGGAAAACTCCCAACAATCTCCGGCGGCCATCGCGAATGCCAGCGTATCTCAAAAGACCGCTCCACCTTCGCCGCCCAACGGGTCCGTCGCAAGCCCAGCCGGCAAAGAGATTGATGCCGAAACTCATGCCATTGCCGCGCAGGCGGTGATCGGCAACGAGATCGCAGCCGATATGGAAACGTTCAACGCGTCGCTCGGCAAGGTCGATGAGGATGTCGAGCGCGGCGGCGATACGACCGCCGACATGATCGAAGCAGCGTCGGCCTACAACCAGGCGCAGCAAGTGGGCGCACTAGACAAACCCACACCCGAGCTGCAGTCGAAGATCGCCCGGGTCGAGACTGCTTTGCGCGATTCCAAAGGCGATGAGTCGCTGGGCACGATCGGGCAAAAAGCCGGCGTCGACCTGTCCGCGCTGACTCATCAACCGGACGCCGCTTCAACCTACGGCAAATATGGCAAGGCGGCGAGCACCTATACGCGCGCGCTCATCTTCGACGAAGCGCGCTTCAACAATTCCGCCGTGCTGAAAAACACGCCTCTCGCAGCGTTGCAGCGGCCGAACCAGAGCGTGCTCGATCCTCTGGGACCGTACGGCCGGCTAGGCACCCTGACAGGCACCCGTCTGAACTCCGCCGCAAGTTATTTCACAAAAGGCGGGCTGTCATTTCTGTCCGGCATGGAGAAATTGCGCAAGGGTCAGGATCCGACAAAGGACTTCGTCACCGCAGGCGCGACTACCGGACAAGGCATCAACGAGCTCACCGTCGGCATCGGTACCGACGTCGGCAATCATCTGGTCAAGCTGCGGCAGACGAAAGCAGCGGCGCAAATAGCCGGCGGCCAGAGCACGGGGACTGGCGGTTCCGCGCGCCCCGCGACTCCAGGTCAGAGCGGCGTGACGCAGGGCGTTGCGGAACCGGTCGCGGGACCCAGCCGCACCGCGGAGTTCACCGACTTCGATTCACACGGCAAGGACGACGCCGAGATCGACACGCTCGAAAAGAAGACCGCTGAACACATCGACGAACAGCTCACGCAGCAGCAACAAAGCTTGCGCGAGAGCGTCATCGCCAAGCTCGAGAAGACGAATCGTGACGTGCAGCAGCTCGAATTGAAGGACGCGACGGACGACCTCGCGCCGCAGTACTTCGAGATGCAGGACATGGCGAAAAAGTTCAAGGATTCGACGGCCGATGCGGCCAACGACGCCCACGAAAATATCAAGACAATCGACGCAAAGGCACAGGACGTCATCGCCAAACTCAAGAACCAGGGTTTCGATACCGCCGATGCCGCACGCCAGTCCGGCAAGCCGGAGGCGATCGAACTCGGCAACCAGCTCGACCGGCTGGCGGGCCTGAAGCACGCAGCCTATGACCAGTTCAACAGCGCCATGCAGGAACGGGAAAACGCGCTCAGCGATACCAGAACCGCATTCGGCGAACTCGGCAAGCTGCTGAAGGATACGCCCGCGAGCGAGCGTCCATCGAAATTGAAAGAGTGGTCCGACAAATACACGGATTTCTTCGCGCAACGTCAGGCCAACATACTCTCGAAGACCGACGGCTGGCCCGACTGGATGAAGATATCGAAGCCGCTGCGCATGCAGATGGTGCCCGCCGCGATCAATACCGTTCTTGGCGGCGCGACGTTTGGCGTCTCGTTGGACACGTATCTGAAAAAGCAGCAGGCTGGCAAGCTGACGCCTCAGGACAAGATGGACCTCGCGGCATCCGTGATCAATCTGTCGAGCGGCATGATCGGATTCGTGCCGGTTATCGGGCCTGCCCTGTCGTTTGCGCTCGCGACAGCCGGTCTTATCGTCGGTGGAATGTCGGATCAGTACGATGCCCGCAAGCGCGAAACCGATACGTACAACCTGAAGGAAAAGATACGCGAGGAATACAACGCGAAGCATCCCGATAAGCAGATCGCCGAGCCCTTCGACGGAGATTGAGCGGCGCCGACGTGCGTGACGAGGCCGTTCGCACGTCGTGCCGCCTCATGCGCTCGCCCATGCGAACGCGGCGTGAGATCGCGTCATTTTTCCGTGGCGGCATCGCGGCAAGCGACCCAACCGTGATTCGGGCGAGCGCCGTTACGCAAACTCGTCGCCGAGTTCGATCGTGATTTCGCGCGGCACCGCCTCGCCGTTCGCATATTGCTCCTCCAGCGAACCCAGCGAGGCCTCGACATATGCGCGCAGCACCGCAAAACTGCGCCCGCGCACACGCGCGGGCATCGCGCGATAACGTGCCAATGCTGCCGGTGCAATCGCCACGGTCATCACGGTACGGCGCGCCGCCGCACCGAAACGCATCGCCACCCAGTGAATCGCCAGCATCGGCGCGCCTTCCTGCACCGCGCGCTGAATGAACTGCGTCTGCTCGGGAAACAGATCGCTGATGACACGCGCCAATTCCTCGAACTCGGGATTGGCGCAGTCGTATTGGTAAGCTTCCATGAGGTATGCCGAAAAAATAGGCGTGAAGAGAGGCCGCTTGTAGAGAACCGCCCACGGTTCAATGTGGCGCGCGCATCAAGCGACAATCAGGCGGCAATCAAGCGGAGATCAAGCCGCCACCCCGGGACGCCTGAACGCCCGGAACAGCAGCCCCGCGACGATCACCGCCCCCACAGCGTACACGGCGTCCACCGCCGCGAGCGGCACGAGTTGCGCCTGGAACATTGCGGCGGGCACGTCCACCAACGCGTGCAACGCGATCGCGAGCGGCAGGATCCCACGCCAGCCGGCGCGCAAGCCGCGCCACATCAGCACCGACAAACCGATCTGGAACACCAGCGCGGCGACGCGTTCGAGCGCGAAAATGCCCGCGGTCTGCGGCGTCAGGCTGGCGAGAATCAGGTGGATGCGCATCAGCGATTCAGTCGGCAGATTGCTCAGGTAGCCGTCCAGTTCGCCGCGGTTTTCGAAGACCGCGAACAGGAGCCATTGAATCTGCACCAGCACGCCGACGAGCCACGCTTCGGCGCCGCCGTGGCCGAGACCGTAGGTCAGCGCGGTGCCATCCGTCGTGATGTCGGTCTTGCCTGCCGCGAGCGCCGTGGCGCCGGACTTCGCCGCCGCGCGTTTGAGCAGCAGCCGCATGCCGATGAACCGCCCCACTTCCTCGCAGATACCCGCGGCCAGCGCGCCGTACACCACGAAGGCAACCGGATTCGACAGGAACTCCGCCGTCGCTTCGTTCCGATGCAGCACGAAGTCGTTCAGCGCGCGCTCGATCACCATCGCGAACAGCGCGAACACGGCGACGCCGGCGATCGCGTCGCGCGGTTTGAGCGCGAGCGGCCGACGCAGCCGGCGGTAGATCAGGAAGGGCAAAGCGGCGACGAAGAGTGTCGCGAGGGCGAGGCTCGAGAGGGTAAGCGGTGCAACAACCATGAGTTTCCTTGCGATGACCGGCGCGCACCCGCTGCGTGCCGCAGCCCGAATGATCGCAGATCGGCGCGAATTCAGCGCAAAGTGGAGGCGCGCACGATCAATTCGCCCGGCAGCAAGCAGTCGCGCGCGGTGGTCTGAATACCTTCGATGCGCTCATGCAGGAACTCGACCGCACGGTAGCCGATCTCGTAGGTCGGCTGGCGGATCGTCGTGACGCCGGTCAATTCGGCCCAGTCGGGGTCGTCGATGGAGAGCAGCGCGGCGCGGGCTTGCCAGTCGGCTCCATAGCGCGCCTTCAGATGCAACGCGAGACGCAATGCGACGGGTGCGTTGGCGGCGAACAGGGCAATCCGCGCGGGCTTGCCCGCGGCGCCGGCGGCCGCGTCGATTGCCCGGTCCAGTTCGGCCAGGCCGCGCTCGACCTCGCCTGCGTCCGCGAGGTTCAGCACAAGCGTGTGACCGCGTGCCGCGCCCTCGCCGCCGCTATTGCCACCTTCGGCATGCCGGGCGCTCATCGTCTCGCGAAACGCTGCTTCACGCAATTGCCGCGAGCTGACCTGCTCGAAAGGCTGGACGACGAACCAGATATCGTCGAAACCATTGTCCAGCAGATGCCGCGTGCCGAGTTCGGCCGCCGCCCGGTTGTCGAGACCGACCATATCCGCGACCAGTCCGTCCACCAGACGGTCGACCAGCACCGCCGGAATCCCGCCGCCGCCCACCGGCCGCAGCGTTTCCTCGCGCACGCCGGTTGCGTTGACGATCACGCCTTCCACCCGGTACGTGGTGAGCAGTTGCAGATAGCGCCGCTCCATCTCGACTTCGTTGGCCGCATGGCAGATCAGCGGCATCAGGCCGAGCGCGTGACATGCCGCTTCGACACCTTGCAGCACTTCGATCGAGTAGGGATTGGTCAGGTCGGCCAGCAGCATGCCGATCAGACGATTGCGGCCACGCTTGAGGCCGCGCGCCATCTGGTTCGGCTGATAGTCCAGACGTGCGATCGCGGCTTCGATTCGTGCGCGCAGTTCGGGCGACAGCACACTTATCTCGCCGTTCAGATAGCGCGAGATGCTGGTCTTGCCGGTGCCGGCTTCGCGCGCGACGTCGGTGATCGTCGCGCGGCGCGGCATGGACTGCGGCGTCGTGCTCATCGGTTCCTCGTGGTTCCGCTTGTGGTTCGCCGCATTGTCCGGCTTGTCGTTCTGCTTGTCGCCCGGTTCATGCGGCGAGCACTTCGCGGTTGACGACATTGACGGCCAGCGTGCCGTCCAGCGCGGCGACGAGGTTTTCCGCCGCGTTGCGCGCCATCGCGTGCCGGGTTTCGTGAGTCGCCGAACCGATATGCGGCAGCGCGACCACATTCGCGAGCTTCAGGAGCGGCGAGTCGGCCGGCAGCGGCTCGGTCTCGAACACGTCGAGACCGGCGCCGTGGATCGTGCCCTTTTGTAGGGCTTCGATCAGCGCCGCTTCGTCGACGGTCGCGCCGCGCGAGGCGTTGATCAGGATCGCACTCTTCTTCATCGACTTGAGTTCGGCCGCGCCGATCAGATGCTTCGTCTCTGCCGTGAGCGGCACTTGCAGGCAGACGAAGTCGGAGGTGGCGAGCAGTTCCGCCAGGCCAACGCGCCGCGCGCCGTAAGCTGCTTCAGCCTGCGGGTTCGCGCTGCGGTTGGTGTACAGCACCTTCATGTTGAAGCCGAGCGCCGCACGCCGCGCCACCGCGCCGCCGATCCGCCCGAGCCCGACGATGCCGAGCGTCTTGCCCTGCACGTCGACGCCGAACTGCGCCGGCCCGATGCTGTGCTGCCAGTGCCCTGCCTTTACCCAATCGGCGAGTTCCACCACTCGCCGCGCCGAAGCGAGGATCAGCGAGAACACCGTGTCCGCGGTCGATTCGGTCAGCACGTCCGGCGTGTGCGCGAGCACGATGCCGCGGCGCGTGAGATCGGCCACGTCGAACTGGTCGAAGCCCACCGAGATGGTCGACAACGCCTTGAGCCGGGTCGCGCCTTCGAGCATTGCCGGCGTGATCTTCACGCTCGAACCGATACCGCCGTCCGCGTCTTTCAGCGCGGCCACGAACGTGTCGTGCTGCGCGGCGTCGACCTGCACGACCTGCGCGTGCTGTTGCAGATACGCGAGCACATCTTCAGGCAACGGTTTCCAGGCGACGATCTTCTTCATCAGCTTATTTTCCTTGCAACGGGGTGGCGAGCGGCGGCGCACTGTTCAGCGCTTGCGGCTGCGGTTTGACGACCAGCGTCAGAATCACGGCAGCAATCAGCGCCACGCTCATGAACGCATACGACGCGGCGGGCGAACCGGTGGCGCCGTTCAGATAACCGACCACATACGAGCCGACGAACGAACCGAGGGCGCCCATGCTGTTGATCAGCGCCATCGCGCCGCCCGCGACGTTCTTCGGCAGCAGCTCCGGCACGATCGCGAAGAACGGGCCATACGGCGCGTACATCGCGGCACCGGCGATCACCAGCAACGCATATGAAAGCCAGAAATGCGCGGAGCCGAGCGCATACGAAGCCGCGAACGCCACCGCGCCGATCAGCAGAAACGGCCACACGAATACTTTACGGCGGTTGAGTTTATCCGATGCCCACGAAGCTGCAAGCATTGCGATGGTTGCGGCGAGGTACGGCAGCGCCGAGAGCCAGCCGGTTTCGACCATGCCGAGCGTCGAACCGTTCTTCAGGATCGACGGCAACCACAGCACGAAGCCATACACGCCGATGCTCCAGCAGAAATATTGCGCGCACAGCTTGATCACCGCGGGCGTTTTAAAGGCCTCGCTATAGTTGCGCACCGGTTTGATCGCGGCCTGCTCTGCGCGCAGCGTTTCGGCGAGGTCGTCCTTCTGCTGCTGCGTGAGCCACGACACCTGCTGCGGCTTGTCCTGCACGATGAACCACCAGATCACCGCCCAGATGATCGCGGGCGCGCCTTCGGCGATGAACATGTGACGCCAGCCGAACGAATGCACCAGATAGCCCGACACCACTGACATCCACAGCACCGTCACCGGATTGCCGAGAATCAGGAACGTGTTGGCGCGCGAGCGCTCGCTCTTGGTGAACCAGTTGCTGATGAAAATCAGCATGGCCGGCATGACCGCGGCTTCGACCACGCCGAGCACGAAGCGGATCACCATCAGCGACGCAATGTTGCTGACCATGCCGGTCAGCGCCGCGCATCCGCCCCACAGAATCAGGCTCCAGAACACGAGCTTCTTGACGCTGCGGCGTTCCGCGTAGATGGCGCCGGGAATCTGGAAGAAGAAATAGCCGAGGAAGAACAGCGCGCCGATCAGCGACGACAGCCCCTTGCTGATGCCGAGATCCTGGTTGATGCCGGCGGCCGACGCGAACCCGAAGTTCGCGCGATCCAGATAGGCGAGGCTGTACGTGATGAATACGATCGGCATGATCGTCCACCAGCGGCGAATCGCAAGCGATGAGGTCATGGGTGTCTCCTTTGACTTCCCGAAACAATGATGGACGGTCATGGGGCGCTCTGTTCGAGCGCTCTTGCTGTTATCGAGGCAGACTTGCTGAGCAGGTCTTGCGGGTTTTCTTCAAGCCGCGGCGGCGATGGACGTCGCGTCGGCCGATTCGAGCGCGTCGAGTTCGGCGCGGCCCGGCAGCCCCTCCGAATCGCCGATCACCTGAATCGCCAGCGCGCCGATACGGTTGCCGCGCGCCACGGCTTGCGGCAGCGACTTACCTTCGAGCAACGCACTGACCACGCCGACGGCGAAACCATCGCCCGCGCCGACCGTATCCACGACCTTTGCGACCGGCTGGCCGGCGATCAGCGCGGCGTCGTCGGCGGTGCGGAAGTACGCGCCCTGCGCGCCGAGCTTGATGATCACGCCGCGCGCGCCATGGTCCAGATAGAACTTCGCGATGTCGTCGGGCTGCGTATAGCCGGTCAGGATCTCGCCCTCGCCGATGCCGGGCAGCACCCAGTCGGCCAGCGCGGCCAGCGCGTTCAGGCCTTCGACCATTGCGGCGCGCGACGGCCATAGCGTCGGGCGCAGATTCGGGTCGAAGGAAATCGTCTTGCCGGCAGAACGCATTTCGCGCGCCAGATGGAACGCGAGTTCGCGCGAGCTCGCCGAAATCGCGGGCGCGACGCCGGTCAGATGCAGATGGCGCGCCGGCAACACGTAGTCCGCCGCGTAGTCGTCCAGCGACAGATGGCTCGCCGCCGACCCTCTGCGGAAATATTCGACCGCCGGGTCACTGCCGTCGTCGTTTCTGGACTTCAACTGGAAGCCGGTGGGATAGCGCTCGTCGGTGGTTACGCAGCGCTGGTCGATGCTTTCTTTTGTCAAGGTGTCGCGCACGTACTGACCGAACGAATCGTTGCCGACGCGGCTCATCCAGCCCACCTTGAAGCCCAGCCGCGACAGGCCGATCGCCACGTTCAGATCGGCGCCGGCAATGCGCTTCGTGAACTGGCCGACGCCCGCGAGCCGGCCGGTTTCGGCGGCCACGAACATGGCCATTGCTTCGCCGTAGGTGATGACATCGAGTGCTGCGCCTGTGTTGCTCATGCTTCGCTCCTGCGGATTCCGGTTTGCTGCGGGTTAGGCGTTTCTGGCGTTTCTGAAGCGTGCCGCTTGCCCTGTGTCGTCTGCCTTGGGCTTCTCGCCGCGTGCTTCCTGCCGCGTGCTTTTCGCCGCGCGCTGTTTTCGGCTTTGCCGCGCGCTCAGTTCCAATGCCGCTCACGCAGCGGCCAGCCACGCAACGTAATGCGCCGCGTCCGTCTCGACGCAACTCGCATCAAACGGAAATTCGATGCCGCGCGGCACATGGCGCGGCAGATGGTCGAGCACCGCGGCGAATTGAGCGTCGTCGGCGGCCGGCGCGGCGGGAAAGCGCCGTGCTCCCTCGCCCACCGCCGTCTTGCAGTGGATGTATTCCACGTGCGCCGCCAGCGGTGCGGCGGCGTCGAGCGGCGCGACGTCGCGCCATGCCCAGTTGCCGATGTCGAAGGTCATGCCGAGCAGGCCGGCGTGACCTTCGCGCGTCAGCGCATCGAACAGGCCGGTGAACTGCGCGAGCGAGCCGCCCTCCGCCAATTGCCCGTTCTCGACCACGAGCCGCAACTCCGCGCAGCGCAGGTGATCGGCGATCACGGCGGCATTGGCGTCGGCGGCAAAACCACCGAGCTGCAACTTCACGAAGCGCGCGCCGAGCGCGATCGCTTCTTCGATCGAGAGGCGCAACGCGTCGGCGTCGAGTTTGCCTTGCGCGGTGTAAAGCGAAGCCGGCGTGGAATACACCGACCACAAACCCAGGTCCGCAATCTGCCTGCCGAGCACGCGCAGATTGTGCGGCGTGGCGTCGGTTTCGTCGCCGAACAGTTCGCGGCGCACTTCGAAGCCCGCCGCGCCGGCCTGCCGGCTCGCTTGCGCCCACTTCAGGTGGCCGTCCGTGCGGACCGCGTCCATCCCGAATGCGCTTGCGACGATCACCACGTCTACTGCGTCAGCCATATCAAATTCCCTCAAATCTGTCTCGCCACGGCATTTGGAACCGGTTCCAAATGCACTTCAAAAAAAAGCGCCGAAGCGCCTGCGATGCCCGAATAGTGCGCCGAGGCCGCCGTCGCACACCATAGTGGAAATCCCCAGGCGCGGTTGGCGTCGGCATCGGCCTGTGCTCATTTCAAGGTCCGTCGCCAAGACACAGCGCGAGAAAACGCTCCACGACCCGCGACGGCGCGCTCGCATGGGGCACGAGAATCGACAGCCGCCGGGTGAGCGGCTCCGGGCTCAGCGACAGCAGGCATAGCGCGCGGTCTTCGTGGCGCATCGACATCGCCGAGACGAAGCCGATGCCCATGCCCGCCCGCACCGCTTCCTTCACGCCTTCCACGCCCGCGATCTCCAGCGCCACGCGCATCGGCACGCCCGCCCGCGCGAACGCCCGCTCGACGATCTGCCGCACGCCCGAGCCCGCCTCGCGCAACACCAGTGGATGCTTGCCGAAGGCCGCCAGGTCGGGCGGGCCGCCGTCGCCCAACTGCGCCAACGGATGCGAGCGCGGCATGATCGCGACGATTTCGTCTTCGCGCCAGGCATGCACGGCGGTGTCCGGCGGCAGATCCTCGCCGACCGGCCCTTCGATCAACGCGATATCCACCGACCCGAGCGCGCTGACGATCTCGGTGGTATTGCCGTCCGCGGTATGCAGCGTCACGTCCGGATAACGGCGATGAAAGTCGGCGATCAGATACGGCAGCAGGTAGCTCGCCGGCGTGGTGCTCGCGCCGATCCGCAAGGTGCCCTGCTCTAGGCCGCGCAAAGCGTCGCGGTACGCGTGCGCCTGCCGCCAGGTGTCGCGCAGCCGCGTGGCGTAACTGGCGAGCTGCTCGCCCGCCGGTGTCAGGCGCACGCCGCGGCCGTCGCGCTGATAGAGCGGCTCGCCGAACTCGTCCTGCAACTGCCGCAACTGGCCGGACACGGCCGGCTGCGACAGATGCAGCGCCACAGCCGCCCGGCTGATATTGCGATGCTCGGCGACAGCGGCAAACGTTATAAGTTGGTCCGGGGTCATGACAGGCCAAGTATCGGGTGAGATGATATTTCACATTCTAAATGATGATTTTTCATATCGATATATCTACTTTAGGATTAGCCCATCGAATCCCCGTCAGTCACAGAAAAAGGGCTGCACCATGTCTACCGCTCATCTCACCGCTTCCAGTACGACGCCTGCCGAGTCCTCCGCCCGGGGCCAACTCAACGGCATTCTATTCGTCGCGCTGTTCGCCGCCGCCGTCACCCGGATCGCCGAGATTCCCGCTATTGCCGGATTGGGCCTGAGCCCGCTGATCGTCGGCATCGTGGCGGGCGCCATTTACGGCAACGCGCTGCGCGACGGCATGCCCGCCAGTTGGGCGGCGGGCGTCAACTTTTCGGCGCGCAAGCTGCTGCGCATCGCAGTCGCGTTCTTCGGGCTGCGCGTCAGCCTGCAGGAAATCGCTCAGGTCGGCGTGCCCGGCCTCGCGGAATCCGTGCTGATCGTGGTGAGCACGCTCGTGATCGGCACGTGGGCGGGCATGAAGATCATGAAGCTCGACCGCGACACGGCCTTGCTGACCGCCGCGGGCAGCGCGATCTGCGGCGCCGCCGCCGTGCTCGCCTTCGAATCGACGCTGCAATCGAAGCCGCACAAGAGCGCAATGGCCGTGGGCAGCGTGGTGCTGTTCGGCACGCTTTCGATGTTCCTGTACCCGGTTCTGTTCAAGGCAGGCTGGCTGCATCTGGACACGGTCGGCGCTGGCCTCTTTTTCGGCGGCACGATCCATGAAGTGGCGCAGGTGGTCGGCGCGGCCAGCAACGTGAGCCCGGAAGCGACGCACATTGCCACCATCGTCAAGATGACCCGCGTGATGCTGCTGGTGCCGGTGCTGCTCGTGGTAGGCATGTGGGTGAACCGCTCCGCGCGCCGCAGCGCCGCTTCGGCCAGTACGCAAGACGGCGTCCACAGCCACGCACCGCGCAAACTGGCGATTCCCTGGTTCGCGCTCGGCTTCCTCGCCTTCGTCGTGATCAACTCGTTGCATGTGCTGCCGCAAGCCGCGACCAGCACGCTCAACACGCTGGACACCTTCGCGCTGACCATGGCCATGACCGCGCTCGGCATCGAAACACGCATTTCGCAGATCCGTCAGGCCGGCCCCCGTGCACTGACCACCGGCTTCATTCTGTATGTGTGGCTGATTGCCGGCGGACTGGGTATTACATGGACTGTCCAGCGCCTGTTCGGCTAAGCCGCCCTCGCCTGCAGACCCACCCCGCCGCGCGCGGGGTTTTGCGCATTCCGGAGACCCATCCGGGCCGCCCGCGCGGCATACTGGTTGCTGACGTCGTCAGCTCATGCAGTGCGCTCAGGCGCCCTGTCAATGCAACCGGAATGAGGATCGATCGATGAGTCTGGAACTTTACTATTGGGACGGCCTGCAGGGCCGCGGCGAATTCGTGCGGCTCGCGCTGGAAGAAGCCGGCGCCGACTACGTGGAAGTGGCACGCGGCGAACCGTCGAAAGGTCTCGGCACGAAGGCGATGATGTCGGTGATGAAGAGCAAGGACGAGCCGTATCCGCCGTTTGCGCCGCCGTTTCTGAAAGACGGCGATCTGGTGATCTCGCAGACCGCCAACATCCTGCTCTATCTCGGCCCGAGGCTGAATCTCGCGCCCACGGTGGACAGCCTGCGGTATGTCGCCAACGGCCTGCAACTGACGATTGCCGACCTCGTCACCGAAGCCCACGACACCCACCACCCGCTCGCCAGCTCGCTTTATTACGAAGATCAGAAAGACGCCGCCAAAGTGCGCGCGCACGACTTCATCGACAACCGCATTCCGAAGTTCATGTCGTACTTCGAGCGCGTACTCAAGCAGAATCCGGCCGGCGACCAATTCATGGTGGGCGACACGCTCACTTACGTCGACCTGTCCATGTTCCAGCTTATCGACGGCTTGCTGTACGCGTTTCCACGCGCGCTCAAACGTTTCGGCGAGCACTACCCGCGGCTCGCCGCGCTGCACGACAGGGTGATCGGGCGGCCGAACATCGCCGCGTATCTGCAGTCCGAGCGGCGCATCGAACATAACGAGGCCTGCATCTTCCGGCACTACCCGGAACTCGACAAGGCGGCCACTTGACCGGTGCCGTTTTCCTTCGTTCGCTCACCGCATCGCGCCCGCCGTTTCAGGCGGGCGCGATGCTGTTGCAGTGCGCGTTCTTCAACCCGTTCTCACGCCCCGTACCGCCGACGTGCTTTCATTCCTGCTGAAGCTGCGCACCCGCGCACAAGATCTGTTCCGCCTCTCCGAAGCCCACACGATGCTGGTCTGGTCGGTCGTGGTCGGCGTTGCGGGCGCCTTCGCCACGATCGCCTTTCGCGAGGGCATCGCGCTGCTGCAATTCGCGGTGGTCGGCAAGGCGGGGAGCTTCGTCGAAATGGCGCGCAGCCTGCCTTGGACCGTGCGGATCTGGCTGCCCGCGGCAGGCGGCCTGATCGCCGGCTTCTTTCTGCTGATCGCGCGGCGTTACGAGGACAAGGGCAACCACGTCGACTACATGGAAGCGGTCGCGATCGGCGACGGCGTCGTGCCGGTCAAGCTGAGCTTGTGGCGCAGCGTGTCGTCGCTGTTCACGATTTCGAGCGGCGGCTCGATCGGCCGCGAAGGTCCGATGGTGCAACTGGCGGCGCTGGCCGCGTCGCTGATCGGACGCTGGGTGCATTTCGACCCGTCGCGGCTGCGTCTGCTGGTGGCGTGCGGCGCGGCGGCCGGTATCACCTCCGCGTACAGCGCGCCGATTGCGGGCGCGTTTTTCGTCACCGAGATCGTGCTCGGCTCGATTGCGATGGAAAGCTTCGGGCCCGTGGTGGTGTCGGCCGTGGTGGCCAACATCACGATGCGCGAATTCGCCGGCTACAGACCGCCGTACGAGATGCCGGTGTTTCCGCCGGTGGCCGGTCTCGAGGTGCTGCTGTTCGTCGCGCTCGGCTTGCTGTGCGGCGCGGCCGCCCCGCAGTTTCTGCGGCTGCTCGACGTATCGAAGAAAAGCTTTCGCAAGCTGCCGGTGCCGCTGCCCGTGAGGCTCGCGCTCGGCGGTCTGGTGGTCGGCATTCTGTCGGTCCGCACGCCCGAGGTGTGGGGCAACGGCTATAGCGTCGTCAACTCGATTCTGCACTCGCCGTGGACCTGGACCGCGCTCGTCCTCGTGCTGGTGTTCAAGCTCGTCGCCACCGCGGCCACTTCGGGCTCCGGCGCGGTAGGCGGGGTGTTCACGCCGACGCTCTTCGTCGGCGCGGTGGTCGGCTCGCTGTTCGGCCAGGGCATGCACGCGCTGTGGCCGCACGGCACCTCGGCGCCGTTCGCGTATGCGATGGTCGGCATGGGCGCGTTTCTGGCGGGCGCCACCCAGGCGCCGCTGATGGCGATCCTGATGATCTTCGAGATGACGCTCAGCTATCAGGTCGTGCTGCCGCTGATGCTCTCGTGCGTGGTCGCCTATTTCGTGTCGCGCGCAATCGGCAAGACGTCCATGTATGAAATCACCTTGCGCCGCAATCACCAGGAACAGGAACGCTCGCGTCTGCGCGCCACGCAGATGCGCGAGCTGATCCGTCCCGCGGAAACCGTCGTGCCGCCCAATGCGACCGTGCACGACATGACGCGCGTGTTCCTCGAATATCCGGTGAAGTATCTCTACGTGGCCAACGAGTCCGGCGCGTTTCTCGGCGTGGTCGCGCTCAAGGACATCACCTCCGACCTGCTCGACGGGCGCGACACTTCCACGAAGACAGCGGCGGACTATCTGCAGCCGCATTTCGACGTGCTCACGCCGGACATGCCGCTCGGCGTGGCATTGCAGCACTTCCTCGCATTTCAGGGCGAGCGCCTGCCGGTGGTCGAAAGCGCGGCGCATCCCACGCTCGCCGGCGTGGTCTATAAAACCTCGTTGCTCGACGCCTACTTCCGCATGAATCCGACGCGTTAAGCGCCGCGCACACAATCTGCTTTCAGCGCGCGCCCGCAGTCCGCTTGCGGCCCGTGCAAAGCACGGCAAATTCTCTACAATGGACAGAGCGCTGCGGCGAACGCCGGCAGCGCGCGTTACGCCAGAACGGGCGCACCGAGATGCCCGTCCTTCGATCGGAGCGAAGATGAGCGAACCGTCCCTCGATGCCGTGCGCCGCGACCAGGCGGGCTGGATTTTCCTGCATATCGAAGGCGAACCCTACGACCGCGGCGAGCAGCACGGCCAGTTGCTCGCCACGGAAATCCAGAACGCGATCCGCACCGCCCGCTACCTCGCGAAGTGGGACACCGGCGAAGACTTCGACACCTTCGTCGACGCCGCAGTCGCCCAGTTCACCAACAAACTCGACACCGAATTCGCCGACGAAATCCAGGGCATTGCCGACGGCGCGAGGCTGCCGTTCGCCGAAGTGCTGGCCTGGAACGGCTACATGGATCTGCTGCAAAGCTGGTGGCCCACCCACGCGGCGCAGCAGCAGCCGAGCCTCGGCCTGAAACCGTGGCGCGGACGGCGCGGGCACCACTGCAGCGCGTTCATCGCCACCGGCCGCGCAACCCGCGACGGCCGCATCGTGATGGCGCACAACTCGTGGGACCGCTACGCGGCCGGGGACGCATTCAATGTCGTCTTCGACATCGTGCCCGACCGCGGCAACCGCATCCTCATGCAAGGCTTGCCCGGCTGCATTTCCAGTCTTACCGATTTCTGGGTCACCGCCGCCGGGCTGATGGTGACGGAAACCACCATCTCCAATTTTGTCGGCTATAACGCGGCGGGCGCGCCCGAGTTCTATCGCTCGCGGCGGGCGTCGCAGTACGCGAACAGCATCGGCGAATGGTGCGAAATGTTCGCGGTCGCCAATAACGGCGGCTACGCGAATAGCTGGCTGCTCGGCGACGCCAAGACCGGCGAGATCGCGCGCTACGAACTGGGCCTGCACTTCTCCGGTTTCGAAAGCACCCGGGACGGCTTCTACAGCGGCTACAACACCGCGACCGATCTGAAGATCCGTAATCAGGAATGCCTCGGCGAAGGCGAAGACTATACGGACGTGCGCAAGAATGGCGCGCGGCGCCTGCGCTTCATGCAACTGGAAGAAATGCATCGCGGCAAGATCGACGTGGAACTCGCGAAGGAGATGATCGCCGACCATCACGACGTCTATCTCGACCGCAACGACAACCCGTGCTCGCGCACCATCTGCGGGCATCTGGAACTGGACGATGCGCGCTTTGGCGGTACGGATCACGGACCGTTCAATCCGTGGGGCGCCAACGACGGCAAAGTGGTCGACAGCGAAATGGCGCGCGAGATGGCGTTCAGCGCGCGCTGGGGCCATCCGTGCGGGCGGCCGTTCGACGCACAGGCGTTCATGAAGCGGCATCCGCAGTGGAACTGGCTGAACGGCTATATGCGCGACCGGCCCTCGTGGCCGTGGACACGCTTCGAAGTACTGCGTTAGAAGCCGCGCCTGCCACGCTGCAACATGAGCGCCGCACGACCGTTCGCGACGGCGCTGCTGCGTTGTTGGCTCGTTTCTGCCATCATCTGAAATCGACAATACGGTTTTGTCGCAAACATGCGTGCGCTGCAAAATTTGCCATCTAAGATGAAAAGACGCGCGTACGCCGCGCGCAACGCCGCGTGTAGCATCTGCCGTCCTTTCGACGCGGGGACGGCACAGCGCTTGCTCTACTGTCAGCGCCGCATGAGTTTAGGAGGTCGGGTGATGAAAACCTCGACGCTGTTGATCATGGTGACGCTGTCAGCCTCGTGTTTTGCCGCGCCGGTTCGCACCGCGCCGGACAGCACGAGCGCAAGTAGCCTCGCCGAACGCGCCAACGCCGCACCCGTCGCCCCGGCGGCGCCGGATGTCGCCGCCACGGACGACAATCGTCCGCAACAGTGGCAACATATCGCGTTGCCCAAGTCGCGACATCTGGATCGAAGCTTCATGGGGCAGAACGAGCATTTGCAGACCTGACGCCGCGTGCAGACGTGCGTGCCAGGGTGGTAGGTGCGAAAGTTTCTGCGGAATGAAGCCGCGGCGGGGGCGAGAGCGGATCTACGCTGCCGGATGGCATTCTGCTTTCGGTAGTATCGCGTGAGCCGCTGCAGCCTCGCCCCCTTGGCCAGCAACGGCAACCGTCACGTCCAACCGTATCAACAGGAGCGTTTGCATGACCGCATCGGCCATTCCCGGCGAATCAATTGATCTGCAGATCGCCGATCTTCTGGGCGAAGTCCAGTTTCCAACCAATAAAGATGCGCTCGTCGACGCCGCGCGCGAAGCCGGTGCGAGCAACGAGGTGCTGTCGATGCTCGACGGTTTGCCGGAACAGGATTACGCCGATGTGAGCTCGGTGACGCGTCTGGTCAGCGGAAACTACAGTCCGGGGTTGAGCGGTTGAGCGGCTAAGGGGCTGCGTGGAAGAGGAAGAGCGCCGGTCTTGTCGCCGGTTCGTTCGTGTGTGCTTGTGCTTGCATCGTGACACTCGCGCTTTTGCGGCGCGTCGCAGCCAGCAGACCCCTCCACGCGATTTTCCTCGCGCGCCGCGTGCCAGAACTAGAACGGTGACGAAGCCGCGATCCGCGCGCGCGCGGCCTTATGCGCAGGGCGCGCCGTGTCCGCGGACAGCGCCGGTGTCGGGAGGCCTTTCGCACCCGCCGCCATCTCCACCCTATCCACCTTATCCGCCACGGCACGCACAGGCGTCATCGTGCGCGGATCGCGCGGTTGCTGACCCGGCTGCTGGAAATGCTCGACCAGATGGTCGATGAAAGTCCGCACTTTTGCCGGCAGATGCAGGCGGCTCGGATAGGCAATGGTGATTTCGATCTGCGGCAAACGGTAGTTGGACAGCAGCGGCACGAGCCGCCCGGACGCCAGATCGCGACCGATCAGATAGCTCGGCAGAATCGCCACGCCCATGCCCAGCAGCGCGAATTGCCTGAGCATCTCCGCGTTGTTCGCCACGATCGCGTTCGTAGGACGCACACGCACTTCGCCGTCCGGGCCGGTGAAGACGCGCTCCTCGCCACCCTGCTCGGCCGGCCGGCTCAGGCACGGATGCGCCAGCAGATGCTCGGGCCGAGTCGGCGTGCCGTGCTGTGCCAGATAAGCGGGCGTCGCGCAAACCGTCATATAGCCCGTGGTCAGCCGCCGCGTGACGATGCTCGCGCCGCGCATGTGCCGTGCAACGAGAATGCCGACATCGAAGCCCTCTTCCACCAGATCGACATGCCGATCCGCGAGCGTGACGTCGGGCACGACATCCGGATACCGCGCGGCATAAGACTGCACCACCGGCGCGAGACTATGCAGCCCGAACACCACGGGCGCGACGATCCGCAAGGTGCCGACCGGCTCGTGATTGCGCGCCACCACCATCTGCTCCACGCCTTCCAGGTCGTCGAGAATGTGGCGCACGCGCTCTAGATAGGTGGTGCCGGATTCGGTCAGCGACAGGCGGCGCGTGGTGCGATTGAGCAGACGCGTGCCGAGGCGCGCTTCCAGATCGGCGACGTGGCGCGTGACGACCGCGGTGGAAAGATCCAGCGCGCCCGCCGCGCCGACGAAACTACCGAGGTCGGCCACTTTGACGAATACGCGCATCGACTGCAATTGGTTCATGGGACGACTCCTGCCGCGGTAAAGCCGGGCCGGCGCAGCCCTCGCGCCTATGTCGACCCGGGCGACAAGGCGCGCGCGGGTTTGCCCAACGCTTCCGATTGTATCGACCCGATCATGTCCCAACCCTGACCTGGACATGACAATCCGGACAGATTGCCGAGGCGCTCGCGCACAGTTTGGGAAGGTTTATTGCGAGGTTCCCGAGAGGTTTATTGCGGATTTTGACTAGGTATAAACCCTATGATGCTGGTATCATAGCGCCCGAAAGGAAATCAATCGCTATGACACATCGTTTTCAGCTTTTCGAAAAAATCGCGTTCTCGCTGGTGTGCTGGTCCGCTGCGGCCTGCTCGGCTTTCATCGCGTACGAACGTTGCCCGGACATCAAGGTGATCCTGCACGTGGGCGAAGAAGTCCTGCGCTACAGCGGGCAGTATTCGTTCGCTTGCGCCACGCCGGTGGCCGACGCCTGCACGCAATTGCCGGCCGACTGATCCAGCGCTTTACGCTTCGCGTCCGAACACCACGCGCGCGAAAAATCCCGCCAGCACCTTTTCAGCCATCTCCGCCGGCACGTTCTGCGGGTCGACCGTGTAGAAAAACTGCACGCCGTCGCACAACCCCATCAAGCCGATCGCCAGCGTCTCTGGCGGCATCGGCATCGGCGTGCCCACGCGCGCCGAAAACTCGCGAATGTACGCGCTCAACTGCTCGAGCTTCTCGTGCATGAACGCGTTAAAGCGCATCCGGAAACGGCCGTCGCGCACCGCGAGCAGCTTCGCCTCCACCCACAGCAGGAAACACTTGTTCTCGCGATGCAGGTTGCTGTAATAGCGCAGCACCCGCTCTTCCATTTCTTCACGCGATGCCGCGTTCGCGAAGATCGCCTGCAATCCCGCCTGCATGACCTCGTGGTCGCGCCGCAGTAGTTCGAGAAACAGTTCGCTCTTGCTACGGAAGTTCGAGTAGAACGCTCCGCGCGTATAACCCGCTGCCGCCGCGATGTCTTCGACACTCGCCGCGACAAAACCTTTCTTCATAAAAATGGCTTGCGCAGCATCGAGCAGACGCTCCCGCGTCTGGTCTTTGCTCTGCTCGCGTGTCAGTCGTTGCCGTTTCATGGGCGCAAGTCTAGCACTGAAAAGAATTCGAATTCACCCCAACATTCAAATACAGGTGTGTATTAGAATGCAAATCGTCATTCGAAGTCAGATGCGTATGCCAATTGCATGATTGGCCGTCGTGTCTTCGCTGGCGGGCCGCTGCGGCTTGCCGTGTTCGTTCGCTGTCTCCAGTTGGGGTAAATGTGAAGCGTCCCGGTCTCCCCGCATCGCCCGCGATGCGTCCGCAGTTTCATCGGTATTGTCATCCCGCGCGCGCACGCTGGGCTGCATTCGTGCTGGTTCTCGCCGGCGTCGTCACGCTCGCCGCGTGTTCGAAGAAGGAAGCGGCGGCGCCCGAACCGCGCCCGGTAGTCGCAGTCGCCGTGCATGCGGACGGCAGCGCGACGCAGGCGGCCTCGCTGCCCGGCGAAGTTCAGGCTCGCTATTCGACGCCGCTGTCGTTTCGCGTCGGCGGCAAGATCATTGAGCGGCGGGTGCGGCTCGGCGATGTGGTGAAGAACGGGCAGATCGTCGCCCGGCTCGATCCGGCGGACGCGCAGAAGAACGCCGCGAGCGCGCAAGCGCAACTCGCCGCCGCCCAGCACGCCTTAGTGTATGCGAAGCAGCAGCTCGATCGCGATCAGGCGCAGGCCAAAGAAAACCTGATTGCTCCCGCGCAACTCGAACAGACCACGAACGCGTACGCGTCCGCGGTTGCGCAGCGCGATCAGGCCGCGCAGCAGGCAGCGTTGTCGAAAGACCAGTTGCAATACACTACGCTCGCCGCCGATCACGCCGGCGTCATCACCGCCGAACAGGCCGACACCGGCCAGAACGTCTCCGCGGGCCAGGCCGTCTACAACCTCGCCTGGAGCGGCGACATCGACGTGGTGTGCGACGTGCCGGAGAACGCGCTCGCCGCGCTCTCGGTCGGGCAAACCGCCAGCGTCACGCTCGCCGCGCTGCCGGGGCGCAAGTTCGCCGCGCGCGTGCGCGAACTCTCGCCCGCTGCCGACCCGCAAAGCCGCACCTATCGCGCCAAACTCACGCTCGACAATCCCGGCCCGGACGTGCGCCTCGGCATGACCGCGGATATCGAACTCGCCACGCAAGCCAGCGCTTCGGCCGGTCAGCATGGTTTGTTCACCGTGCCCGCCACGGCGCTGTTCCACGACGGCACGCAGCCCGCCGTGTGGATCGTGCGCGCCGCGGACAACGCGCTGGAACTGCGCCGTGTGACGGTCACGCGCTATAACGAACGCACCATCGTGATCGGCCAGGGCCTCAAGGACGGCGAACGCGTCGTGCTGCAAGGCGTGCATACGGTGACCGCCGGCGAAAAAGTCCGTGCGATTGCGCCGCTGCATCCCGAGGACTTCGCTTCATGAGCACCACGCATGAAGAGGGACGCTTCAACCTGTCCGCATGGGCGTTGCGCCACCAGGCGCTGGTCGTTTTCCTGATCGCGCTCGCGACCGCCTTCGGCATCCTCGCCTACACGCGGCTCGCGCAATCCGAAGACCCGCCCTTCACGTTCCGCGTGATGGTGATCCGCACCTTCTGGCCAGGCGCCACCGCGCGCCAGGTGCAGGAACAGGTGACGGACCGCATCGGCCGCAAATTGCAGGAAACGCCCGCCATCGATTTCGTGCGCAGCTACTCGCGCCCCGGCGAGTCGCTGATGTTCTTCTCGATGAAAGACTCGGCGCCGGTCAAGGACGTGCCCGAAACCTGGTATCAGGTGCGCAAGAAAGTCGGGGACATCGCGGCGACGTTGCCACAAGGCATTCAGGGCCCGTTCTTCAACGACGAATTCGGCGACGTCTACACCAACATCTACACACTCGAAGGCGACGGCTTCTCCGCCGCGCAACTGCACGACTACGCGGACCAGTTGCGCACCGTGCTGCTGCGCGTGCCGGGCGTCGGCAAGGTCGATTATTTCGGCGATCCGGATCAGCACATCTACATCGAGATCGCGAATACGCAACTCACGCGTCTCGGCATCTCGCCGCAGCAACTCGGCCAGGCGATCAATTCGCAGAACAGCGTCTCGCAGGCGGGCACGCTGACCACCACCGACGACCGCGTGTTCGTGCGCCCCACCGGCCAGTTCAAGGACGTCAACGCGCTCGCCGACACGCTGATCCGCATCAACAACCGCTCGTTCCGTCTCGGCGACATCGCCACGATCAAACGCGGCTACGACGACCCGGTCGCCACGCAAATGCGCTCGGGCGGCAAGGCGGTGCTCGGTATCGGCGTGACCATGCAGCCGGGCGGCGACGTGATCCGTCTCGGCAAGGCGCTCGATCAGCAAATGGCTCAGTTGCGCCGCGCACTGCCCGTCGGCCTGCAACTCGTCGAGGTGTCGAGCATGCCGACCGCCGTCGCGCATTCGGTCGACGACTTTCTCGAAGCCGTCGCCGAAGCGGTGGCGATCGTGCTGGTGGTGAGCCTCGTTTCGCTCGGCGTGCGCACCGGCATGGTGGTCGTGATTTCGATCCCGGTGGTGCTCGCCGTCACGGCGCTGTGCATGTATCTGTTCGACATCGGCTTGCACAAGGTGTCGCTCGGCACGCTGGTGCTCGCGTTGGGGCTGCTCGTCGACGACGCGATCATCGCGGTAGAGATGATGTCGGTGAAGCTGGAACAAGGCTGGAACCGCACCCGCGCGGCGGCCTTCGCGTACACCAGCACCGCGTTTCCGATGCTGACCGGCACGCTCGTCACCGTCTCCGGTTTTCTGCCGATCGCGTTGGCCAAGTCGAGCACCGGCGAATACACGCGCTCCATTTTCGAAGTGTCGGCGATCGCGCTGATCGCCTCGTGGCTCGCCGCCGTGGTGCTGATTCCGCTGCTCGGCTATCACCTGCTGCCCGAGCGCAAACGCGAGGCGCACGAGACACATCTGCCCGACGATCACGAGCACGACATCTACGACACGCGTTTCTACCGGCGCCTGCGCGGCTGGATCGGCTGGTGCATCGAGCGGCGCTTCGTCGTGCTGGCGATCACAGTCGTACTCTTCGTGCTGGCCATGGCGGGTTTCACGCTGGTGCCGCAGCAGTTCTTCCCGAGCTCGGACCGCCCCGAGTTGCTGGTGGATGTGCGCCTGCCCGAAGGCGCCTCATTCGAAGCCACATTGCGTGAGGCCACGCGGCTCGAAAAAACACTAGTGGGCCGTCCGGAAATCGATCATACGGTCGACTTCGTCGGCACCGGCGCGCCGCGTTTCTATTTGCCTCTCGATCAGCAATTGCCGCAACCCAATTTCGCGCAGTTCGTGATCACGGCGAAGTCGGTAAAGGATCGCGAAAAGCTCGCGCAGTGGCTCGAACCGCAATTGCGCGACCACTTTCCGGCGATCCGCACGCGCCTGTCGCGCCTCGAGAACGGACCGCCCGTCGGCTATCCCGTGCAGTTCCGCGTAAGCGGCGACGACATCGCCACCGTGCGCTCGATCGCCGAGCGCGTCGCCGCGACCCTGCGCGCGGACCACGGCACGCGCAACGTCCAGTTCGATTGGGACGAACCCGCCGAGCGCTCGGTGCGCTTCGAAGTCGATCAGAAAAAAGCGCGCGAACTCGGCGTGAGCTCCGAAGACATTTCGAGCTTCCTCGCGATGACGCTCTCCGGCTACACCGTCACGCAGTACCGCGAACGCGACAAGCTGATCAGCGTCGATCTGCGCGCGCCCAAAGCGGAACGCGTGGATCCCGCGCAGCTCGTCACGCTGGCCATGCCAACGCCGAACGGTCCCGTGCCGCTGGGCACGCTCGGCCATTTGCGCAACGACCTCGAATACGGCGTGATCTGGGAACGCGACCGTCAGCCGACCATCACCGTGCAGTCCGACGTCGCGCCGGGCGCGCAAGGCATCGACGTCACGCATGCGGTGGACAAGGCGCTGAGTCAGATTCGCGCTACTCTGCCGGTCGGCTACCGGATCGAAATTGGCGGCTCGGTCGAGGAAAGCGGCAAAGGCCAGACGTCGATCAATGCGCAGATGCCGATCATGATCATTGCCGTGCTGACGCTGCTGATGATTCAGCTGCAAAGCTTCGCGCGCGTGCTGATGGTCGTGCTGACCGCGCCGCTCGGGCTGATCGGCGTGGTGCTCACGCTGCTGCTGTTCGGCCAGCCGTTCGGCTTTGTCGCCATGCTCGGCGTGATCGCGATGTTCGGCATCATCATGCGCAACTCGGTGATTCTGGTCGATCAGATCGAGCAGGACATCGCCTCCGGGCATAAGCGGTTCGATGCGATCGTCGGCGCGACCGTGCGGCGTTTCCGTCCGATCACGCTGACCGCGGCCGCCGCCGTGCTCGCGCTGATTCCGCTGTTGCGCTCGAACTTCTTCGGGCCGATGGCGACCGCGCTGATGGGCGGCATCACGAGCGCCACGATTCTCACGCTGTTCTATCTGCCCGCGTTGTACGCCACGTCGTTCCGCGTGCGTGTCGATGAACGCGAGCCGCAGACGCCGTCCGCGTCCGGCACGACGCATACGGGGAATTGAGCATGACCACTTCCACACTCTTCCGACACTCGCGCATCGCCGCGCTCACCGGCATGGCATGCGCGCTTGCCGCCTGCTCGTTCGGGCCGGGCGGCGAGCCGCCCGCCATGCCGCAACCCGCGCACTACGGCGCCGAAGCGCAACCGACGCAAACCGTGCCCGCGCAAGGCGTCACGCAGCAGTTCGTGGTCGGCGCAAAGCCGGTGCCCGAATGGTGGAAGCTTTATCAATCGGACACGCTGAACGCTTTGGTCGACGAAGGCCTGCGCAACAGTCCGACGCTCGCCGCGACCGACAAAAGCCTCGCCGCCGCGCGCGAGCAGTTGCGCGCGCAGATCGGCAGCTCGATGCTGCCGACCATCGACGCCGGCGGCCAGGCGACCCGCAATCGCGCGCTGGCGATCCCCGAGATCGGACCCAACACGTTTCTGTACAACGTCTTCGTCGGTCAATTGCAGGCGCATTACACCTTCGACCTGTTCGGCGCCGCGCGTCTCGCCGATGCCGCGCTCGCCGCGCGCGTCGACGTTCAGGCCTATCAGTTCGACGCCGCGCGCCGCGCGCTGGCCGCCAATGTCGTGACGGCCGCGATCACCAGCGCCGCGCTGCATGCTCAGATCGAGACGACCGAACGGCTCGTGACCATCG
Source organism: Paraburkholderia dioscoreae (assembly GCF_902459535.1). NCBI lineage: Bacteria > Pseudomonadati > Pseudomonadota > Betaproteobacteria > Burkholderiales > Burkholderiaceae > Paraburkholderia > Paraburkholderia dioscoreae. The sequence goes on from NZ_LR699553.1 coordinate 2,461,487, forward strand.
CCAACGATCAGGCGCGCGACACGCAGCGGCGGTACGTGCTGGGCGCGGTCTCGCATGCCGATCAGTTGAGCGCGCAACAGAGCGCGGCGAGTCTGTCGGCGAGCTTGCCGGGTTTGAAGCAACAATGGCTGAGCACGCGCCACGCGTTGGCGGTGCTGCTCGGCAGAACACCTGATGCGGCGCCGGACGATCTCGAGCTTGCGCAATTGCATGTGCCTGAGCAGGTACCGGTGGTGGTGCCTTCGGAGCTGCTGCGTTCCCGGCCCGACATTCAGGCCGCCGACGCCGCGCTGAAGGCCGCGGCGGCCGACGTCGGGGTCGCCACGGCGCAGATGTTCCCGAGTCTGTCGTTGAGCGCGTCGATGGGACAAGGCGGGTTTAGCTGGCCGGTCGCGCTCTCGGGCGCGGGCGCGATCTGGAGCATCGGAGCGTCGCTGTCGCAGCCGCTGTTTCATGGCGGCGCCCTGTTCGCGCAACGGCGTGCGGCGGTCGATACCTACGACGCCACGGTCTCGCAGTACAAACAAACGGTGCTGGCCGCGTTCCAGAACGTCGCCGACACGTTGGCCGCGCTCGAACACGACTCGCAGGCGCTGGACGCCGCGAATATTGCGGCGCGCTCGGCGCAAGGCGTCTTCGATGAAACCTCCGGACGCTACCGGCTGGGCGCGCTGCCTGTTGCGTCGACCCGCTCGAGCGAGCAGCAGTTTCGCAACGCGCAGCTCGACGAGATCCGCTATACGAGCGCGCGGCTGACGGACACCGCGGCGTTGTTCCAGGCCATGGGGAATCCGCCGATTGAGACGGGGGTGGGTGGGGCTTCGGCTTCGGCTTCGGCTTCGGCTTCGGCGGCGAGCGCGCGGAGCGCGGGGATTGCCGAGTAGCTAAACCTAGGATTCCATACGGATGGTCAGGAAGTTATCCCCACTTTTTTTGCACAAGTCCGTGGATAAGTCTCTCCCCACGGCGTTGAACCTCATGCCATAAGCCTTTGCGGGCGATGTGAGGGAACATCGAGCATCCCCCTCAGACCGCCAAACATCGTTCCCCGACGTTTCCCCTCAATGGGATAGGGCCGACAAAGAAGACATGTGTTTTGCAAACCATTCAAGCCAACGGCGATACCGGTGCCTTTTAGAGAAGCCACTTATTGAAGCCGAAAGCTGACGGGTTGGTTATGCACGCTGCGCTGCACACACGATGGGGAACGTTAGGAACCTTCCCCACGACGCGCGATGATAGGGCTACAGCTCCCAGCGCTGCCCGTCTTTCGTGAGCAGCAAGGGCGCACAGCAGCACGCGTCTTCAAGCACTGGTATGTTATTGAACCAGCACCCGTCGTACGACGCCCTTATGCCGCATACGCAGTTCATTGCATAACTTGCGCTTGCGCTCAGGATGAAGAACCCTCTCCACAGGTTCCTCGCCCCGATGCTCTTTCAGGTACCGGCAAAGCCCATCCGCGATAAGGAACGGGCGCTGATGCCTGGCCGGCAACTCAACGCCATAAATCACACTCCCATGATTTCTGCCAGGTTCACGCTGCCGCTGCTGCGGGGGCGCTTCTAACTGCCTTCAGCACATGCTTGCGTGCCTGCCAGAAATCGTAGTCGAGCTGCATTCCGAGCCACAAGTCAGTCCGACCACTTCGCTATTACGTCACACAACAGCCGGTGACGCCGAGGTGACGCCACCGATGTCCCTTCGAAGCGCTATCAATCTTCTGAAAGCTTGTCTAACGGGTTTTCCGTGAACGTCATGTACTGCTTGAGATCAGGTTGGCCCATTGACAAAAGTTTGACGATCCCGCCGCCGAACCTGCGCACGAATTCGTCATCAATCCTGAAGTTGAACTCGTCCAGTAAAACGGGTATTTCACTTGCCCCCTTCAAAGCTGAAGACAGCCTTTCAGGCATGACGCACTGCAAGATCAACTGTTGGCGATTCTCGTCGTACGTCACCACTATTGAACACGGCAGAAATTCAGTCATTTAATACCCCCGGCACTCTTGATAATCGTTCCACGCATTCTGCTTGCAAAGCGCTTTCCCTCTTTCGCCGCCCATAACGTAGGCGAAGTTATCGCACCGCTGCAGCTCCACCTCATATTTGGCATGGCAGTATGTTTCACGCCACTCGTTATCCCCACTGCTGCCACATTTAACCATTCCGCCATCACCACCACCAGCCCCAAAGAGCGCGCTGTAGAGCGTCGATCTTTTCGCTGAGCTGGTCACATCGGGTACGAGGACAGGATAAGGGACTTGCGCCTGATCACTCAGCATCACCTCCGTTGTCTCGCCCCATGCCGGAACTATTGCGCTCAGCTCACTACCAAAAAGTTTCCCCACCGGCTCGGCTTTCCACGGCATGTAGCACTCAACGCACATGCTTGGCACGAAGGGCCGGGTATCTGTCTGGAGTCCAGTGAGATTAGCAGGCGGCGCGACCGGCTCATTGCCCAGCTCCTAGTTGGTGAGCCACATTCCTAACTCAGCGTCGCTGATCGGCTGCCACCATGCGCCGTTAGTTGAGCCCTTAGCCAAATGTGACGAGACCAAGCCATTCGCGGCGTACTGGTAATCGACTGCCAGTACACGAGCAAGTCCGCCATTCAACGAACTTGCCGGTTCGTTATACTGAAAGGACTTTACGCGACCACGCTCGTCGCATCCAATGCTTGCCTGACCGCTATTACCCACTATCTGTGTCGCGCGGTTCTCTGCATCGCGACCGAGGGTTCGCATTGCCCAACCGGATACGGCGTCCCGCGTCGTCGCGATGTTGCCACGCGCATCATAGGTGTAGGTCCAGTCCTCAGTCTTCACACCATTCCGGACGACAGTGGCAGACACGAGACGGCCCGCCTGATCGTAGCGCGCCCCGACCGTCATCTGATCGCCCGCCGCAACCGCCTGCATTCCCTGTTCGCCCGTCGGGTCGGTTGTCTGCCACTCTGCGTAGCCGGTGACGTTACCTTGTGTGTCATAGACGAACGCCCTGATCTTGCCAGGCATCGCGACCAGATGCGGGCGCAGTGAACTGTTGTCGCTGTACTCCACGGTTGTTACCGTCTTGCTGCCTGCGACCGTTGCAACTGCTTTCGTTGGCCGGTTGGCGCCGTCCCACGTGTACTGTGTATTCCCGTCCGGCGTAGCTCTTTGCTTCAAGTTCCCTGCGGTATCCCAAGTGCGTGACACCGTGCCACCAGGTGTGACAATAGAGCCAGGGCGCGACGTGTCGCCAACACTAAAGGAATATGTGCTGTTGCCAGCCAGGTTGCCGACCGTGGTCGTGCCCGAGCCATACCTCAGTGAAACATTACGCGTCGTGTCAGGATGCGTGATCGAGATCGCACGTCCACTGGAATCGTAGGTCCATGTTGCGATCCTCGAGCCCGATTCGTCCTTGATGCCAGTCAATGCGTTTGGAAAGCGGACATCTTCGTACAGATACTGACGAACGTATCCAATTGGCGCGGTTACCGAAGCCAGATTACCTTTCGCATCGTACGCATAATGCGTGGCATTGCCCGAAGGAGGCACGACGCTCAAGATGCGGCCGCTACCGTCGTAGGTCAGACCAAGTGACCTTGCCCCTGTTTGACGAACCCCATAACCGAGGGAGTTATGCGGCCTCGCCTTGTTGGGCCGCCAGCCAGTTCTTCTCAAACGTCATGGGGCTGACGTAGTCGAGTGTCGAGTGTAACCCGCGTGCGTTGTAAAAGCCCAGCCAGTTAATCACCTCATCCATTGCGGCACGCCTCGTGGCGAAGTGTCGTCCATGCATGCGTGCTACCTTCAGCGAACCCCACAGACTTTCCGTCGGCGCGTTGACGCTCCTATGTCAAGCAGCGGCCGTCGAATCGGCCAGATCGGCCAAGATGAGCGGTACAGTTCACGGACGATATAGCGCTTCAGGCAGCGATGGATTTCCTTGTTCGACATGCCTTCCTTTGTCCGACGATCCACATACGCACGGGTACGCGGATCACTGCGCATCCGAACCATGGCAATGGTCCATAGGGCGTTATTTGCAGACCGATCTCCGCCCCTGTTCAAACGATGCCGGACCGTCTTGCCGGACGACGCCTGCAACGGACTTGTGCCGCAAAGTGCCGCCAGCGCAGCTTCGCTTTTCAGACGTTCGGGATTGTCACCTGCGACAGCAACCAGTACCGCAGCGGTCTGCGGGCCAACGCCGAATCTCTCGCGAACTCGCTTGGCATGCTCGCTGGTGAGGCTGTCAAGCATGGTATCGAGTGCTTTGAGCTCTTCTGCCAGCGTCAGCCAACGCTTTGCCAGCAACCGCAGCGTAGTGGTGAGCGTTTGCAACATTGGCGTTTTGCCCAACGAGCGAAGACGGGCGCAACCCTCAACGCATTCTGCAACCTTCGCTTTCAGAAGACGATCACGGATTTCCTGCGGCGCGCTGACGAGCAAAGCCCGTAACTGGTTGATAGCTTGCGTCTTTGCCTTGACTGCACTGCGCCTGGCAACGGAGACGGCGCGCATCGCCTCGGCGGCACCGGACTGCTCCTTTGGAATAGCCGTAGCCCTTCCGGCGAGGACCGCACGCGCAGCGTTTTCGGCATCAGTGGGATCTGACTTCCCTCTGGATCGGCGCATGGCGCGATCGGGACGATTCACTTCAAGCACCTCGATCTCATGATCGCGCAGCACGCGGGCCAAACCCGCTCCGTAGGTGCCGGTACCTTCAACGCCGGCGCGGCGTAGCTGGCCGAACGAGTTCGCCCATGTCAACAGGTCGAGATATCCTGCCGTGTCGGTCGTAACCGACAGCGTTCCGAGAAGCTTGCCTGTGTCGCTGATCACAGCCCCGACATGCGTATCCAGATGCGTGTCAACCCCCAGAATCACTTCGTTTTGTTCCATGCGTGTATCCGTTGTAGTGGGCGCATCGCCAACCCCACTCGCAGGACAGGACACTCATGGTGCAGTACAAAGCTCCTATCAGGTCACAGACGGTGAGCCCGGCAACGCTCGGGGAACGCCGGAACCCGATCGACAGGTCAACGCCAGGGCAGCTCGGCCAATCCCAACACGGGTCAGATCGGTCCGACGTTCGAGGCGTATTCTGAACTGAGTGTCCCAACAATCGCCACGTCGGCTCATCGATGAACGCATGCCGTAGGCCTTCAGCGTGTCCTGAAACAGGCCGCTGCAATACTGGCTGCCCCTGTCGCTATGCACGATTACGCCGGCTTGTGGACGGCGTCGGAACCATGCCATGCGCAGCGCGTCCGTGACCAGTTCCGCTTTCATGTGCGGCTGCATCGACCAGCCCACCACCTGCCGGCTGAACAGGTCGATGATGACCGCGAGGTAGACCCAGCCTTCGGCTGTCGCCAAATAAGTAATATCACTCGTCCAGACCTGGTTCGGTGCGGTGGCGGTGAAATTGCGCTCCAGCAGATTCGGCGCAACCGGCAAATCGTGGTTCGAGTTCGTTGTCGCGATGTACTTGCGCTTGTGGCGAGCCCGAATGCCATGCTGAGCCATCAGCTTGCGAACCCGCTCCTTGCCCACGCGCACGCCAAGTGCGAGCAGTTCCTTCCACATGCGCGGCCAGCCGTATTCGCCTTTGACCTGCGCGTGAATCGCCTTGATGTTTGCCAGCAGTGCGTCGTCACTCACGCGGGTTCTGTGCGGCTTGTCCTGCGCAGTACGTTGCCGGTGCTGATGATATCCGCTCGGGCTGACATCCAGCACTTCGCATAGCAGTGAGACCGGCCAGTAGCGTCGATTACGCTCGATGAACGCGTACTTCACATCGATTCCTTCGCGAAGTACGCCGCGCACTTTTTTAGAATATCTCGCTCCATCTTCAGGCGAGCCACTTCTGCACGCAGCCGTGCCAGCTCCATCTGTTCCGGACTCACCGGCTTTGCGCCAGCTCCTGCCAGCTTGCCTTCCCGGTCGGCCTTTACCCAGTTGTACAGCGTCTGATCAACCACACCCAGTGTCGCCGCCACCGCCGCCATGCTTTGCCCGGCTTTGACCAGCCGCACAGCTTCCAGCTTGAACTCGAGCGTGTACTGCGCTCGCTTTGCCTTGCTTGTCATCAATGTTTTCTCCTTGCGTGAGTTTACCGCTCAGCAAGGGATTCGTTTTTCGGGGGCAAGCTCAATCGGAGACCTTGTGCATCGCAGGACACTTTATCCACAGTTTGTGTTGACAGACCTGTTGATAACATCCGGAGATACTCGCTAAGTCCTTGGCCGCGCACCAGATTCTTCCACCGACGCGTTTAACGACGCCCTCTGCTCAAACCAGGACCGGCGCAGCGCCCCACTCATTGCCGCAGGCCGACACCGGCTCGCATCAATAAACACTCGCCTCGCCCGCCGGCCGATTCTTGAAGCGCTTGTGCACCCAATAATATTGATCAGGAATCCGACTAACCTGCGTCTCGAGAAACGCGGTGAGGCGCCGCGCGTCGACCGCGACGTCGTCGGACGGAAAATCGCTCAGCGCTTCGAAGATATTCAGCTTGTAGCCGCGATAGTTCGGCAGCACTTCCGTCACGAACGGCACCACCCGCGCATTCGCCGCACGCGCCATCCGCGAGACGGAGGTCAGCGTGCAGGCCGGCACGCCGAAGAACGGCACAAACACCGAATCGCGCAAGCCGAAATCCATATCGGCCGCCAGCATCACGGGCTTGCCTTCGCGCAGCGTGCGCAACGCCCGCCGCACGCTGTCGCTGCGCGGAATCATCTCCGTGCCGAAGCGGCCGCGCTGGCGCTTCGCCATCGCGTCGAACAGGAGGTTCGACATCGGCGTATAGAGCGAGGCGACCGGATGCCGCGTCGAATACATCATGCAGCCCGCCTCGATGCCGACGAAATGGAAGCCGACGAAAATCGTCGGCTTCCCCGTCATATCTGAGAGATCGATCGCGCTCTCCACCTCGACCAGGCGCGCGAGCGCGCGCGCATTGCCGAACCACTGCGGCCCGCGCTCGACATAACTGCGGATGACGTGACAAAAGTGCGCCCGCGCCAGACGCTCGCGCGCCTCGTCGCTCATTTCCGGGAAGCACAGCTTCAGATTGGTATGCACGACACGTCGGCGCGTGCTCGGAATGCGGTACAGCAAGGCGCCGATGCCCGTCCCGATTCGTGCGACCACGCTGTACGGCAAAAAGGCAAACGCGCGCAGCAGACCTGTCGTCAGACAGATCAGGATTCGATTTTTCAAAGGCGGAGCCCGGTGGATGCTGGATGGCAAACACGCCGGCCGCTGCAATCTCAGCCTTGCCAGCGGACGAAGTGACAGGCGCGCGCGTCATACCGGGTCTCGCGCGGCGCGGAATTCGAGAATGGACGTCCCGCTTGCGGCGAAACGCAGTGGTGCCGGAGGCCGAACCCGTTCAGGGATCAGGCGTCCATCAGGCGTCCTTTAGGACCCTTGATAAATGCACCGCCGACGTGATTAAAACACACCGCGCATGCCGCGCACACAATCCGCCGGGTGGGCCACCCGACAAGCGCCGTGAAAGCCGCGCCAGGCGGCGATTCCTGCTGTTTCAGAAATTGTTTCAGAAACTGGCATGCGCGGCGCCCGCCAGTTTCATGCGGCCCGCACGCGCCTGCTGCACCCTGAAGCACGTCCCCTTGCGGGACGTCAGGGCTTGTTCGACTCGAACAGATCCATGATCTGCTTCTTCTCGTTCGACGAGACGCTCGGCGGCGGCACCGCCGGCGGCGTCATGCCAGCGGGTCCTACGCCGCCGACCGCATCGCTCGCGCCCGCGGTGGGATTCGCCGAATCCAGACCGATGCTGGCCACGAAGCCGTTGCCCGGCGTCATGTCCGTATAGAACAGCTCACCGTCGACGGCTGTCACGCCGTCCGGCTGCGCCGGTTCGCTTTGCGGCACCCCGCGCAACGCACGCTGCATGTATTCCACCCAGATCGGCAATGCCAGCTGCGCGCCGAATTCGCGGCTGCCGAGGCTCTTCGGCTGGTCATAACCCATCCACGCCACCGCCACGAGCGACTGCTGATAACCGGCAAACCAGCCGTCCTTCGCGTCGTTGGTGGTACCCGTCTTGCCCTGCAGGTCCGAACGATGCAGCGCATTGGTGCCCGCGCCCGTGCCGGCGGTCGCCACCGAATGCAGCAGGCTGTTCATGATGTACGCGTTGCGCGGTTCGAGCGTGCGCGGTGCATCGCGTCCGGCCGTGAGCGGCTGCGCTTTGGAGAGCGGCTCGCCGCGCGCGTCCGTCACCTCGTTGATCAGATACGGATTGATCCGGAAGCCGCCGTTCGCGAACACCGAATACGCGCCCGCCGACTGCAGCGGCGTGACGAGGCCCGCGCCCAGTGCCATCGGCAGATAGGGCGGAGTCTTGTCGGCATCGAAGCCGAAACGCTGCGTGACGAAGTCCTGCGCGTATTTGGTGCCGATGAACGACAGAATACGGATCGACACCAGGTTCTTCGACTTCTGCAACGCGAGACGCATCGGCATCGGACCGTCCGGCTGGTCGTCGTCCTTCGGCTCCCACGCGTCGCCACCCGGCGTGCTCGACGGGAAATACAGCGGCGCGTCGTTGATGATCGTGGCCGGTCCGAGACCCTTGTCGAGCGCTGCCGAGTAGATAAACGGTTTGAAGCTCGAACCCGGCTGGCGCCACGCCTGCGTGACGTGGTTGAACTTGTTCTTGTTGAAGTCGAAACCGCCCACCAGTGCGCGAATCGCGCCGTCCTGCGGCGTGAGCGATACCAGCGCGCCTTCCACCTGCGGCAGTTGCGTGATCTGCCAGTTGCCCTTGTCGTCGGCAACCAGACGCACGATCGAGCCTGGCCTGATCTCCGTGGCCGTCGCTGCGCGCGCGCTCAGCGCGCCCGCCACGAAGCGCAGACCGTCGCCGCTGATCGCCACCTGCGTGCCGTCCACCAGTTGCGCCTTGACCTGCTTCGGACTTGCGTCCGTCACCACGGCGGCGATGATCTCGCCGTTGTCGGGGTGATCGGTGAGCGCGTCGTCGATCGTCTGATCGCGGTCGTCGCCCGGCGCGGGCAGTTGCACGAAACCCTCCGGCCCGCGATACCCATGCCGCCGCTCGTAGTCCATCACGCCCTTGCGCACGGCGCGATAGGCGGCGTCCTGGTCGGCGGAGTCGATCGTGGTGGTGACGTTCAGGCCGCGCGTATAGGTTTCGTCCTTGTACTGCGCATACATCATCTGCCGGACCATTTCGGCAATGTACTCGGCATGCACGCTGTATTCGTTGCCCGGATTCTTGGTGTGGATCTCTTCCTTCACCGCCTGGTCGTATTGCTCCTGGCTGATGTATCTGAGTTCGAGCATGCGCCGCAGAATGTACTCCTGACGGATCTTCGCTCGCTTCGGATTGACCACCGGGTTATACGCGGAGGGCGCCTTCGGCAAGCCCGCCAGCATCGCCGATTCCGCCAGCGTGATGTCCTTCAGATCCTTGCCGAAGTACACGCGCGCGGCCGCGGCGAAACCGTAGGCGCGCTCACCCAGATAAATCTGGTTCATGTACAGCTCAAGAATCTGATCCTTGGTGAGCGCGCGCTCGATCTTGTACGCGAGCAGCATTTCGTAGATCTTGCGCGTGTAGGTCTTCTCACTCGACAGGAAGAAGTTGCGCGCCACCTGCATGGTGATCGTGCTCGCGCCCTGCGAGGCGCCGCCGTGCGAGAGGTCGGAAACACCCGCCCGCAGAATACCGATGAAGTCGACGCCGCCGTGCTCGTAGAAGCGATAGTCTTCGATCGCGAGCACCGCTTTCTTCATCTGATCGGGAATGTCCTGGAAGCGCACGAGACTGCGCCGCTCTTCGCCGAATTCGCCGATCAGCACATGGTCCGCGGTATAGACACGCAGCGGCACCTTCGGGCGATAGTCGGTCAGCGCGTCAAGCGACGGCAGTTGCGGCCCCATCACCACCAGCGCATAGCCGATGATCAGCGCGCCCACCACCGCGACGGTCGCGATCAGGCCGGCGAACCAGATGGCAATGGTCGCGCCGATGGAACGGCGGCCGGCCCCGGCGTCGCGCGAAGCTGCATTGCGTCCTGGCGTGCGTTGGTAGGAATCCCGGTCTTCACCAGACGGAGAATTGGATGAATGCGGTCGTTTGATGATTGGCATGACTGGAATAGTGGGCGCATAACCGAACGCCTTTCTGCACGCGCTCCTGGCGCGCACATGGATCGTGATCGAGCATCGTAGCCTGAGGCGCGAACCACCGCACGGCCCTCTGCCCCCGGCCGGCCGCACGGCACGCCCGGGACCATGTCCGGCGCAACGTAACAGCGCATTTTAAAAGAAATCGAGCGCGGTCCAAGTCAGTTTTTTTGTAAGAATTCCCTTCGCGCGAAAGGAGTCTGTAGTTCCGGGCGGCCAAATGAGCGCTTTCGCGCCCGACGGGAGTTATTCACAGAAAATGTTGAAAGGCCTGTGGACAAGCCACCGGCAACCGCTACAAGCCGTTGATGTCACGGGATTTTCATGTCGCGCCCGTTCCGCATCGGCGCAACTCGTCTTATGATGGACTCGGCGCGCGCCAACACCTGCGCGCGCCGCGGCGTCCGCCAAATGCCCGCTTTGAACCGCCCATGCCAACAAGTATGCGAGCCGACCATGAATAAGCCCAGCGAACGCATCGTTGTATTCGTCACGACCGCGCAGAAACGCGCGATCACCGCCACCGCCGAGAATCTGGGCATTAGCGTCAGCGAACTGATGCGGCGCGCGGTGCTGAGCTTCGGCGCGACCAGCGAACAGGTGAAAGCGGCGAGCATCGTCGACCGCTTGCGCGCGCCGCGCGCGCCGGACGCGCTCGACGCCGCGCTGCAACGGGTCGCACGCGGCACACGGCACGCGCGCGCCGCGCTGCCGCCGGCGTCGCAAACGCACGGCGACGGCGCAACGGGCGGGGTCATGGATAGCGCTGCGGATGCGGCTGCGTCCACGCCGGCTGCGGCCGGGTGGCCGCGCGCGCCCGCGAAAGGCCAGCCCGCGCCGTTGCTGCCGGCGGGTGTCGCTGCCGCCCTCGCAGCCGAAATCGACGAGGAAGCCGCGGCAACAGCGGAAGCGGTCGCGCGCGTGGCGGCGGCCAAAGCGGCTTCCGCGGAAGGATCCACGCCTCAGCAGAGCGATACGGAAGCGCAATTGCGCAGCGGGCTCAAACGCCCACGCCTCGACAGCGCGAGCGAGGACGACGATCCACTCGGCGACCCGAGCACGAAGGGCGGCCGCTTCGCTTGACGAACAGCTGCGCGGCCTGAATCGGCACGTTAGCGTTGCATATCGTTACACGAGCGCTCACGCAAACCTCACGCAAACGTGCGAGCTTTCGGCATTGCACGCGCGCAAAGTCGGCGAATCTGTCATCGCTCCCTTTAAGGCGGTTTTAAGAGAGCACGTGGTGTAATATCCGCGAGCGTCAGAATGACGCGCCGCGCGATTTAACCTTTGAGCTGCCTGCCGCTCGATATCCGAATCGAACAATTTACGCCGCCGCTATTGCAATCAGTGCGTGCGCCCCGACCTCCGGTCCGAACGTTGCGCAGCTTCGCGCGCAGCGGCGTAAAGTAGCAGTTGAATGCAGTTAGGCGCGCGGGATCATTCAGCGCCGTTTACATTCTTTGGAGGTTTTCATGTCGCTTTTTGACAGCATTTCGCGCACGCTCAAAGGTCTCCTGAACGACGCAGCCGATTCCGTGCAGGATCCGTCGCGCGACTCGCGCCAGATCGTGCGCGAACTCGACGAGAGCATCGCCAAAGCCGAGAACTCGCTGATCGAGATTCAGGCACAAGTGGCCACGCAGCAAAGCAAGCGCGATGTTGCCGCGGACAAGGCGAAGAAGTACGAAGACGGCGCCAAACGCGCGCTGCAATCCGGCGACGAAGCGCTCGCGCGCGAAGCCCTCGGCGCTCAAGCCACGGCCGAAGCCGAACGCGACGCGCTGGCGAAGGAACTGACCACGCTGGAGCCGTCGGTGGCGCAGTTGAAGAGCCAGATCGAAGACATGCGCACGCGCCGCAACGACCTGAACGCACGCTCGAACATTCTGCAGGCCAAGCAGCAGATCGCGCAGGCGAAAGATGTGGCGGCCACCGCGTTGGGCGGCATCGGCGGCAAGAACCTGTCCGAAGATTTCCAGAAGCTGGAAGACAAGGTTGCGCTCTCGAATGCCCGTTCGGACGCCCGCCTGAATTCGGCCGACGTGAAGAGCGGCAAGGCGCTCGACGACAAGCTCGCGGATCTGAACCGCGGCCCCTCGGTCGAAGATCGTCTCGAAGCGTTGAAGAAGCAGATCAACACGCCGACCCAGTAATTGCGTCAGCAGCAGTACATACCGGCGCCTTCGTGTGAGTCGCCGGAATCGACTGAAGGAGACGGGCGCATCGCGCCCGGTCCGTAAATGAAAAAATTTCTTGCAACCGCGTTTGCCTCACTGCTGTTCGTGTCGGCTGCGGCGTTCGCCGTGCCTACCGTGCAGCAGATCGAATCGGCCATGTCGCAGGGCAACTGGCAACAGGCCGACGCCGGCCTGAGCGAAGTGCTGCAGGCGCATCCGAACAATGCGCACGCGCATTATCTGTACGCCCAGGTGCTCGACCGCGAAGGCCGTTCTGCCGACGCGCTCGCCCAGGTGCAGCAGGCCAAGACACTCGACCCGCAAATCCGGTTCACCGACCCGACCCGTTTCGCGCAGACTGAAGCGCGCATCCGTAAGGACGCGGAACGTGCCGGCGCAGCGGGTGGCAACACCACCAGCCACGCGGCCAACCCGTTCGTGCAGCAAACCTCGCCGGCAGTGCAGCAGCAGTCGGCCATGATGTCGCAAGCGCCGCAACGGCATGGTCCGGGCATGGGCATGTGGATCGGCATCCTTGTCCTGATCGGGGTGATCGCGCTCGTGCTGCGCTGGACCTTGCGCCGCGCCCGCACGCAAGGCGATACGCGCGCCGACGACGATCGTCGCGTGCAGCTCAAGCGCGCCACCGACATGCTCAACACCGTGCGTTCGCTCAAGCTCGACGTGAAGCTCTCCACCGTGCCAGGCCATGAGGCGCTGGAGAAGGAAGTCGAAGCGACCGAAGACCAGTTGCGCGGCCTCGTCGAAAGCCTGTCGAACAGCAAGAGCCCGGTGCCGCCCTATCAGCTCGACGAACTCGAGCAGCGGCTCGGCAGCCTGCGCGCGCGGGTGGACGGCAAGCCCGATCCGTATGCCGCACCGGCCGCCGGCACGCAACAATCGCCGTATGCACAGGAAGCCGAACGTTTCGGCAATCCGCCGCAAGCGCCCTATCCGCAGCAAGGACCGTATCAGCAACAGCCGCAGGTTATCGTGCAGCAAGGCGGCGGTGGCTTCGGCGGCGGCATGGGGGGTCTGCTGACCGGCGTGCTGCTCGGCGAAGCGCTGAATTCCGGGCGTGAACGTGTGGTGGAACGCGACGTGGTCGTCGACGACGAAGCGCGCCGCCGCGGCAACGACGGCAGCAATGGCGGCGGCCTCGATTTCGGCCAGGGGTCGAACGACTGGAGCGACAACAGCGGCGGCGGCGTCGATATGGGCAGCAACGACGACTCCGGCGGCTGGAACGATACCTGATCTTGATCAGCGGCTGAAATCCGTCCCATTCAGCCAAGCATCTGCAAGCGAAAGAAACAAGCTCCGTCACACGGAGCCTGTTTCTTTATGGCGCTTCGTTTCAGGCTTCAGGCACGCATCGATAGAAGCACCCTGCCCGTCTCATGCTGCACCTGCAACACCGCACCCGCGAACAGCCTGACAATGAAACGCTCCGCATACGCGATCAGCGCATCGCGACGCACTTCGTCTGCATCGATATATTCAGCCGATAGATGGAACAGTTGCAGCACGATCTGCGTGCAGACTTCGTCGACGGTTTCGCGCGAGAGCGCCGGCATCAATTCCAGTTCAACCACGTCGTCGGCCATTTCCGCCGACACCTCGTGCAGGTTGGCGCGCACGGCTCCCCGCAACGCCCGCGATGTGCCGTGATATTCGGCCAGCGCGCTCAGAAACGCCTCGCGGTTCTCCAGCGTGAATGCAAAGAACGCGACACAGGCACGACGCGGCACGCTATGCGGCCCGTCGTCGTGCGCGGCGAGCCAGCGCTCCCGCCGCAGCATCGGCCGCAAACGGCGGCTCACCGACTCGACGGCTTCGCACGCCAGATCGTCGAGCGTGTCGAAGTGGCGATAGAAGGTATTGGGATTGAGCCCGGCCTCGCGAGCCAGTTCGCGCAAACCCAGGCTCGTAAAACTGCGGCCGCCCGCGGTCAGGCGCAACGCGGCCTCGATCAGCTTACGCTTGCCGGCCGGCAATTCCTGGTCGCCGGCAATGCCATGCTCGGCGGCGGTTGCCGCTTCGGGGACGGGTGTCATGTGGTTTCAATCGATGTGCGCCACGCGCGTTTAATAGCAGTACTCTAAACGATCTTGACGTCAGGTGCACAGTTGTCTACCCTGCGCGTTATGCTGCAGTAGACACATGTAGACACCTGAATTCGCCTATGCCGGAGACCGCCGTGACGCCTGCCTCATCTGCTCCACCTGCTGCGCCACGCATCGCGATTGTCGGAAGCGGCTTTGCCGGCATCGGCATGGCGATCCGTTTGCAGCGAATGGGCATCACGTCGTTCACGATCTACGAGGCGGCCGGCGATATCGGCGGCACGTGGCGCGACAACACCTATCCCGGTGCGGCCTGCGACGTGCCCTCGCATCTCTATTCGTTTTCGTTCGAGCCGAATCCGGCCTGGTCGCGCGCGTTCGGCGGCCAGGCGGAGATCTTCGCGTATCTGAAGCATTGCGCCCGCAAATATGGCGTGGAGCGCTACGTGCGTTGCAACGCGCGTGTGGCCGCGGCGCGTTTCGACGAAGCGCGCCAGCTCTGGCGCGTCGAGCTCGATGTGAACGGTGTGCGCGAAAGCATCGAGGCCGACGTGGTGATTGCCGCGAGCGGTCCCCTGTCGCGCCCGGCCATGCCGCGGATCGCGGGGCTCGACCGCTTCGAAGGCAGGCTGTTTCATTCGGCGCGCTGGGATCACGCGTATCCACTCGACGGCAAACGCGTCGCGGTGATCGGCACCGGCGCGAGCGCGATCCAGTTCGTGCCGCAAATCCAGCCGCGCGTCGCGCAACTCGATCTGTTCCAGCGCACCGCGCCGTGGGTAATGCCCAAGCCCGACAAGCCTGTCGGTGCGCGCGCCCAGTGGCTGTTCCGGCATCTGCCGTTCACGCAGCGCTTTGTGCGCAGCGCGATCTACTGGCAACTCGAATCGCGCGCCATCGCCTTCGTGGTCAATCCGAAACTGATGAAGATGCCGATGAAGTTCGGCCTGAGCTACCTCGAACGGCGCGTCAAGGATCCTGCACTGCGCGCCAAGCTCACGCCGACCTACCGGCTCGGCTGCAAACGCGTACTGCTTTCGAGCGACTACTATCCCGCGCTCAGCCAGCCGAACGTAGACGTGGTGACGAGCGGCATTCGCGAGATCGTTGCCGACGGCATCGTGACTGAAGATGGCGCGCATCATCGCGCCGACGCGATCATTTGCGGCACAGGCTTTCAGGTCAACGACGTCGGCGCGCCGTTCGACGTGACCGGCCTCGACGGCGCGGATCTCGGCACCATGTGGCTGCGCGACGGGCCGGAAGCCTACCTCGGTGTCAGCATTGCGAACTTCCCGAACTTCTTCATGATCGTCGGCCCGAATACCGGGCTCGGCCACAACTCGATGATCTACATGATCGAGTCGCAGGTGCAGTACATCGCCGATTGCCTGCGGGTACTGCGCCGCCGCAAAGCACGCACCATGAATTTGCGAGCCGACGTGCAGCGTGATTTCAATGCGCGTTTGCAGAAGGAAATGCAGCGCTCCGTGTGGGTAAGCGGATGTCATAGCTGGTACCAGACCCGTAGCGGCAAGGTCACTGCGCTGTGGCCCGGGTTCACCTTCAGCTTTCGCAAACGCACACGGCGTGTGCGTCCGCACGACTATCGCTTCGCGCCCTGACGACATGAGCGGCGGCGAATGAACTGGGAGAAAGACGCCGCCGATGCAATCCGATTCGAAGCCAATCGAACTAAAAGGGAGACAACACTCATGGCAAGCATCGACTCCACCAAGCCCGCCTCGACCATCCCGCTGCCGCCGCGTTCGCTCGCCGCGCGCCTCGGCATCACCAGCGTGCCGCGCGACGAATTGCGGCAGCGTTATACGCAAAGCGGCTCCAGGTTCGTGAAGATCATGGGCGCCGACGTGCACTATGTCGACGAAGGCAGCGGCGACATCATCGTGATGATGCACGGCTTCGCCTCTTCGCTGCATACGTGGAATCGTGTCGCCGATGAACTCAAGCGCGAGCACCGCGTGATCCGCCTCGATCTGCCGCCGTTCGGCGTGACAGGACCGCTACGCTCCAGCAGCGGCGCAATCGAAACAATGGATCTGCCGACCTATCGGCGTTTCATCGACACGTTCATGCAGGCGCTCGGCATCTCGCGCGCAACCTTGATCGGCAACTCGCTCGGCGGGCTGATTTCGTGGGACTACGCGGCGCGCCATCGCGACGCCGTTGAGCGGCTCGTGCTAATCGACTCGGCCGGCTTTCCGATAAAGCTGCCGATTTACATCGGTCTGTTCAATAGTGCGCTGGTGCGGGTGAGTTCGCCCTGGTGGCTGCCTGAGGCCATCATCAAAAGCGCGGTGCGCAACGTCTATGGCGATCCGCGCAAGATCGACCCGGTGACGCTGCGTCGCTACGTCGAGTTCTTTCACGGCGAAGGCACACGCGCCGCGATCGGCAAGATGGTGCCCACGCTCGATTTCAGGCAAGTCGAGACGAGCGTGCTGAAAACACTCGATGTGCCGGCGCTGGTGCTATGGGGTGCGAAGGATCGTTGGATTCCGACGGCGCACGCCGCCGAATTCGCCAGCCGCATTCCGGGCGCGAAATCGGTCATGTATGCCGGGCTAGGCCACATTCCAATGGAAGAAGCGCCCGAGCGCGTAATGACGGATCTGCGCGCGTTTCTCGGTACGCATGGCGCGCATATTGCGGCTGGCGAAGACGCGTCGCGCGCGCCGGCCTGAGCTGACCGTTTTTTCCTGCTGTTTTTCCCGCTGTTCCATTCAATCGATGATTTGCGCGCGAATCTCGCGCGCAAATCTCCACGCGTTTCCCTTTCGTCGCACGACGCTGCTCAGCCGCCGCCGAGCAGGCGCAACAGCCCCCAGAGAAATTTGCAGAGTATGACGATCAGCTCCCACAGGTGGTAGAGCTGTTGCCAGCCCGCAACGCGCGCGAAGGAGTCGATCATGTTTTCCGGCAAGAGAAGGTAAGGTCCGCGGTCAGGCTACGCATAAAGGTTTAACCGCACATAATAACCACTGCGGGATACCCCGTATCAAGTCATTTGAAAGTCTGCCGTAAATGCATTGAGGAGACGCTGCATCCGCGCTGGATGACTGTGTCAATTGACTGCGCCAGGCGCGCCATTCAGGAGACGACCATGACGCGTTTCAGCTTTCGCCGGACGACCCATTCACAAACGGTAGTCGGCGATATTGCCGCGCAAGCCGGCAAACTGGGTATCGAGATCTGCGACGTATCGGGCCACGTCGAGGAAGTGGCTGCGCGCGTGCAGCGCCAGGCGCACGTATGCCGGGCGCTGCGCGAATCGGCGGCGCAGACGCTCGCGGGCAATCATCGCATTGCCGCTGCCGCTCGCGAAATGAGCCACGTATCTGCCGAAGCCGCAACCGGCGTGCAGCAATCGCAGCAGACGCTCGAAGCGTCGCTGACCGATATCCACGGACTCGTGGAAGGCGTGACCGTTATCGAAAGCCAGATCGGCGCGCTGCGCAGCGCGCTCGCGCATGTGAGCCGCGTCTCCGAGGAGATCTCGCTGATCGCCCGGCAGACGCATCTGCTCGCGCTGAACGCCGCGATCGAAGCCGCGCGCGCCGGCGACTCCGGCAAGAGCTTCGCGGTAGTCGCGGCCGAGGTGAAGAATCTCTCGGCGAAGACCGCGCAGGCCACCGGACAGATCGAGACAACGCTCTCGCAACTCACTCAGCAAACCGAACAGTTGATCAGCGAGGGTTCCGCCAACACCGCGCGAGCACACCGGGTGCGGGAAGGCACGCGCAAAATCGGCGACGTCGTACAGGCAACCGGCGACGCGATCGCGCATCTGAACAATGAAGCGGGACAGATCGCCATGTTGACCGGCGAGATCGAAATACAGTGTGACGGACTCGAGGCACAGGTGCTGGAAATGGCGAGCGGTGTCGAGAATTCGAGCGAAAACTTCGCGCACGCGAAGGACCGTCTGGGGAATCTGCTCGGTGTATCGGAAACGTTGATCGAACTGACCGCCGCGACGGGTGTGGAAACGGCGGATACGCGTTTCATCGAGGCTGTGCAGAAGGCCGCGGCCGCGGTGAGCAAGGCATTCGAAACGGCCGTGGCGCGCGGTGAGGTGTCGATCGAGGATCTGTTCGATCAGCATTACGTGCCGGTGACCGGGAGCAATCCGCCGCAGTTCCTGACGCGGTTTACCGCGTTGACCGACCGGGTATTGCCGGCTATTCAGGAGCCTTTGCTCGATCTCGATCCACGTGTGGCGTTTTGCGCGGCGGTCGATTTGCGGGGCTATCTGCCGACGCACAATCGCAAGTTTTCTTTGCCGCAACGTGATGACGTGGTCTGGAATATGGCGAATAGCCGTAACCGCCGGATGTTCGATGATCGGACCGGGATTGCGGCCGCCTCACATACGAAACCGTTCCTGTTGCAGACGTACCGGCGCGATATGGGGGGCGGGGAATTTGTGCTGATGAAAGATGCGTCCGCACCCATTTTTGTCGGCGGCCGGCATTGGGGCGGCGTTCGGATTGGGTATAAGGTTTGAGGTTTTTTGGGAGGCCGGTTGGGTACGTGGAACGCGCCCAACCGCTTCCACCCGTCCCCTAAACCGCCATCACAGCCCGCTTTCTCTCCGCCCGCTGCATGAAGTAGTTGGCGACCACGACCCCAACCGTCACCACGGCAATAAACAGCGTGGCCAAAGCGTTCATCTCCGGATTCAGCCCCAAACGAACGCGCGAGAAAACGACCAGAGGCAGCGTCGTCGAACCGGGCCCGGACAAAAACGCCGACAGCACCAGATCGTCGATCGACAAGGTAAACGACAACAACCAGCCCGAAACAAGCGCCTGCGAAATCAGCGGCAACGTGATGAAGAAAAACACCCGCAACGGCGTAGCCCCAAGATCCAGCGCGGCCTCTTCGAGCGAAGGATGCAGTTCCTTCACCCTCGACTGCACAATGATCGCCACATAAGAGATGCACAGCATCACATGCCCGATCCAGATCGTGAAAATGCCACGTCCGGCCGGCCATCCCAACCACTTGGCCATTTCGATGAATAGAAGCAGCAGCGAAATACCCTGAATCACCTCGGGAATCACCAACGGTGCGTTGATCATCCCCGTATACAGCGTGAAGCCGCGAAACCGTCCCATGCGCGCGAGCACGAACCCGGCCCACGTACCGATGATCACCGACGCAAACGCCGTCAACAACGCCACCCGCAACGACAACCACGCCGCCGCGATCAACTCGTCATCCTGCAACAGAGCCGCATACCAACGTGTCGAAAAACGCGTCCACACCGTGACCAGTTGCGATTCGTTGAACGAATACACAATCAGACTCACGATCGGCACGTACAGAAACACAAACCCGATTCCCAGGGCAATGAACTGCAAAATCCGGTTCGGCTTCATCAGCGCTTTTCCTCCATCGCCTTTGCCTGCGAGTACTGGAAAAGCGCCATCGGCACCAATAACAACAACACCATCGCGCACGTCACGGCGGACGCCATCGGCCAATCGGCATTGTCGAAAAACTCATTCCACATCACCCGGCCGATCATCAGCGTGTT
The DNA here is from genome assembly GCF_902459535.1 of Paraburkholderia dioscoreae. Lineage (NCBI taxonomy): Bacteria > Pseudomonadati > Pseudomonadota > Betaproteobacteria > Burkholderiales > Burkholderiaceae > Paraburkholderia > Paraburkholderia dioscoreae. Next base: position 2,481,483 of record NZ_LR699553.1, read on the forward strand.
CGCTCCGCCCAGCAATTCGGGAATCACGTACTCGCCCACCGCCGGAATGAACACCAGCAAACACCCGGCGATGATGCCGTTCTTCGAGAGCGGCAACGTGATCTGCCAGAACGCTTTCCAGGGTCGCGCACCGAGGTCGTAGGCAGCCTCCAGCAGCGTCATGTCCATTTTCACCAGATGCGCGTACAGCGGCATGACGAGAAACGGCAGATATGAATAGACCATGCCGATGTAAACGGCGGTATTCGTGTGATACAGCTCGATCGGTGTGTGAATCAGCCCGATCGACATCAGGAAATTGTTCAGCAAGCCGTTGTTCTTCAGGATTCCGATCCACGCGTACACGCGAATCAGAAACGACGTCCAGAACGGCAGCATCACGGCCATCATCAGCAGGTTGCGGCTGGCCGGATTCGAACGCGCAATGTAATACGCCATCGGGTAGCCGATCAGCAGGCACAACAGCGTCGAGATCGCGGCCACCACCACGGAATTCACGTAGGTCGCGAAATAGAGGCTGTCGGTCAGCAGAAACGCGTAATGCGACAGGTCGAGCGTGATGTGAATCGCGCCGTCCGCGAAGTTGGTCAACTCGGTGTACGGCGGAATGCCGAGCTGCAAATCGGCGAAGCTGATCTTGACGACCAGCAGGAACGGCACGAGGAAAAACAGCAGCAGCCAGATGAACGGGCCGGCCACCACCGCGGTGCGGCCGGTCAGGTTGAAGCGCCGCACCGGCCAGGTGGCGAAAGAATTGAGCGAGCGCTTCATGACGTCAGTACCACGCCGGCCGACGCGCTCCAGCGCACATACACCTCGTCGCCCCACGTGGGCGGATCGATCTCCGTCAACGCGAGGCTCGTCACATTCGCAATCACCGTTTTGCCCGCGTCGAGCTTCACGTGATACAGCGAATAGCCGCCCATGTAGGCAATATTCGTGACGACGCCCTTGCCCCAGTTGTACGCGCCCTCAGGCGGTTTGCGCGTAAGCGCGATGCGCTCGGGGCGCACCGAAATCGTCACCGGCATGCCGAGCGGACCGGTGATACCGTGGCTGACGTACAGGCGGCACGGCAGATCGGGCGTTTCGATGAATACGTGATCGGGTTCGTCTTCGACCGTATGGCCGTCGAACAGATTCGTCGAGCCGATAAACTCGGCCGAGAAGCGGCTGTTCGGATACTCGTAGACTTCGTGCGGCGTGCCGAGCTGAATGATCTCGCCTTCGCTCATTACGGCAAGACGGCTCGCCATGGTCATCGCCTCTTCCTGATCGTGCGTCACCATCACGCAGGTCACGCCGACCTTGTCGAGAATGTTGACCAGTTCGATCTGGGTGCGTTGACGGATCTGCTTGTCGAGCGCTGACATCGGCTCGTCGAGCAGCAGCAGCTTGGGCCGCTTGACCAGTGATCGCGCCAGCGCCACGCGCTGCTGCTGACCGCCCGAGAGCTGGTTCGGCTTGCGCTTCGCGAAGCGGCCCATCTGCACGAGGTCGAGCGCGGTCTGCACGCGGTCCTTCAGCTCGGCCTTCGGCACGCCTTCCTGCTTCAGACCGAAGGCGACGTTCCCCTCCACCGTCATGTGCGGAAACAGCGCGTACGACTGAAACATCATGTTGACCGGCCGGCGGTACGGCGGCAATTGCGCGAGGTCTTCACCGTCGATCAGGATCTTGCCCGAAGTCACGCTCTCGAGCCCGGCCATCATGCGCAACAAGGTGGACTTGCCGCAGCCGGAACTGCCGAGCAGCGCGAACAGCTCGCCCTTTTTCACCGACAGGTTGACCCCTTTGACCGCCACGGTCTCACCGAATTTCTTGACGACGTCGACGATCTGGACGAAGTTGTCCGCTGCGTCGCCCGCAACGGCGTTCAGGCTCGGGGACGACGCGGCGGCCCCCGCCAGCGCGCCCGACTGGTCACTACTCATCACAATGCTTTACTCCGGCGTTTGACGAACAAAGCCCCCGGTGAACACCGAGGGCTTCATGACGATGCTTACCCGTTCACACTGGCCGCGAGTCAGCGGCCGGACTTGAACTCGGTCCACAGCCGCGTTTGCAGCCGCTGGATTTCCGGCGGCAGCGGCTTGAGCAGAAACAGGGTCTTGATGACTTCAGGCGACGGATAAACCGCCGGGTCGTCCGCCACGTCCTTGTCCACGTATTTGCGCGCTTCGAGGTTGGCGCTCGGATAGTACACGGCGTTGGTGATCGCCGCGTGAACCTGCGGCGTCTCGATGTAGTTGATCCACTCGAGCGCGGCGTCCTTGTTCTTCGCGTCCTTTGGAATCGCCATCACGTCGAACCATACCGGTGCGCCGCCCTTCGGAATGTAATACTCGATCTTGTAGGCCTTCTTCGCCTCGACCGCGCGATGCTTGGCGATCACCACGTCGCCCGACCAGCCGTACGCAAAGCACACGTCGCCGCCCACCAGGTCGTTGATGTAGCCCGACGAGTTGAACTGCGTGATATACGGGCGGATCTTCTTCATCATCTCGAGCGCGGCGCGGTAGTCGGCCGGGTTCGTGCTCATCGGATCCTTGCCGATGTAGTGCAGCGCGGCGGCGAACATCTGGTCCGGGGCGTCGAGCACGGACACGCCGCAGGCCTTCAGCTTCGAGATGTTTTCCGGTTTGAAGAGCACGTCCCAGCTGTCGAGCGGCACGTTCTTGCCGAGGATCTGCTGCGCTTGGGTGACGTTGTAGCCGAGGCCGGTCGTGCCGTATGCCCAGGGCACGGTAAATTTGTTGCCGGGATCGGCGCCCGCGACGAGCGCCATCAGCGAAGGATCGAGGTACTTCAGGTTCGGCAGCTTCGATTTGTCGAGCGGCGCGAAGATGCCGGCGGCGATCTGCTTGCCGGCGTAATTGCTGGTGGGCACGACGATATCGTAGCCGGAATTGCCGGTGAGAAGCTTGGCTTGCAGCGTGTCGTCGCTGTCGTAGTTGTCGTATTTGACCTGGACGCCGGTCTGTTTCGTGAAGTTGGGAATGGTGTCCTTGGCGATGTAATCGGACCAGTTATACACGTTCAGTTGCGTGTCTTTCGCAGCGGCCGTCAACCAGGGCGTCGCACACAAGACCAGCGCCGCCACTTGCCCCACTACCCGTCTTTTCATCCCGTTCTCCGATCCTGACCGTCTTCGCCTACGCCGCGGCACCAGCGCGCGGCTCCCCTGAAAAACCCGAAAAGTACCATCAATTATTGCGCGCTTCAAAAAAAACGCCGGGCTGTCGCGCAAACGGTACAGCGCAAGCCGCACCGATGGAAAATTGGCCGCAATTTTAGCGGGTTATGAGCGCCTGTCTACCCGAAAAAAACACCCGCATTGGCCGGGCCGTTGTCCCGTTGTCAAGTTGCCGCCTGAAGGCGAGCCGCGCTCGTGCAAAGGGTCGCGGCCAATGAGCGTTTTCCCGACTCGCTCATGGCTTCTTTCGCGACTTCCATCGCGAGCGCCAAAGTTGCGGCGAGTTCAAGCCGCCTCACGCACGACGGAGCACAATAGCTCTTAACAGCCCAAACGACACGGCTCGCCGCCAATCCCGTGGTGACACGCCCCGCCCGGCGGGCACGCAGCTTGCGGGAGGATGCGGTCTTGAACCTCAGGCGCTGATGAACACCAATCCGTCCGCATTACGACCCAACCGCCGCCGACGCCTGCCGACCAATGGACCGGCACGTCCGCCGCACTGGTTCTCGTTCGTCGGCGCGGGCGCGCTGATTGCGGTCGGCTATATCGATCCGGGCAACTGGGCGACCGCGCTCGGTGCCGGGGCCGGCTACGGCTATCGCCTGCTCAGCATGGTATTGCTGGCGAGCCTGATGGCGATGCTGCTGCAATGGCTGTCGTCGCGCCTCGGCGTGGTGACCGGGCGCGATCTCGCGCAGATCTGCCGGGAGCGCACGAGCCGCCGCGGCACCCTGTTCCTGTGGCTGACAAGCGAGGTCGCGATCATCGCGTGCGACGTCGCCGAGGTGGTCGGCAGCGCCGTCGCGTTGCAATTGCTGCTTGGCGTGTCGCTCACGGTAGGCGTGTTGATGTCGGCGGTATGCACGTTCGCGCTGCTCGCGCTCCAGCAGAAAGGCGGCCGCAAGCTCGAAGCGGTGATCGCGGCGCTGATCGGCTTCGTCGGCCTGTGCTTCGTGGTCCAGCTCGCGCTCGCGCGGCCAGACTGGCACGCGGCGCTCGCCGGCACCGTGCCGAGCGTCGAGTTGCTGCGCAATGCGGGCATGGTGTGGCTCGCGGCGGGCATCGTAGGCGCGACCGTGATGCCGCACAACCTCTATCTGCACTCGGCGTTAGTCAAACACCACGCACCGGAGGGCAGCGACGCGCAGATCAAGGCCGCGCTGCACGTCGTCAATCTCGACACCTTCGGCTCGCTCTCGTTTGCGTTCGTGATCAACGCGGCGCTGCTGATCGTGGCCGCTGCCGTGTTCTACGTGAGCGGCCACCGTGACGTGACCGATCTCGCGGATGCCCACCGGCTGATCGCGCCGCTCGTCGGCACGCACTGGGCCGGCATCCTGTTCGCGGCCGCGCTGCTCGCCTGCGGATTGAGCGCGACCGTCACCGGCACGCTGGCCGGCCAGGCGGTCATGGAAGGCTTTCTGCGCATCCGCCTGCCGCGCTGGCAGCGCGCCCTGCTGACCCGCGCGCTGGCAATCGGGCCGGCGCTTTTCGCAGTTGCGCTGTTCGGCCAGCACGGCTCCAATCAGTTGCTGGTGGCAAGCCAGGTGGTGCTGAGCCTGCAATTGCCGCTCGCGGTCGTGCCGTTGATCCGTTACACGTCGGACGCCGGACTGATGCGCGGCTGGCGCGTGCGCGGCGTGCCGCTCGCGCTCGCGTGGCTGTCCGCCGCGTTCATCGTAACGCTCAATGGCGCGTTGCTATGGCAACTGGCGTTTGGCAATTGAAAGACCTTTTTCAAGCCGACTGTAAATAATGTGACTTTGTAAGTATTCTCTGAGTATCTCGATATGACCGGCGGTATTGCCCGTAGCTAAAGCGCGCCGGCCGCGCGATCCGTTTCATCCCGGCTGCCGGGTTCTTGCGGCAGCCGTTTTTTTGCCCATTTTTTGCGCCCTTTGGCGCGTCCGCGCGATCGATCCGGTGCGCCTGGCATGTGTCGTGGTTCTACGCCTGCCGCGTCCGTTTCGCTCGTTGCCCTGCTCCTGGACGACAACCCATGCGCTTTGACGCTTCAATCGACCGCGTTGCCCGCAATGCCACTTCTCACGCTCGCCGCCCTGTTACACGCTTCGCGCGCTTTGGCCCACGCTTTGGCCGCACCATGCTGCTAGCTGCGCTGGTTGCCGGCGCGGCGATGTCCGGCCAAGCCCGCGCGACGGTGGCGATGCTGCAACCGCCTCGCGTGGCCGCCGCCAACGAGCCGTTGCAGATCACGATGCTCTACTCCGCCGACGACGCCAAAGCGCTGACCATCACCGTCCCGCCGACCATTCGCGTAAGCCTGAGCGCAGGTGAGCAATCACCGCAGCCGCTCGACCTGCAACGCGAGCCGGGTGTGCCCAACACGCTGCATCTGCGGCCCGGCCAGTTCCGCAAGGTGCGTTTCTCGGCGCTCTGGCCGGAATCGGCGCGCGGCGAGGTGCGCATCGACCCGGTGGGATTCGACGCATCGCCCGCGCTTGTCGCGATCAATCGCGGGCCGCAGCAGGACGCGATTGCGCAGGCGGAACGCACGGAAAGCCAGGCGACCACGCCCGCGCAGGCTGCGGCGACGGCGGCCGTGGTCGACGGTCCGACCGGCGACGCCATCTCGCCGCCCGGCGACTCGCTCGCAACGACCGGACGCGGCGTGCTCGCGCACCTCTCCTATTACGAGCCGATGTACATCGCCGCGGGCCACAACGGCGATACGAACGCGCGGCTGCAGTTGAGCTTCAAATATCGGATCCGCATACCGGACGATCTGCGCTCGAAGGCTTTCCTCGACAACCTGTATTTCGCCTACACGCAGACTTCGATCTGGGATCTGTCCGCCGACTCGCGCCCGTTCCACGACACCACCTACTCGCCGCAGTTGTTCTACTACGTGCCGGACACCGGCTGGAAGAGTCCGTTCTTCACCCGCATGGGCTTTGCGGCGGGCGTCGCGCACGAATCGAACGGCAGGGCCGGCGCGGATTCGCGCAGCATCAACATGCCGTTTATCCGGCCAACGTGGGAATTCGGCGATCTGAGCGCCAACCATCTGACCGTGTCGCCGAAGATCTATTACTACGTGGGGACGAGCAGCAACCCGGATATCGCCGACTATCGCGGCTACGTCGATCTGCTGGTCAAATACGGCAGCCCGGACGGCTGGCAGTTGGCGACCACGCTGCGTAAAGGCACCAGGCACTGGTACGGCAGCGTGGATACGCAATTCACCTATCCCCTCGCCAGACTGCTGGGCAGCGCATGGGGCGGCTATATCTGGGTGGGCTACTTCAATGGCTACGGCGAGGATCTACTCGACTACAACAATCGCCAGCACTGGATGGCGCGGATCGGCTACAGCATCGCGCGCTGACACGCGCGGGCCGCGCCGCCACGAAACATGCCGCGAATGCCGCCAAACGTGCGCCAACGGCGGCCTCGCCGTTCGCCACGCCGAGGCCGCCGCCGCGCATCGGCTAACATGGCGGAACTTCGCTTCTTCGCCCCAAGGTTTCCGATGGCATCAAATCTCCACGATCTTCCCGACAGCCCGTGCATCGGCGTCTGTTCCACGCTGTTCGACGACATATGCAAAGGCTGCGGCCGCACCGCGGCAGAAGTGTCCAACTGGGTTTTCCTGAGCGACGAGGAAAAACGCGCCGTGTGGGTTCGCATCGAGCAGGAAGGCACGGCTATGAGGTTTGCGAACGACAGACTGTAGGCCTTTTGGCCAGAGCCGGACGCGACCTGTCCGACGCTTGCGGCAACGCCGCGCCCAACCTGAAGCGCCAAAGGAAACGCCGGGATTGAACTGACCCCGGCGTTTTTACATGGCGAATGCTGTTGGTTGTGCACGCAAGCACCGCGCAAAAAAATCAGAAGCGCATCCCGACACCCACGCCGACCACCACCGGATCGATGCTCAGGCGACCGAGCGGCTGACCGCCGAGCGTAGCATCCGTGTGCATCCAGATCTTCTTGATGTCCGCATTGACGAACAGCGACTTGGTCACCTGAACGTCCACGCCAGCCTGCAATGCCGGGCCCCAACTATGATTGCTGATCCCGATCGACTGGCCGCCCGCGTTCAGGCCATTGTTATAGAACAGCGTGTAGTTCAGACCCGCGCCGAGATAGGGACGAATGCGCCCCGCGTGGTTGAAGTGATATTGCAGCAGCAGCGTAGGCGGCAATACGTTCACGCCACCGAGATTGCCCAGGCTCGAGGTCAGCTGATGCCGCGAGGTGGCGAGAATCAACTCGACGCCGAGGTAATCGCGGATCATATACGTCAGATCCAGTTCCGGCACGATGGCGTTGTTCACATCCACGTTAAGCGCCGACAGCGATTGGGTGGTGCTCACGTTCGGCATGATGCTGATGGCGCGCAGGCGCACCAGTACGTCGCCGGCGTGAATGCCGCTCATCGTGTCGTCGCCCGCGGCATGCGCCTGCAGGGCAAAGGCGCTGGCGCACAGCACGCTCGAAGCGATGGCGGCGGCTTTGATTCGGTTCCTCAACGAGTGCTTCATGTGCTTCCCCAATTATTTGTTTGCGTGTGGGAATTGTCGAAGTTCCCGTCGCGCGACATGTTGACGCGTATCAAATCAGCGAGAATGCCCATCGCCCTGCGACAGCCGGTCGCGTCGCCCCCGTAAGCAGCAGTTCGAGCAGATCATGCACGCTGCGAATGGCCGTGCCGAACGGCAACGCTTCCCGGCCGCGGAAGAACAGGCCGTTTGCCACGTCCCCGCGCAATGCCGCCGCGAGCCGCGTATCGATGCAGAAATGGCCGAACTTCTCGATGCCGTCGCGCCAGCCACACGTGCTGAGACATTCGAGCGCGGTGGGGCAAACGTGTTTGAGCGCGCCGACTTTCTCTCGAATTCTCGTTTCATGGCGCAGGTAACGCGCGAGCCACGGCGTTTTCACGGCGCGCGCGGGCAATCCCGTCACGCTGACGAATTCGACGATGTCCTCGGGCGTGGCCTCGGCCAGCACGCGCTTGAAATTCGGATGCGCGTCGCCTTCCTCGGTCACGGCGAACGGCGTGCCGAGCTGCACGCCGCTTGCACCCGCGCTCAGCAGCGCGCGCACGGCTTCGTGACTATTGATGCCGCCGGCGACGATCAGGGGCACGTCCCGGCGGTTCAGGCCGAGCGAGGTGAAGACCGTGTCGATCTCTTCGAGGACGCGGAAAAAATCGAAGCGCTGATCATGCTGATCGGCCAGGTTGTTGACGCCGAGATGGCCGCCCGCGTGCGCCGGATGTTCGATCACGACGGCGTCGGGCAAACGGCCTTTTTTCATCCACTTCTTGAGCACGAGCGCGACGCCGCGGCTGTCGGACAGAATCGGAATCAGCGCGATGTCGTGCCCTTGGGTCATGTCCGGCAAATCGAGCGGCAGGCCCGCGCCCATGACGATCGCATCGGCACCGTTCTCGCACGCGACGCGCACGTAGTCCGCTTGCGCGCTGACCGCTTTCATGACGTTGACGGCGATCATGCCGCGGCCCTCGCTCAATGCTTTGGCAGCGTGGATCTCGCGGGCCAGCGCGGTGAGGTTGGCCTGTTCGAGCGTGGCACGGTCGGGCGACTCGCGGCAGAGCTCGATCAGATCCTGATGATGGTGCCGCAGGTCGATACTGGCGATCGTGCCCAATGCGCCTTCGCGGGCGACGCTACCGGCCAGCCGGTGCGCCGAGATGCCGACGCCCATGCCGCCTTGCACGATCGGCAGTAACGAGCGGCCGCGAATGACGAGCGGCGGGAAAGAGTGAGAGTTGAGCATGACTGCCCCAATGGCGATTATCAAAACGGTGATAATCGCCGGTCGGGGGCAGCCGGCGTTGTTTCAGGTCAATGAGCCGGCAGATGGCTCAGTCGCATATGCCGGTCAGTTGATGCCGGTCATCAGAATCGGTTCACACCCGGAATTGCATGGATTTGAGTTCGAGATACTCTTCGAGTCCGTAGACCCCGTTTTCGCGCCCGAATCCCGACTGCTTGAAACCGCCGAAAGGCGCGGCCATATTCCACGTGCCGCCGTTGATATCGACCTGGCCGGTTCGAACCCGCCGCGCGATGCCGACGGCACGCTCGTCGCTGCCGGCCCATACCGCGCCGCCCAGGCCATACGGCGAATCGTTGGCGATCCGAACGGCTTCCTCTTCGTCCTTGTAGGTCAGAATCGACAGGACCGGGCCGAAGATTTCCTCCTGAGCGATCGTCGCCTTGGGATGCACGCGGCCGAACACAGTGGGTTTGACGAAGAAGCCCTTCGACAGCCCATCGGGCAGGCCCGCCCCGCCTGTCACCAGCTCGGCGCCCTCCTCGATCCCCTTCGCGATGTATTGCTGCACGCGCGCCTGCTGCGCGGCCGAAGCCAGCGGGCCGAGACGGGACGTCTCATTGCGCGGATCGCCGGCTACGTACGTCTCGGCGGCCCGCTTCGCCAGCGCGCGCGCTTCCTCGTAGCGCGCCTCGGGCACCAGCATGCGCGTATGCGCGGAGCATGTCTGTCCGGAATTCAGAAAGCACGCGCTAACCGTGCCTTTGACGGCCACGGCGAAATCCGCATCGTCGAGAATGACCGAAGCCGACTTGCCGCCGAGTTCGAGCGCGACGCGCTTGACCGTCGCCGAGGCCAGCTCGGACACCCGTTTGCCGGCGCGAGTCGAGCCGGTGAACGACACCATATCCACCGACGGATGGCTCGCCAGCACTTCGCCCACCACCGGCCCATAACCGCTCACGAGGTTGAATACGCCGGCCGGCAACCCGGCCTCGTGGATCGCCTCGGCAAGCACGAACGCGGTCAGCGGCGCGATCTCCGAGGGCTTCAGCACCACTGTGCAACCTGCGGCGAGCGCCGCCGCGACCTTCAGCGTGACCTGATTGAGCGGATAGTTCCACGGCGTGATCGCCGCCACCACGCCGACCGGCTCGCGCACCACCAGCGAATTGCCGACGCGTTCCTCATACTGGAACTCGCTAGCAAGCTTCGCATATGCGCCCCAGTTATAGACCGGGCTGCCCACCTGGATGGCACGCGCGAGTTTTAGCGGCATGCCGACTTCGCCGGCAATCAAACCGGCCAGTTCGTCGGTGCGCGCTTTCAGATTCGCCGCGACGTTGCGCAGATACTCGCCGCGTTCGGCGGCGGGCGTCGCGGCCCACGCGTCGAAGGCCACGCGGGCGGCGGCGATCGCGCTCTCGGCATCGGCCTCGACCCCTTCGGGGATGCGGCCCATGATCTCTTCCGTGCCCGAGTCGATCACGTCGATCGTGCCGGTGCCGCACGGCGCGATCCACTTGCCGTCGATATAGAGTTGCTCGTACGTCTTCATGATGATCGGTCCCTGTCTGTGTCTCCGGAATGGTCTTCTATTCTAACCAGCAGGCCGGACCGGGCCGGTGCGCGAGGCGCCCGCCATGAAAAAAGCCCGCTTCTTCGAATAAGCGGGCTTTGCGGTGCAACGTGCTACAGCGAGCGGTTCAGGTGCGCTTACTGCACGCCCTGGCTCAACAGGAAATCTTCGTAGTTGCCGCCGAAGTCGTTCAACGTGCCGTCGGTCTTCACTTCGATGATCCGGTTCGCGAGGCCGCTCACGAACTCACGGTCGTGCGAAACGAAAATCAGCGTGCCTTCGAACTTGTCGAGCGCGATCTGCAGCGACTCGATCGATTCCATGTCCATGTGGTTGGTCGGCTCGTCCATCAGCAGCACGTTGTGGCGGCCCAGCATCAGCTTGCCCCAGATCATGCGGCCCTTCTCGCCGCCAGAAAGCACCTTGACCGACTTGCGGATGTCGTCCGCATTGAACAGCAGGCGGCCGAGCGTGCCGCGCACCATCTGCTCGTCGTCGCCTTCCTTGCGATAGACGTCGATCCACTCCATCAGCGTGACGTCGTCCGGAAACTCTTCGTACGTATCCTGCGGCATGTAGCCGATGTTCGCGTTCTCGGCCCACTTCACCGTGCCGTGATCGAGCTCCAGCTTGCCGAGCAGCGAGCGCAGCAGCGTGGTCTTGCCCGCGCCGTTCTCGCCGATGATCGCGATACGCTCGCCCGGCTGCACGCTGATGCTGAAGTCGTTGAAGATGGTGCGCTCGTACTTCTTCGAGATCTTCTCGGCCACCACCGCGATGTTGTGCAGCTTCTTTTCGTACTCGAAGCGGATGAACGGGTTCTGCCGCGACGACGGCTTGAATTCCTCGATCTTGATCTTGTCGATCATCTTCAGACGGCTGGTGGCCTGACGCGCCTTCGACTTGTTCGCCGAGAAGCGGCGCACGAAGTCCTGCAGGTCGGCGACGCGTTCCTTCGCCTTCGCGTTGGCGTTCTGCTGACGCTCGCGCGCCTGCGTGCTCGCCAGCATGTAGTCGTCGTAGTTGCCCGGATAGACCTTCAGCGTGCCGAAGTCCATGTCGGCCATGTGCGTGCAGACCTGGTTCAGGAAGTGGCGATCGTGCGAGATGATGATCATCGTCGAGTTGTACTGGTTGAGCACGTCTTCCAGCCAACGGATCGAGTTGATGTCCAGGTTGTTGGTCGGCTCGTCCAGCAGCAGCACGTCCGGCTTCGAGAACAGCGCCTGCGCGAGCAGCACGCGCAGTTTCCAGCCCGGCGCCACGTTGCTCATCGGGCCGTTGTGGTTCTCGATCGCGATGCCGATGCCGAGCAGCAGTTCGCCCGCGCGCGCCTCGGCCGTGTAGCCGTCGTACTCGGCGAACTTCGCTTCGAGTTCGGCGGCGTGCATGTAGTCGTCGTCCGTCGCGTCGGGGTTCGCGTAGATCGCGTCGCGCTCGGTCATGGCGGCCCACATTTCGGCGTGGCCCATCATCACGACGTCGAGCACGCGCACGTCTTCGTACGCGAACTGATCCTGGCGCAATTTACCGAGGCGGATGTTCGGTTCGAGCATGACGTTGCCCGAACTCGGCTCCAGGTCGCTGCCCAGGATCTTCATGAAAGTGGACTTGCCGCAGCCGTTCGCACCAATCAGGCCATAGCGGTTCCCTCCCCCGAATTTGACCGAGATGTTCTCGAAGAGCGGCTTCGGCCCGAATTGCATGGTGATATTGGCGGTAGACAGCACGGCGCGTCCCTTTGAATGTGATATCGGCGAAAAACCCAACATTTTAGCAGGTTATCGCGAATTCAACCCGCACGTGCGTCGCATTACTGGCTTTGGACGCCGCGCGGCGTGTGCAGAACGTCGGCACGCAAATCCGCGGCGGCGGACCGCGCACGGCATACCGGGCACGGCCCGTGCGGTATGACTCGCTCATGCGAGAGCCCTCCGCGGCGCTGGCGTTACCTATACTTTTTGAACACCAACGAAGATCAAAGGAGGAAGTTCATGTCAGAACACGTCTACAAACAGATCGAACTGACCGGTTCGTCGACCAAATCGATCGACGACGCCATTAGCACGGCCATTGCAAAAGCGTCGAAAACGCTGCGCAATTTACACTGGTTCGAAGTGACGGAGACTCGGGGCCAGATCGAAAACGACAAGGTTGCTTTCTGGCAGGTGACCATCAAGGTCGGGTTGCGCATCGACTGATGGCGCGCGGGCGCAATCGTCCGCGGAAAAATCCGGAGTTAAAAAAAGCTGCGTCCGCACTGGACGCAGCTTTTTGAAACAGCGGTCGCCGGAAATGCCGCCTCGTCGATCCTGACCTTGACGCCCTTACTTCGGCAGCGACCCGTCCACGCCTTCCACATACCAGTTCAGGCGTTGCAGTTCCGGATCGGTCAGCGTCTTGCCGGCCGGCACCTTCACCGCGCCCGACTGATCCTTGATCGGGCCGGTGAACACGTCCCACTTGCCGCCCGCCAGTTCGTCGCGCCTGGCCGAAACCTGCTTCTGCGCTTCAGCCGGAATCGCGGACGTATTCAGATCTTCGAGGTTGACGGCCTTCTGCGGAATGCCCCACCACACCGGGTCGTTCTTCCACTTGCCGTCCAGCACCTGCTGGATTGCCGCGTTGTAATACACGCCCCAGTGCGCGACCACCGAACCGAGGTGCGCGTCAGGACCGAACTTCTTCATGTCCGAATCCCAGCCGAACGCATGCACGTGCTTTTCCGATGCCGTGGCGAGCGTGGCGCTCGAATCGGTGTTCTGCAGCAGCACGTCCGCGCCCTGCCCGATCAGCGTTTCGGCCGCCTGCTTTTCCTTGCCCGGATCGAACCAGCTGTTGATCCAGATGACCTTGGTGTGCACCTTCGGATTCACCGAACGCGCGCCGAGCGTGTACGCGTTGATGTTGCGGATCACTTCTGGAATCGGCACCGAAGCCACGAAGCCGAGCGTGTTGGTCTTCGTCACGTAGCCCGCGGCAACGCCGGCGAGGTACGCGCCCTGGTACATGCGCACGTCATAGGTGCCGAAGTTCGGCGCCTTCTTGTAGCCGGTTGCGTGCAGGAAAACGGTGTCCGGAAAATCTTTCGCGACCTTCAGTTCGAAGTCCTGATAGCCGAAGCTCGAACCGATGATGATCTTGTTGCCCTTGTTCGCCAGATCGCGGAACACGCGCTCGGAGTCGGCCGATTCCGGCACGTTTTCAATGCGGGTGATCTTGATCTTGCTGCCGAACTTCGCTTCCGCTTCCTTCGAGCCCTGGTCGTGCGCGAAGGTCCAGCCGGCATCGCCCGGATTGCCGAGATAGACGAACGCGACGCCCGGCGCATCGGCGGCCTGCGCGCTTTGCGCGAGCGGCGCGGCGAGCGCCAGCGAGGCCGCGCCCCAAGCAAAAGCGGTCAGCAGATTTCTTCTCTTCATGTTTTCTCCTGTTGTGTTTATCGAATGATGTGAAACATGTGGTCGATGGATGCTCAATCAGCCCGCCGAGAAAAACGGCTTGCCCAACGATGCAGGTGCATTCAGCCGAATCGTGTTCGGATTGCGCGAAATCAGCACCAGCACGACGACCGTCGCGACGTACGGCAGCATCGCGAGGAATTGCGTCGGCACCGGCACGCCGATTGCCTGCGCATAGAACTGCAGCCCGGTCACGGCACCGAACAGCAGCGCGCCGATCAGAAGACGCCCCGGGCGCCACGTCGCGAACACGACCAGCGCAAGCGCGATCCAGCCGCGGCCCGAAGTGAGCTGCTCCTGCCACAAATGCAGGTTGACGATCGAGTAGTAGCCGCCCGCGAGCCCCGCCATGCCGCCGCCGAAGGCCACCGCGCCGTAGCGCACGCCGACTACCGGAAAACCGACTGAGTGCGCCACCTGCGGCGATTCGCCGACCGAGCGCAGCACCAGACCCGCGCGCGTGCGGTAAAGGAACCAGCCGATCACCGCGAACATCAGGAACGCGAGGTAGTCGAGCGGCGTGAGGCTGAAAAGCGCGGGCCCGAGCACCGGAATCTTCGAGAGGCCGGGAATGGTCCACGTGTCGATGGTCGCGCGCACCGCGGCCGACGTGTAGGGCTTGCCGACATACGCCGAGAGGCCGATGCCGAAGATTGTCAGCGAGAGGCCGGTGGCGACCTGGTTGGCGAGCATGGTGAGCGTGAGAAAGGCGAACAGCAGCGACATCGCGAGACCGGCGCCGATCGCGGCGAGCACGCCGAGCCACGGGTTGCCGGTGATCGCGGTGACCGCGTAGCCGCTCACCGCGCCCATCAGCATCATGCCTTCGACGCCGAGGTTGAGGACGCCCGATTTTTCGGTGACGAGTTCGCCCGCGCCCGCGAACATCAGCGGGATCGCGGCGGTGACGGCGCTCGAGGTGAGCGCGCTGGCTTGTTGAATGTCCATTTGGATCCGGCGCAAAAAATCAGTGAACGATATGCAGTGTGCGAGTCAGTGAACCTGGGCAGCCAGGGTTCGGCGGCGCACACGGTAGTTCACGAACAGATCGGCACCCAGCAGGCAGAACAGCAACAGCCCCTGGAACACGCCGGACAGCGCCTGCGGCAGTTGCATCGAAGTCTGCACCGCTTCGCCGCCGAGATACAGCAGCGCCATCAGCAGGCTCGCGAGCACGATCCCAACCGGATGCAGCCGCCCCACGAACACGACGATGATCGCGGTGAAGCCATAACCCGGCGACCACGTGGCCTGCAATTGCCCGATCGGACCAGCGATCTCCCCCATGCCGGCGAGGCCCGCGAGGCCGCCGCTGATCAGCAGCGAGGTCCAGATGGTTTTCTTGTCGGAGAAACCGGCGTAGCGCGCGGCGAGCGGCGCGAGACCGCCGACGTTCATGCGGTAGCCCGCGAAGCTCTTGCGCATGAAGACCCACACGAGCGGAATCGCGATCAGCGTGACGAATACCGAGGCGTTCAGGCGCGTGCCGCGCAGCCATTTGATGTGCCAGTCGCCGGCGAAGGTCGGATAGAGCGCGTCGCCGCCGAACATCTCCGAAAGCGGGAAGTTCATGCCTTGCGGGTCGCGCCATGGGCCGCTCACCAGATAGATCAGCAGTTGCGTGGCCACATACGTGAGCATCAGGCTGACGAGAATCTCGTTGGTGTTGAAGCGGCTCTTGAGCAGCGCCGGAATCGCCGCCCACGCCATGCCGCCGAGCACGCCGGCGATCATCATGGTCGGCAGAATCCACCAGCCGCTGGCCTGGTCGAAATAGATCGCGACGCCGCTCGCGGCAATGCCGCCGAGCAGCATCTGCCCTTCGGCGCCGATGTTCCAGACGTTGGCGCGATAGCCGATGGCAAGACCGAGGCCGATCAGGCACAACGGCGACGCCTTCAGCAGCAGCTCGGACCAGCCGTTCACGCTGGACAGCGGCTCGATGAAAAATGCGTGCATGGCCTGCAGCGGATCGCGGCCGACGAGGCTGAAGATCAGAAAGCCGATCGCGAGCGTGAGCAACGCGGCGATCAGCGGCACGGCGAGCTGCATGGTGCGCGAGGGCGTCGTGCGTGCTTCGAGTCGATACGGAAGGATCATGGGTAGCGTGTGATTTATAGGGTTCTCGTTCTGATGCGGAGCGACGTCACGCGTATTCGCGAGACAGACGCCGGCTCAGGCATGCGCCGGCTGTTCCGCGGAAGGCGCCGCGCCCTCGCGCTCGCCGAACAGGCCCGCCATCCAGCGGCCGATTTCCTCGGCGTTGGTCGCCCCCGTGGCGCGCACCGGCGAGAGTCTGCCGCCGGCGAGCACCGCGATGCGATCGCAGATGTCGAACAACTCTTCCAGTTCCTCCGAGATCACCAGAATCGCCACGCCGCGCGCCGACAGGTCGAGTAGCTGCTGACGGATGAACGCCGCCGCGCCCACGTCGACGCCCCATGTGGGCTGCGCGACCACCAGCACCTTGGGCGCCTGCAGAATCTCGCGGCCCATGATGTACTTCTGCAGATTGCCGCCCGACAGACTTTGCGCGAGCGCTTCGGAGCCGCCGCAGCGCACGTCGAAAGCGTCGATGCAGCGCTTCGCGAACGCGCGCATCGCGCCCGACCTGATCCAGCCCGTCCTCACCATCTGCTGACGATGCGCGGTCAGCAGCGCGTTTTCCGACAGCGTCATGGCCGGCACCGCGCCGCGGCCGAGGCGCTCCTCCGGCACGAAGCCGAAACCGAGCGCGCGCCGGCCGCCCGCGCCGAGCCGCCCGGCCGCCTTGCCGCAAATCGTGACCGCGTCGGCGCGCACGCCCCGCTTTTCGCCCGACAGGGCCGACAGCAGTTCGGCCTGCCCGTTGCCCGACACGCCCGCAATGCCGAAGATCTCGCCGGCATGCACGCCGAACGACACGTCACGCAGCGACGTGCCGAACGGGTCGTCGCTTTCCACCGAGAGTTGCTTCACGTCGAGCAGCACCGCGCCCGGGTTGTGCTCGCGCCGCGTGTAGTCCGGCAGCGAATGGCCGACCATCAATTGCGCGAGCGACGCGTGGGTTTCGCCTTTGGGCCTCACGTGACCGGTCACGCGGCCGCCGCGCATCACCGTCGCGGTGTCGCACAGTTCCTGGATTTCGTCGAGCTTGTGGCTGATGTAGAGAATGCTGCAGCCTTCGGCGGCCAGCCGCCGCAGCGTCTCGAACAGCTTGCGGACCGCTTGCGGCGTCAGCACCGAAGTCGGTTCGTCCATGATCAGCAGACGCGGGTTCTGCAGCAGGCAGCGCACGATCTCGACGCGCTGCCGCTCGCCCACCGTCAGGCTATGCACGTGGCGCTGCGGATCGATGTCGAGGCCGTAGTCGGCCGAGACTTCGCGAATGCGCCTGGCGAGCGATTTCAGATCGAAGGGTTCGTCGAGCGCGAGCGCGATGTTTTCGCCGACCGTGAGCGTCTCGAACAGCGAAAAGTGCTGGAACACCATACCGATACCCAGCTTGCGCGCGGCCGCCGGGCTCGCGATCTCGACCGTCTGACCTTCCCACTGCATCTCGCCGGCGTCGGGCCGCACCGCGCCGTAGATGATTTTCATCAGCGTGCTTTTGCCGGCGCCATTTTCGCCGAGCACGGCATGGATTTCGCCCGGCGCGACGATCAACGTGACGTCGTCGTTGGCTCGCACGGCCGGATATTGTTTGGTGATGCCCTGAAGCATCAACCGGGGCGCCGTCTGTGCCGGCCTGTCCGCCGGCTGCGCGGCGGCGCCGTTGCTATAAGAAGAGTCGCTCATGTGATTCCGTA
This sequence comes from Paraburkholderia dioscoreae, assembly GCF_902459535.1. Classification (NCBI taxonomy): domain Bacteria; kingdom Pseudomonadati; phylum Pseudomonadota; class Betaproteobacteria; order Burkholderiales; family Burkholderiaceae; genus Paraburkholderia; species Paraburkholderia dioscoreae. The sequence continues at coordinate 2,499,279 of NZ_LR699553.1, forward strand.
GTGCGTCAGTGACTTCCGGATACAGCGCGTTCGCCGCCCTTGCCGGCAAGCGATCCGTCACCACAACCGGATGACAATACCTAATTCGACCCAGTCAGTCGAGCCATCAAAATTCCCCGCAAACCCGCGTCGCAGCGCGCTCTGCGGGTATGCCACCCTTGACGCGGTTTTTCGTTCATATTAAAAGTCATATACACCCACGCCCACTCGATCAGCCAGAACATATATTTCGGAGAAGTCATGAGTCAGCAACGCGAGGCGATCGATACCTACCTATTACGCGTCTTGCACACCCTGTTGATGGAACGCAGCGTCACGCGCGCGGCCGTCAAACTGAATCAGTCACAACCCGCCATCAGCGCGGCGCTGCGCCGTTTGCGCGACATCACCGGCGACCCGCTGCTGGTGCGCGGCAAATCCGGCATGGTGCCGACGGAATACGGCCTGCGCCTGCTCGAACCGGTGCAGAACGCGCTGCGCGAGATCGAACGCATCAAGTTCCAGCAGCACAACTTCGATCCGGCCACGTCCATTCGTTGCTACCGGATCGGCTGCCCGGACTATCTGAACGTGCTGTTCGTGCCGACGGTGGTTGAGCGCTTCCGGCAGGCCGCGCCGAACGCGACGCTCGAGTTTCATTCGCTGGGCCCGGCGTTCGACTACGAACTCGCGCTCGAAGACGGCAAGCTCGACATCGTGGTCGGCAACTGGCCGGAGCCGCCCGAGCAGTTGCACCTGTCGAACCTGTTCGTCGATCAGATCGTCTGCCTGATGAGCAACGCACATCCGTTCGCCAAACGCGGCGGGCTCACACTCGACCAGTACCTGAATGCGCCGCATCTTGCGCCTACTCCTTATTCGGTGGGCCAGCGCGGCGCGATCGACGTGCATCTCGCGCGCGAGCGGTTAAAGCGTCATGTCGTAGTTACGTTGCCGTACTTCAATCTGGCGCCGTACGTGCTGATCAAGTCCGATCTGATCTTTACGACCACGCGCCTCTTTGCCGATTACTACGCCAAATTCCTGCCGCTCACGGTCGTGCCCGCACCGCTCGATTTCCCGCCAATGCAGTACTACCAGTTGTGGCACGAACGCGTGCATTACTCCGACGAAGTGCGCTGGCTGCGCAGCCTGGTCGCTGAAGCGACCAGGACGTTGATCGACAAGCCTTGAAGCTTTTACGTTTATGTGGGTTATCGGCGGCGCTCTGCGTCTCATCACCGATAGCCCTGCTCTTGCGTTACGCCGCTCCCTCGTAGAGCGTCTTCGCCAACCGGTTGTGTTGCTCGATCACCGGCCCGAGCTCCAGCGTCGTCAACTGTCCGTCCTTCACGACCACCTTGCCGCCGATCACGCTGCAACTCACTTGCGACGGCGCGCAGAACACGAGCGCCGCAACCGGATCATGCAACGCGCCCGCGAACAGCGGCTGACGCAAATCGAACGACACGAAGTCCGCCGCCATGCCGGGCGCCAGCGCGCCGATATCGTCGCGATTGAGCACCTTCGCGCCGCCGAGCGTGGCGATTTCCAATGCTTCGCGCGCGGTCATCGCATCGGGACCAAAGCCGACTCGCTGCAGCAATAAAGCCTGGCGCACTTCGGCGACCATCTGCGCGCCGTCGTTCGACGCCGAGCCGTCGACGCCCAGGCCCACCGGCACGCCCGCCAGACGCATGCGCCTGACCGGCGCGATACCCGAGGCGAGCCGCATGTTCGAACACGGACAATGCGCGACGCCGGTGCCGGTGCGCGCGAACAGTTCAATGCCCGCGTCGTCGAGTTGTACACAGTGCGCGTGCCACACGTCGTGACCGACCCAGCCGAGGTCTTCCGCATACTCCGCCGGTGTCATGCCGAACTTCTCTCGGCTATACGCGACGTCGTTGATGTTCTCCGCCAGATGCGTATGCATCGACACACCGTACTGCCGCGCCATGACTGCCGATTCGCGCATCAGATCGCGGCTCACCGAGAACGGCGAGCATGGCGCGACCACCACGCGCAGCATCGCGTAACGCCCTTCGTCGTGGTACGTCTCGATCAGGCGCTGCGTGTCCTTCAGAATGTCCGCTTCACGTTCGACCACCGAATCCGGCGGCAGGCCGCCGTCTTTCTGCCCCACGCTCATGCTGCCGCGCGCCGCGTGAAAACGCATGCCGATCCGGCGCGCCGCGGCGATGCTGTCGTCGAGCCGGCTGCCGTTCGGATAGATATACAAATGGTCGCTCGAAGTCGTGCAACCGGACAGCAACAGCTCGGCCATTGCCGTCAGCGTCGAGACTTCGATCATCTCCGGCGTGAGGTTCGCCCACATCTTGTAGAGGCTCGTCAACCAGCCGAACAACTCGGCGTTCTGCGCGGCGGGAATCGCGCGCGTCAGGCTTTGATACATGTGATGGTGCGTGTTCACGAGACCCGGAATCACCAGGTGGCCACGCATGTCCAGCACTTCGTCGGCCGTTTGCGGCAATTGCGCCGTCGGTCCGACCGCGACGATGCGGTTGTCCTCGATATACAGGCCGCCGTCGCGCAGTTCGCGCCGGGCGCCATCCATCGTGACCAGCACGTCCGCGTGCTTCACCAGCATCGTTTTCTTCGGCTTATTCGTTTGATTAGCCGCTTGTTCCATCGTCATTCGTTTCTCCGCTTCATTGCTTCCGTGCAAAGCCGTTCGAACGCGATGTGACGGCACGCCACCGTGCCGCCGCGTCGCATGGAACGCCGTTGGCCCGGTTACCCAGCGCGTTTGCGCCGTCTTCGGGGTGGGTTGCGGCCGGATCGTCGTCGATTCCCGTTTGCTGCAACGCACAGACGTAACCTTCGACGGCCAAAATAATGCTGGCAACTCACGCCAATGCGATACCCAACTTCACGCCGCCGATATAGTGGGCCTTTTTTGGCGCCGGTACGATCCGCCGGTAAGACAAATACGCTGTCATGGTCGAAGGAATCGGCTCTTTTCGGCTTTCAGCAGGCTGTCTGTCATGCGCCAGGTATTATCTTTCCTATCTCGCGCGCGCTGAGCGGAACAACCTTTTTACAATGGCTGCCACGGCGCTCGCTTCAATTCGCCGACGGGTATGTAGCCACTGACGTGGAGCCTCGATCCGCCGCAAACGTATCTGGATCGGGCTGCCGCCGAAACCTCGCATTCACATAAGGAAAATTGCGAATGGGAAAGCTCACTACCCATGTGCTCGACACCGCGAACGGCCGTCCCGGCGCGGGCATCAAGGTCGAACTCTTCGCGCTCTCGGGCGACACGCGCCGCGCGCTCAAAACCACCCTGACCAATGACGACGGCCGTTGCGACCAGCCGCTGCTCGAAGGCGACGCGCTGGTTCCGGGCGAATACGAACTCGTGTTCGGCGCCGGCGACTACTTCGCGTCGATCGGCACGAAGGTGCCGGAGCCGCGTTTCGTCGATCGCGTCGTGTTGCGCTTCGGCGTGGCCGATGCCAGCGCGCATTATCACGTGCCGCTGCTGGTGTCGCCGTGGTCGTACAGCACGTATCGCGGCAGCTAGCGAGACATCTGCCGCGAGCTGTCGGGAAAACGAGGTCGAGATCGCGCCGCCTGACGATCGCGCCCGATTGCATTGCGCAGATGCTCGCTGAGCCACATGCGAGCACCCGCGAAACGCAATCGAACGCACGCGGTTGCAGCGAACCCGATCCGCCCCGACAAACCAATAAAAAACGGCGTCGTGCGAACTGAGCGCACCGCGTCTTTCGCCCCGCGATCCGCGCTCTGACGTGCCGCCCTGCCAACGACCCGCCAACCGGGTTCCAGAAGGCGCAAAACGTCGTTGCGTGTACAACGAATCAGAAGTGGAGGAGTTTCATGGAAGGCTTTATCACAGACTGGTTGAATCTGGCGATTCGCTGGTTTCACGTCATCGCCGCGATTGCATGGATCGGCGAATCGTTCTATTTCGTCGCGCTCGACAACAGCCTGAAGCCGCCCGCGGACCCGAACCAGCGCAAGCGCGGCGTATTCGGCGAACTGTGGCACGTGCACGGCGGCGGCTTCTACAACATGCAGAAGTACACCGTCGCGCCGCCGGAAATGCCGGAGGATCTGCACTGGTCGAAGTGGCCTTCGTACACCACGTGGCTCTCGGGCTTCGGTCTCTTTACCGTGCTGTATCTGTTCTCGCCGAGCACCTACCTGATCGACAGGAACGTGCTGGATATGGGCCCGGTGGTCGCGGTCGCCTCGGCGCTCGGCTTCCTCGCCGCCGGCTGGATCGTGTACGACTCGCTGTGCCGCATTCTCGGCAACAAGGACAAGGTACTCGGCGTCTGCGTCGGCGTGTACGTGCTGATCGCGGCATGGCTCGCGTGCCATATCTTCGCGGGCCGCGCGGCCTATCTGATCATGGGCGCGATGCTGGCCACGATCATGTCGGCCAACGTGTTCTTCGTGATCATTCCGGGCCAGCGCAAGATGGTCGACGCCATGCTCAAGGGTGACACGCCGAATCCGATCTACGGCAAGCGTGGCAAGCAGCGTTCGGTGCACAACACGTATTTCACGTTGCCGGTCGTGTTCGCGATGCTGTCGAACCACTACGCGATGACCTACACGCATCCGTACAACTGGGCCGTGCTGCTGGTCATCATGCTGGCCGGCGCGCTGATCCGTCAGTTCTTCGTGATGCGTCATCGTGGCCAGGTGCTGTGGTATCTGCCGCTGGTCGGCATCGCGCTGATGTTCGTCGCCCTCTTTTGGACCATGCCGAAGCCGGTGGTGTCGCAAGCCCAGGCCGCGAACTCGCCGGTGCTCAAGGTGGCCGATATCGCACCGGTGCTGCAGCAGCGCTGTGTGGCTTGCCACTCCGCGCATCCGACGATGATGGGCAGCGCGCCGGCCGGCGTGCTGCTGGATACGCCGGATGAGATCTCGCAGAACGCGCAGCGGATCTATCAGCAAGCCGTGACGCTGAAGGCCATGCCGCTCGGCAACGTGACGCATATGACCGACGACGAGCGGATGAAGATCGCCGCGTGGTTCGAAGGTGGTGCGGTGAAGTGATGACCGGCCGGGCGCGCGGCCCGGCATGGCAAAAGATGAGCAATGTGAAGCGGGCTTTTCGCGCGAGCGGAAAGCCCGCTTTTCTTTGGCCGCCTCGGCGTCGGTTCCTTAAACGCTAATAGTCAGTTGTAGCCTTTAGATATGAGCGTGTCCGTGCTCGTGCGGCTGCTCGAAGCGGCAGGCTACGACCTCAAGTTCGTCGCGCATGGACACGGGCGCACGCTCGAAGACATCCTCGCTGAACAAGGCAATCCAGGCGCGAACTCATGAGGCTCGATGTTCAGGTACTGGGCAAGAATGTCGCCACGCTATTTCGCGAGCGCGACGACTACGTCCTCAAATACAACCTCAACGCGAGCGCGGCGGACTTCGTCAGCCTGACCATGCCGGTGCGCGACGAGGCCTGGCGCTGGCCGCGCGATCTGCATCCGTTTTTCCGGCAGAACCTGCCGGAGGGTTATCTGCTGAATCTGATCCGCGAGCAATTCGGACCGTTGCTCGACGGCACCACAGCATCAGTGATGCTGTGGGTTCTTTTTAAGTCAACCTGCCAGCTACGTCAAAGCGATAGAACTCAAACCGCCACCGCGCTCAAAGCATCTTCCGTGAGCCACAACGACTCGGCCAGATCCTGCTCATTGAGATTGAGCCCGTCCCCGCCGCGATCGACAACGAGAAAGTCGCTCACTTCACCCAACGCAATCAGCGGATGGTGCCACACGCCCTTCGCATAGTTCACGCCCTGCCAGCCGCTCGTCACGAACGCGCGAATCCTCGACGCATCCAGCTCGCCTGCCGGCACCACGACCACCAGATACGGCTTGTCGTTCAGCGGCACGAACGCCTGGCTGCCAAGCGGATGCCGCTCGAGCATCTTGACCTCGAACGGCAGCGTGCGCGGCTGCCCGCGAAACAGGTTCACGAGCGGACGGCCGTTCTCGTCGGCGACGTCCACTTTCGCGAGATCGTGATAGCGGATCGTCGTGCCGAGGTTGATCGGAATCTGCTTCGCGCCTTCGAGTTCGATCACGTCGCCGAATGCGGCGAACGCTTCCTTCGTCAACGGTTCGATCGCGAGCGTTTTCATGATGCGAGCGTGCCCCACAGACGCAGACGCGACACGCCGCCGTCCGGAATGATATTGAAGCGCACGTGCGTCACCGGACCCAGCGCCGCGATTTCGCTTTCGAAATAGTGCTGGTTGTCCATCTTCAGCTTCTGTTCGCCGAGTAGCACCGGCCAGAACATGGCTTGCGTGATCAGCGAACTGTCCGTGCCGCCCGTCACGTACGCGGCCTGAATCGAGCAGCGGTCCGGATAGTTGCCCTTGAAGTGCGCCGTATCGACTTCGATCTTTCTGATCACGCCCGGTTGCGCCAGCGCGACGATGGCCCAGTCGTTGCCCGGCTCGCGACGGCGGCGCGTTTCCCAGCCATCGCCCATATTAACGCCGCGGCCCGGCATCAGGATCGTCGACGCGGCGCCGAAGTGCTGGTTGTTCGCGGCGACCAGATAAGCGCCGTTTTCCATCGCGGCCAGATCGAACTGTTCCGTGCGGCTCGCGCCGGCCCAGTCGACTTGCGGCTGACCATACACGCGAAGACGCGCAATGCCGCCGTCCGGGTAAATATTCACACGCAGGTGCGTATACGCGTTCGCGTCGCTGACTTCATGATAGTGGTGGCTATTGCCCTGCAATGTGGTCGACGCAACGATTTCGGTCCACTGCGTCGACTGGTTCGGCACGCCGTCCACCACGCGCGCGGCTTCGACCGATGCCGCCGGCGGGAAGTTACCCGTGAAGTGGCTGGTGTCGAGATCCAGGCCCTTGATCACGCCCGGACGCGCCAGCTTCACCACGCACCAGTCATAACCGGTGACGCGCTTGCGGCGCGTTTCCCAGCCGTCCATCCATTTGCCGTTGTCGTCGTACTTGCCCGGAACGAAAACGGCCGGTTCTGGATTCAGCATGCGTTCCTTCGGTGCGAAGAAATCGTCGCTGGCCTCGAGCGCCTGCGCGCCCAGACGCGGGTCCGCCAGGTTCACATAGCGGCGCGTGAATTCCGGTGCGTTGGGGTCGAGAATCGGGAGTGCCATTTTTGTCTTCCTTGATATTTGCCAGTGCTGAAAAACGTTTCGGGTTCGAGGTTCGCGACGCGTGGTTCAACCTCACGCGTCGATCAGGTCGTCGAGCCGGAAACGTGCGATGCGGTAGATCTGATCGAGGCTCGCGCGCAGTTCTTCAGCGCGGCTGTTGTTCACGCGCGCCTCGAAGTTCGCGATGATGCCGTGACGGTCATACCCGCGCACGGCGAGGATGAACGGAAAGCCGAACTTCTCGCGATAAGCGGCGTTCAGCGCGAGCAGTTTGTCGAATTCTTCCTGCGTGCATTGTGCGAGCCCGGCGCCGCTCTGCTCACGCGTGGATTCGGCCGTCAGTTCGCCGCGCACGGCGGCCTTGCCCGCGAGTTCCGGGTGAGCGTTGATCAACGCCAGTTGCCTGTCTTCGCCGGCCGTCTCGACCACGTTCGACATCTTGCGATGCAACTCGTCGATGCTGGCGAACGGCCGTTGCTGCGCGGCAATTTCCGCGACCCACGGCGAGTGCTCGAAAATGCCCGACAGCGCTGCCACGAACGCGTCGGTCGAGATGCTGTTGAGTTGGTCCAGAGTGTATTGCATCGCCTTCATGCCGCTGTCCCGCGGTTGCCTCGTTGGTAAGGGTGATGTTCGCGCCAGTGGCGCGCAATGTCGACGCGCCGCGTCACCCACACGCGATCGTGCTGTTCGATATGATCGAGAAAACGTTGCAGCGCGCGAAAACGACCAGGCCGGCCGAGCAGACGGCAATGCATGCCGATGGAAAGCATCTTTGGCGCTTCGTCGCCCTCTTCGTAGAGCACGTCGAATGCATCGCGCAGATACGTGAAGAAGTGGTCCGCCGTGTTGAAGCCTTGCGGGCTTGCAAAGCGCATGTCGTTGGTGTCGAGCGTGTACGGCACGATCAGTTGCGGCACCGTCGCGCCGCCGGTAACGCCGACGTCCATCCAGAACGGCAGATCGTCGCCGTAGTAGTCCGAGTCGTAGAGGAAACCGCCGTATTCGGCGACCAGACGACGCGTATTGGGACTGTCACGGCCGGTGTACCAGCCAAGCGGACGCTCGCCCGTCACACGTTCGATCGCTGCCATGCCGAGACGCATGTGCTCCGCTTCTTTCTCCGGCGACACGTCCTGATAGTGAATCCAGCGATAGCCGTGGCAGGCGATCTCATGGCCGAGTTCCACGAAGGCGCGCGCCAGTTCCGGATGCCGCTCGATCGCCATACCTACGCCGAACACCGTAAGCGGCAGGCCGCGCTTTTCGAATTCGCGCAGGATGCGCCACACACCCGCGCGCGAGCCGTATTCGTAGATCGACTCCATGCTCATGTGGCGAGCCGGATAAGCCGCGGCGCCGACGATTTCCGACAGGAACTGCTCCGAGCCGGGGTCGCCGTGCAGGACGCAGTTTTCACCGCCCTCTTCGTAGTTCAGGACGAATTGCACCGCGACACGCGCTTGCCCCGGCCAATTGGCCTGCACCGGGTGGCGGCCGTAGCCGGTCAGATCGCGTGGGTAGTTCGGGTCGAGTGGCATGGTTTGACGAATGCGTGGTGATGGTACGTAAAATTCGCGTGGAATTCACGCGGCAGGCACGTGGGGCTGACGTGAGATGCACGCTGCGTACATCTCGCGCCGGCGCAGGTCGTAAAACACCGGAAACAGCACGTGAAGCGGCAGAAAAAAACCCTTCAGGCACCCCGCGCCGAGTTGGACCAGTGTAGCGAAAACACCCGGACCCGCCCATACACCCGGGCAGATAGTGCGTGTCACACTGAATGTATGTGCCGCCCTGCTTCCGTAGTGTTTACCCGCAACGAATCGGACGTTGCCGCATTCTCCGGTGCACTCGCGGAGGAAACGCCGGCAGAGTCGCGTGGTGGCAGCGGATTCGGATCGGCTTCAGCCGGACTGAAGGACTCCAGCGCGCCGTCGTAACGCTTGGGCAGCGGCCGCGCGTAGTCACCGCGCTTGGCCGTCGAAAGACGCAGCGTGACCAGCGCCTCGGTCCATTTCACCGCCGCGGTCACACCCTCGATCACCGGCGCGCCGAGCGCGTCTTCGATTTCCGCGCACAGTTCGGCCATACCCGCGCAGCCGAGCACGATCGCGTCCGAACCGTCCTCGTCGAGCGCGCGCCGGCATTCGTCGAGAATGATGCGACGCGCCGCCGAGCCTGGCTTGTCGAGGTCGAGTACGGCGACGTCGGTGGCGCGCACGTTACGGCAAAACCGCTTCATGCCGTAGCGCTCGGCGAGGTGCCACGCCATGCCGCATGTGCGCGCCAGCGTGGTCACCACCGAGAAGCCCGGCGCGAGCACGCTGGCCGCGTGCATCGCCGCCTCGGCGATGCCGATCACGGGGCCCCGCGCCAACTCACGCGCCGCATAGAGACCGGGATCGCCGAAGCAGGCGATCACGTAGCCATCGCAGCCTTCGCGCTCGCCGGCGGCGACCTCGGCGAGCAAACCCGGCGTCGCGAGTGCTTCGTCGTAATAGCCCTCGATCGACGGCGGTCCCATTGTCGGATTCACGGCGATGACTTCGGTGCCCGGCGCGGCCACTTCACGCGCGCAGCGGCCCATCGCCTCCGTCATGCGTTGGGTGGTATTCGGGTTGATCAGTTTGATGCGCATATCGACTCCTGTTGCATCTGCAAAATTCAGCATGCGATTCAGCGTGCAATCACACGATAGAACAGCGCGGCGAGCCCGGCGCCGATGAACCACGAGAAGTTCGCCATACCGTCGAGCGAGGGCACCATCACGCAGATCACCGCGATCACGGCTGCCGGCAGCAGCGCGGCCACGGCCCGATAGTTCACGCCGTTGCGATACCAGTACGAGCCGGTGGGCGCGACCGTGTACAGATCGTCGAGAACGATTTTCCGACGCTTCACGAGGTAGTAATCGACGATCAGTACACCGTACAAAGGTCCGATGAAGCTGCCGAGAACGTCCAGCGTGTAGTGAATCACGGCCGGGTTGTTGAACAGATTCCACGGCGTGATGAAGATCGACGCCACCGCCGCGAGCATACCGCCCGCGCGCCAGCTGATCAGGCGCGGCGCGACATTGGAAAAGTCGAACGCCGGCGAGACGAAATTGGCGACGATGTTGATGCCGATCGTCGCGATCGTGAAGGTCAGCGCGCCGAGAATCACCGCGGTCGGGTAGTCGATACGGCCCACGGTTTCGACCGGGTCCGTGATCAGCTCGCCGAACACCGGCAGCGTGGCCGCGGTCGTGATCACCGTCACCAGCGAGAAGGCCAGAAAGTTGACCGGCAGCCCCCAGAAGTTGCCACGCTGCACGCTGCGAAAGCTCTTGCCGTAGCGCGAAAAGTCGCCGAAGTTCAGCATGGGTCCGGAGAAGTACGACACCACCAGCGAAGTCGCCGTGATCATCACCGGCACGACCTGCATGCCGTGATATTTGACACCGCCCAGATTGATGCCGATGTTGCGCCACCCTGCGCGATACACCATGTAGCCCGCGAGAATGAACATCACCACATAGACGGCCGGCCCGGCAAAGTCGATGAACTTCTTGATGGTCTCCATGCCGTGCCAGAACACCAGTGCCTGCAAGACCCACAGCAGCATGAAACCGGCCCAGCCGAGCGTGGACAGTCCCATGAAGCCGTGGTGATGAACATCGGCATACGGCAGCAACTGCGGAACGAACTTCAGCACCACGATCACCAGCGCGCTCGACGCCAGATAGGTCTGAATGCCATACCACGCAACCGCGATCAGGCCGCGAATCACCGCGGGAATATTCGCGCCGAGCACGCCGAAAGTCGCGCGGCATGCGACCGGATAAGGTACGCCGTTCGCCTGGCTGGGCTTCGCGATCAGGTTGCACAAGAGGTTCACGATCGTGATGCCGACCAGCAGCGCGATCAGCACCTGCCAGCTCGTCAAGCCGAGCGCGAACAGACTGCCCGCGAACACATAGCCGCCGACGCTGTGCACGTCCGACATCCAGAACGCGAAGATGTTGTAGGCGCCCCAGGTTTGATGGCGCAACGGCGCGAGGTCTTCGTTATAGAGCCGCTCGCTGTAGCCTGCCGGCATCGACGGATCGCCGGGCGCGCCGCCGTCGGTGTAAGCGGGAATTGCGGGACTGCCGGGCGCTGCACTGAACTGAGCCATGATTCCTCCTTGGGATAGGGACCATCGATAGCGAATCGAAGGACGTTGCATCGGCCATGCCAGTCGCGCGCTCTGTCCGCTCGGAACAAAGGGCATGCGAGCCGCTGGTTGGCCGTGCCGCGGATATCTCCGTACTGAAGTACTTGTGGTTATCGCACCGCCGGCAGCCGCGGACCGCCGGCGATGCGTTGCTGCTACTTCAGGTCCGCCTCCCGGCGGCGGACACGCGTGCGCAAGCCGGCAGCGCTCACGCCGAGCCGCCTTGCAACGCCTTGATTCGTTCAGTTCAATTCAGTGCGGCGCGCACCACTAAAGCGCGCACGCCGGCCGCCTGCCTCAGCCTGGAGCGGACTTTGTCGTGGGTAAATCTCCAGGCGCACCGTTGAGTGCGCCGAATACTTCACGCAGATCGGCCGCGCCGCGCGCGGGGCGGTCCAGCATCTTCAACTCGACGCTTTGCAGATGGAGCGACATCAGTGCCGCCGCCTCTTTCGCATCGCCGGCGTCGAGCGCGGCGAGAATGGCTTCGTGGTCCTCGAACGAGCATGGGCTGCGTCCGAGCGACTCGTACAGCGCGGAAATCAGCGTGGAGCGCGCCACCAGCCCGTTCAGGCAGTCGCACAACACGGTGTTGCCGGTGAGCCCCGCCAACTCGGTGTGAAACTCGCCCGACAGGCGAATCCACGCCGGAAAATCACGCGTTTCGAACGCTTTACGTTCCCGGCCGATCATGCTGCCAATGCTCTTCAAACGCCGCACGCCGTGACCGCTGCAAATCTTTTCCACCACCGCCAGTTCGATGATGCGGCGCATCTCGAATACTTCATGCACTTCCTGCAACGACGGGCTCGCCACGAACGCTCCGCGATTCGGTTCGAGATCGACGAGGTGGTCGGTGGCCAGTTGCGCTAACGCCTGCCGGATCGGGCCGCGCTTCACGCCGAATACTTCGCATAACTGCGCTTCTGTCAGCTTGGCGCCCGGCGCGAGCCGATGCTCGAGGATCGCCGCGCGGATGCGCTCGGCGATCGCTTCGGGTTTCGAACTATTGGCGGCGGCGGACTCTGTGTCGGACATGATGTTCGTCTCGGTATGTTGGTCATCATAGGATGGACATAAACATTGTCAACAATTTTTGATTTAAATTTCGACAATTTCTACGGTGAAGGTGGACGGACTGGCTGTTGGACTTGGCTTGGCAGCCCGTCCTGTCTATGTATAGGTTTATTAGGCGGGAACGGCACCGTCTGTTGAGAGCAGATTTTGTCAACAAAATCGCTGAACCTTCACGGAGCATCCTGTTGGTAGCAGCTTTTAAAACATGACCGTTAGTTGCGATATTGAATTGAAAGAAAACGGGCGACTGCCCGCTTCCCTTCTCCGCCGGTTCAGGCGAGGTATGGATAGTCCGACAAGCTCAGTCTGAATCCATGCGCGTCGGCAACCAGATGCGCGTTCGCGCCAACCGGCAGCGTCAGCATGTTGCGAACATGCCCGAATTGCAGGCCGGTGACGATCGGAATGCCGATCACCGACCTCGCCTGCTCGATCACTGCATGCAGATCGTAGCCATTGTCGTAGTCGTACGCTTTGGCGCCGGAGAAGTCGCCCAGCACGAGCGCCTGCTGCTGCGCGAGGATGCCGGACAGGTGCAGTTGATAAATCATCCGCTCGACCCGGAACGGTTGTTCGTTGACGTCCTCGATGAACAGGATGCCGCCCTTCACCGGCGGCATATACGGCGTGCCGATCAGCGACACCAGCACCGCCAGATTGCCCCCCCACAACATGCCTGAGACGTCCACCGGCTGCGCCTGCGGCGTGTTGCTCGAGACCGTCATGGTCGGCTTCGTCAACGCGGACCAGAAGTGCTGCATGGTGAATTCGCTGAGTTCCTCCGCGCCGAAGTCGCTCATCACCATCGGACCGCCGAAGGTCTTCACGCCGGCGCGCGCCAGCAACGCAAGCTGGATCGCGGTGAAATCGCTGTGCCCCACCAGAGCGACAGGCTGATCGGTCAGCCGCCGTTGCAGCCCGTCATAGTCGAGCCCGTGCAGAATGCGCACCGCGCCGTAGCCGCCGCGCACGGCCAGTACGATGTCCGGCAACTCGCGCGACGGGTCGGCGAGCCGGTTCAGATCGGCTGCGCGCTGACCGTCCGTGCCTGCGAAACGCTGGTAGCGGCGCTTCGCCGCTTCCGCGCCCTCGACACGATGTCCCTGCGCATGCAAACGTTGCAGCGCGCGATGCAGCACCTCCGGATCATGCGGATACCCGGACGGAGCGATCAGTTCGATGGTGCGATGGACGGCCATGAGCAAGACCTTATTGGACGTTGTTGTTTCAGGGCGCTTTCGCCGGGCCCGCTTCGCCACTCGCGTCGGCGCGTGCCGACGCGCGCGCTTCGCGGCTTGCGCGCCGCCGTTCGGCAAAGAACGATTTGAGCGCCGCGCCGCATTCGCTTTCGAGCACGCCGCCGGTCACCGAGGTGTGATGATTCAACTGCGGATTCGCGAACGCATCGACGACACTGCCGCACGCGCCGGTTTTCGGATCGCGCGCCCCGAATACGACACGGGCGATGCGCGCGTGCATGATCGCGCCGGCGCACATCAGGCACGGCTCAAGCGTCACGTAAAGTTCGCAGCCCGGCAGACGGTAGTTTTCGACAGCCTGCGCCGCGGCGCGCAACGCGACCATTTCCGCATGCGCAGACGGGTCGTGCGCACCGATTGGGTGATTGAAACCTTTGGCGATGACTTCGTCGCCTCGCACGAGCACTGCGCCGACGGGCACCTCGCCGACGGCGCGCGCCTCTTCGGCGGCAGCTTGTGCGAGCGCCATGAAACGGCGATCGCGCTCTGAGACCGCGGATAATGCGGGCGAATCGCCAAGCATGGACTCTGCCGCCTTCTCCATGATGGCGGCGGTGCCTGAATCCATCGCGATCGGTTCGGCGACACCATTCGCCGAGGCTGGAGAACTCATGGCATCCGGCGCTTCGTGAGATTTGAAAGCATCTGAATCCGGCACCGCGGAATGGGCGAGCGGCTCGCTCACTGCGAACCCGCCTCTGCCGCACCGAGACTGCCGACGCGCTCAGACAGCCGTTCAGCAATCCGCCGACGGTATTCGCGCGGCAGAACCAGCGGGCCACCGCGCAATGATTCAAGCGCCATATCGAGCGCCAGCATGCGCGCCTGAAGCCGGCAGCGGGTAGCCCGGTCGCTCACGGCATTCAGCTCCGCCTGCAGGTCGCGCAACGCGCGCAACTGCTCGACAGCGGGCGGCACGAAACCCGCGTTCTTCAAAATCCGGTTGGCGACACGCACTTCTTCTGGGACCAGCACATCGTCTCCCAGGGATAGCGGCGCGCCCGCGCCCGGTAACTGGTCGAACTCGCTGCGTGCGGCTGCGGCGGCAATACGCTGTTCGACTAACGCATCAAGCAATTTCATCTGCGATCCACTACGTTGCGGCCCAAGCATTCTATCAGGCAGCGCACGATCGTTCCGGCTCTCCAACCGACGAAACCTCCTGCGGTACGCGGCTCCGGGCCGTCGCATCTCAACAGGTCAACATTGGGTCAACATTGCCCGGGTGCCGCCGCGCGCTATGAGCCGTGATCCGCCAAAGGCCATCGCGCCAGCAGGACATGCCGCGTACGCCCGAGCAGACTGTGCACCAGCGCGAACTCGCGCACATTCCAGCATACCGGCTCAACAGGGCGTGCGGCGGCCCACGGCATGCCATATGCCAGCGTGACGTGCGGCGTATAGTCCACTGCGACCGGCGCGGCATGCTCTCCGAAATCCGCGTTTTGCAACTCGCGGCACAAAGCGTCGTGCAGCTTATGCAAACCAACCACACCCTCGCCGCCAGTCAGCACCAATGGTCCCGGTCGAGGCTTCGAGGCAAAGCTCACCACCGTGTCGAATTCGACGCTGAACGGCTCCATCCTGATCGACGCGGCAGCTTTCATCGCCGCGTCGACTCGCGCCTGCGGCAAACCTCCCGCGAAATTGCCGAGGTGCTGCAAGGTGACGTGCAAACGGGCCGCCGCGAGCGGCTTGCTGCGCGCGCGCGTCTCGGCGCAAAGCCGTTGCGCCAGCTTCGAGATGCCGGCCGCTGTGTTGGCGTCCGGAAAGACGGCAAAAAACAGGCCGTCTGTCGGCGTTGGCGGTGCCTCGAGTCCCGGCAACCAAAGTTGTTCAGGCATGCGGTTCCTGACCAGATAAAGCCGGCATGTAAATGAATCTCCGTTCATTGCGCGGGCTTGCCTGAGCGCCTGATCGATTCAAACCACCCCACTATGTGAAGTTGCGCGATCGCCTTGCTATGACAAGCCCGGGACTAGCAAGGTGGATGCGGGCCGCCGGCAAACACGCCGTTGCCGCAGGTAAACGCCGTTGCCTCAAGCAAACACGCCGTTATTCGGCGTGCACTCGTTCCCGTTATAGCGCTGGCGCCTCTCACTCAAAAACCGCTCGTAGCGACCAGCCCGTGCTCAATACTGTACATTCATACAGTATGAACAGCAACGGGAACTGGCGAAAAAGCTGGAAGAAAAGCCGGAAGTATCAGCCGCGGGCAAAGTGCTGCCGCACGCAGGAGCGAACGCGTTCCATATGTTGCGCTGCCACGTCCGTCGGCAGTTCAGGCGCGATCTCGTCGAAATGCAGGTGCTCGATCAACTCGAAACCTGTGGAACGGAGCACATGCGTATCCTGCAGAACCTGCACGGCGTTCCAGTTTCCGCTCTTCACGAGGACCGGCAGCGGCGCCCCCGAGCAGGTGATCAGCACAGCCTTCTTTCCGCCCAGCAGTCCGCGCACCGCGCCATGACTGGACTCATAGGCAAAGCCGCGGGCGAAAACCCGGTCGATATAGCCCTTCATCATGGCCGGCATCGACATCCACCAGAGCGGATAAATCACAGCGAGGACGTCGGCGGCGCGAATCTCATCCTGAGCCTTGGCCACATCGGCACAGACAGGGTGTTTGTCGTTGGCTGGCGATAACTCCTGCGCGTTGAGCGCCGGGTTGAATCCCATACGATAGAGGTCGTAGGTACGCTGGGTATGTCCGAGCTTTTCGAGTTCATCGGTATAGGCACGCGTCAGTCCCATCGTGAAGCTGTTTTCGACGGGGTGAGCTACTACGGCAAGATGTTTCATCTCTTCCTCCCAGACAGATGAACGGCGACGCGCCCGGCTGAAGGTTCGCTATGGCATACGCGATTTGAGCCGGATCGTTTCGCCGTCGACCGTGAATACACCGTATCCACGGTGGTGGATGGTCTTCGGATTACGCTGCCGCGGATCTCGCCATGCTTTCAGCACCTCCACCACGAACAGGTTGTACCGGTTCACCAGCCGCGTATCGACCACCTTGCATTCAAGGTTCGCGAAGCACTGCGCCACAAGTGGCGCAGCCACGCATTCGGCCGGCAGCGGCGTCAAACCGGAAGCGTCGAATTTATCGACGATCTCGCGCCCGCTGCCATTGCCGATTTCGACCACGGTCGAGGCCAGTTCCACGGCCGGGATGGCGATGACGCACTCCCGCGTTGCGCGCAACGCGGCGAAACTGTAGTCGGCCTGGCTCACCACGCACGCCACGAGTGGCGGCACGAATTCGACCATCATGTGCCACGACATCGTCATGACATTGGCACGGTCCTTATGGCGCGTCGTGAGCAGTACGACCGGCCCCGGTTCGAGCAGTTGGTAGACCTCCGCGAGCGGTACTTCTTTCATTGTCCGCCGCGCCGGACCGTCGCCCGTTTCAGCACGGCCCGCCTCTGCGGCGTGCGCCCGAACATGGCAATCGTGACAAGCGTAGAGACGGCCAGAAATCCCATCATCATGATCTGCGACTGCATGGATATTCTCCTCGTGAGTTAGAACGCCCCAAGGCCCGATGTTCGGGGTCCAGCAGGAAATGTAGGCGTCTTGACTATTGCCACGTTGACTCACGTCAAGAACGGAATGCGCCGACCACGAAGATGGCAGTGCCGCGCGCGGCGAGTGCGAGCGTACGGCCAGGTGAAACCGCATTGACGTTGGCATGGGCACTGGTGGCGCCGGGAGCACGAGCCGAAGATTACGAAATGCCTCACCGCAACTCACCGTTACGGGATCGAGCCGGCGAATGCGGCCTCGCGCGATCGTAATGATTCCGTCAGACAGCGGATCAGCCGCGACCTGGCCCCTATGGAGTTTCAACTTGACCTGAGTCAATTGGCCGGACGGGTAGCGGCTCTATCTTCAGCAAACGCAACATAGATAGTCTCGCGATCTCCGGCTTCGCCTTCTCCATCCGGATGCAGTTCAAACGAACGAAAAATATGGACCTATCGAAACACCGCACGCAGGCGCTGCTCGTGCTGGTCGCCGTCGCGGCAGCCGGCATTGTGGCGTGGCGCTGGCCGGTGCTGTTCGGCTCCCATGCCGATACGACTCATATCGTGGTGTCCGGCAACATCGAGGCCCACGAAAGTGTCCTGAGCGTCACTCAGGTGCAGGCACCCATTGTTTATCTGCCTTTCGACGAAGGCGCTTATGTCCAACGCGGCACTGTGCTCGCGCGCGTCGACGATCGCCTGTATCGCCAGCAAACGGAAATCGACCGTACCAACCTGCAGGTGGCCACGGCGCAGATCAGCGCCAATGAAAGCACCCTGGCTGCGGCACGCAACAACGTCGTCAGCGATCAGTTCGATCTCAGCGAAAAGCAGCTCGACCTGGGACGTGCGGAAAACCTGGTGAAAGGCAACGCCATTCCGCGCCAGACGCGCGACCTCGCCTTCACCGCCGAACGGCAATCCGCCGCGACGCTGGCGCACGACAAGGCGCTGGTGGAAGTCGCGAGCAACAACATCGTGCTCGCGCGCGCAAACCAGGCTGCGGCGGATGCGAAGCTCAAGCTCGACGAAGTCATGCTCTCCTACACGGTGCTGCGCGCACCATTCGACGGCGTGATCGCAGTACGCGAGGCGGAGCTCGGGCAACTCGCGGGATCGGGCGTCGCCATCTTCACGCTCGATGAACTCGATCACGTCTGGTTGCGCGCATATGTGAACGAGCCCGATATCGGCAAGGTTCGTCTCAACGAGCCCGTCACCGTGACGACCGATACCTACGCCGGCAAGACTTACCACGGACGCATCAGCTTCATTTCCCCGCAGGCTGAATTCACGCCCAAAACCGTCGAGACGCACGCCGAGCGCGTGACGCTTGTCTATCGCGTTCGCATCGATATCGACAACCCCACGCACGAACTGTTGCCGGGTATGCCGGCCGATGCGACGATCGCCTTGCTGGCGCCCGGCAAATGAGCACCGGCGCGGCAACGACCGCGATCCATGCACGCGACCTGGTCCGCAGTTTCGGAACCGTGCAGGCGGTGCGCGGTGTCAGCCTCGATATCGAGCGCGGAGAAATCTTCGGTCTGGTCGGGCCGGACGGCGCAGGCAAGACCACCATCATGCGCATGCTGGCGGGCGTGCTGCGACCGGACGCCGGTGAGATCTCGCTGGAAAACATCGACGTGATAGCGAAGCCGGAACTCGCAAAAGCGGCACTCAGTTATATGCCCCAGCGTTTCGGCCTGTACGAGGATCTGACGGTCGCCGAGAACATTTTTTTCTATGGCGAACTGTTCGGGGTGTCGCGCAAAGCCAACCGAACCCGCAGCGGCGAACTTCTCGAAGCCGCCGGGCTCGTGCCGTTCCGGGATCGTCTCGCCGGGCAACTGTCGGGCGGCATGAAGCAGAAACTCGGCCTGGTTTGCGCGTTGATTCACACACCGCGCGTGCTGCTGCTGGATGAACCGACTACCGGCGTGGACCCGGTGTCGCGGCGCGATTTCTGGGCGATTCTGTACAACCTTCGCGAGAGCGGCGTCACTATCGTGCTGTCCACGGCGTATATGGACGAAGCCGAACGCTGCTCGCGGCTCGCGTTGCTGCACACCGGCCAAATTCGCCAGTGCGATACGCCGGCACGACTGAAGCAGGCCATGCCGGGCGCCCTGTTCGCAGTCGTCGCCGCAGACCCGCGCGCGGTACACGACGCGCTCGTGGATGCACCCGGCGTGCTCAGCGCATTGCTGATGGGCGACCGTGTGCACGTGCGCGTCGACGACGCAGCGCGCCGTCTGCCGGAGTTGCAGGCACGGCTTGCCGCGCGCTCCATTGCGAACGCAACCATGACGTCGATCGAGCCGGGCATCGAAGATGTTTTCGTCGCGCTCGTCGGGTCGGGAAGCACAACATGAGCGCCGCGGCTCCTGTAGTGGAGGCAATCGGCCTGACCAAACGATTTGGCGCGTTTACCGCGGTCGACGGGCTCAACCTGTCCATCGCCAGGGGCGAAGTCGTCGGCTTCATCGGGCCGAACGGCGCGGGTAAGTCGACCACCATCCGCATGCTATGCGGGCTGCTTTCGCCCAGCGCCGGGCCGGCGTCCGTAGCCGGCTTCGACGTCGGCACCCAGGCCGAAGCGCTACGTTCGCACATTGGCTACATGTCGCAGAAGTTCTCGCTGTACGGCGACCTGACCTGCCGCGAAAACCTGCGTTTTTTTTGCGGCATCTACCGGGTTCCCCGACGCGAAATCGCCGAGCGTATCCAGCTGGCCATTTCGACCGCGGGACTCGAAGGACGTGAAGATACGCTGGTGCGCACGCTCGCGGGCGGCTGGAAGCAACGGCTCGCACTCGGCTGTGCGAATCTGCACCGCCCGCCCGTGCTGTTTCTCGACGAACCGACCTCGGGTGTCGAGCCCGAGGCGCGCCGCCGGTTCTGGGATCTGATTCACGGCCTCGCCGCGGGCGGCGTGACGGTACTGGTGTCCACGCATTACATGGACGAGGCGGAATACTGCCACCGCATCGCGCTGATCGATGCGGGCCATCTGGTGGCAATCGGCAGCCCCAGTGAGCTGCGCGAACACAATCTCGGGGGCAACCTGTTCGAGGTGGTGTGCACGCCGCTGGGCGCGGCCCTCGCCGCGCTGCGCGAAGCGCCCGAGGTGATCGACGCCGCGATCTTCGGCGACAGGCTGCACGTGCTGCTGCATCTGGGTGCGGCTGAAACCGTACTTCAGTCATTTCTTGCAGCCCGGCATATCGAGGTGAAGACCGTGCGCGCCATCCGCGCCAGTCTCGAGGATGTGTTCGTCCAGCTAGTTACCCGTGCGGACAAGGGAGTGCACTCGACATGAGCCTGCGGCGGCTGCTGGCAATGGCATTCAAGGAAACGCTGCAGATCTGGCGCGATCCGCGCAGTCTCGCCATCGCGCTGCTGATGCCGCTGCTGCAGATGGTGCTGCTCGGCTATGGCGTCAGCCTCGACATCCGGCGAGTGCCGCTGTGCATCAACGACGAGGAGCACAGCCAGCTCAGCCGTGAACTGGTGCAGGACTTCGTGTCGTCACACTGGTTTTCCGCGGTTCGGAACGTGGACAACGAGCGTGCGCTGCGCGATGCGATGGATCGCGGCACGTGTGCCGGCGTCGTCACCATTCCGGTCAATTTTTCGCGTGTCTTCACCACGACGGGTACGGCCTCGGTGCAAACCGTGTTCGATGCGACCGACGCCAATACGACCAACATTGCGATCGGGTACGCGCAGAACGTCGTCGCGCGCATCACGGCCGAGTTCCAGACGCGCTGGCAGCAGTCCCACGGCATACCGGCGCAGACCGTGGGAGCGGTCGATCTCGAACCGCGTGTCTGGTTCAACGAGACGCTCGACAGCCGCAATTTCATCATTCCGGGTGTCGTCGCGGTCATTCTCGCGCTGGTCGGCGCGCAACTCACGTCGCTGACCATCTCGCGCGAGTGGGAGCGCGGCACGATGGAGCAGCTCATTTCCACGCCGGTCACCGCGCTCGAAGTGATGCTCGGCAAGCTGCTTCCGTACTTCGTGATCGGACTCGTCAATGCGGCATTCTGTCTGCTCAGTACGGTGTACTGGTTTCACGTGCCATTGCGCGGCAGCGTCGGCACGCTGATCGCCACGACCGCGCTGTTTACGCTCGTCGTGCTCGGCATCGGCTATCTGGTGTCGGTGCATATCCGCAGCCAGCTCGGCGCGAGCCAGGTGGCACTGCTGCTGACCATGCTGCCGACCAGCATGCTTTCGGGCTACACGTTCGCCATCGACCAGATGCCCGAGCCGATTCAGGTCGCCACGCTGCTGGTCTACGCTCGCTACTACATCACGATCCTGCGGGCGGTGTTCCTGAAAGGCAGCACCATTCCCGATCTCGCCATGCCGATTCTCGCTCTAGCTGTGTATGCGCTGGCCATTATCTGGATCGCCTCCCGGGCGTTCCGCAAACATCTGGACTAGCACATCATGTTCGACCGTCTGCAGGTCATGTTGATGAAGGAGTTCCTCGAACTCAAGCGCGACCCGTGGGCGATATTCCGGCTGGTCGTGCCGCTCCTGCTGCAGGTGATCATCTACGGCTACGCCGCGACTTTCACCGTCAACCACGTGAGCCTCGCCGTACTCGATCTGGACCATAGCCAGGCGAGCCGCAACCTCGTCTCGCATTTCACCGCGACGGGCAAGTTCGACGTTGTCGATAACGCCACGACGGCGGGCGATATCACGCACGACATCGATAGCGACAAGGCGACGATGGCGCTCGTCATTCATGCGGGATTCGCGCAGTATCTCGGCAACGGCCAGACCGCGCCGCTGCAGGTCGTCGTGGACGGCACCAACTCCAACACGGCGCTGATCGCGCTCGGCTACGTCAGCCAGATCGTCGCGCAATTCCAGAAGGACCAGATGGCCGACCAGTGGTCCACTTTCACGGGTTCCTCGCCGCCCGCCGTTGACGTTACGCTGCGTGAGCGCCCCTGGTACAACGATGCTATCGACGACCGCTGGTTCTTCATTCCAGGCGTGGTCGGCACGCTTACGCTGATGCAGGTGGTCAGCCTCACCGCGTTTGCCGTGGTTCGCGAACGCGAGATCGGCACGCTGGAGCAGATCATGGTCAGCCCGATCAAGCCGGTCGAATTCATTCTCGGCAAGACCGTGCCGTTCTTCCTGATCGGCCTCGGCGACGTTGCTCTCGTGACCGCGGTCGGCATAGGGTGGTTTCGCGTTCCGTTCGTCGGCAATCCGTTCGTCATGCTGGTCGGTGCGTCGCTTTTTCTGCTCGCCGCACTCGGCCTGGGTTTGCTGCTGTCCACCTTCTCGCGCACGCAGCAACAGGCGTTCGCGCTCAATTTCTTTCTGATCAATCCGCTCTTCATTCTGTCGGGCTTTGCGTTCCCTATCGCCGCGATGCCCAAAGTGTTGCAGTGGATTACGCTTATCAACCCGTTGCGCTACTTTCTGGTCGTACTGCGCTCGGTATTCCTGAAGGGCACCGGCTTTGCGGTGCTATGGCCGCAACTCGCGGCAATGGCGGCGCTCGGCGGGATCATGCTGACGCTGAGCGTCCTGCGTTTTCGCAAATCGCTCGACTGATTCGCAGCTTCTCCCCGATGGTTCCGGTTGTGCACGGCGTGGTGGACGATTCAATGCTTCAGTACGCTTCAGTACGTCAACGCTCCTGCAAGCAAGTCCGGATCCACGCCCGGACAAACAGACGATTCCCCGAGATTGCAAGTGAGAACGTCTCTTTCAGCCTGCATGGCGAATCTGATGTCGGGACATCTTTCGTAAGCGATAAATACGGAGCAGACAAGAGCCGAGAATACGACCACCGAAAACGCAAGCTTTTCCAGAATTCGAGGATGATGCGGCATACCCATGCTCCTGATTTGCAGTCGCCCAATACTGCCTTTGAAAGCGACGTGGGCACGATCCAGCGAATCGCTCTCGCGTGGCCGACGGATTGCAACGCTGATGTGTGCAGACAACACGCGCCGCCTGATACGCAGTGCTCGACGCGCGTTCCGTATAAGACCATACGCGGACTTTTGCCAGCCCAATTGACGTGCCGCAACGAACCCGGAACGTTGAAAAACCGCCACACCCGACAGACAAATCCAACATGAGATCGGCTATTTATCGACCTCGCTGCGTTGTAGCCCCGAGTTTCTTGACATTGCTCAAGCGTGAACAACCGTTCTTTCATGAAGATATGACTTACCGCGACCGATCGCATAGCAGTCGGCCCGCTCAAACTCGAACGAAGTCGTCCATCGACCGATCATGACCATCACGCTGAACGACAGGAACCGACCTCGCCCCGCCCTGCGCGCGCGACTTGCCGGCTGGCTGCACGGACCGACTTTCACGCGGGATATCGTCATCGTCCTCGCCATCAAGTTCGCATTGCTGATGGTGCTCAAGTACACCTTCTTCAATCATCCGCAGGCAGAGCACATGTCGCTCCCGCCTGAGCAAGTCGCGCAGGCGCTGCTGTCCGTGCCTGCCCCGCATCCGTCCCAAGGTGATCAACATGCCCGTTAGCGAAGTCGTAGAACTGTCGCGCCTCCAGTTCGCCATCACGGCGCTTTATCACTTCCTGTTCGTCCCGCTCACGCTCGGCCTGTCCTGGCTGCTCGTCATCATGGAATCGGTCTACGTGATGACCGGCAAGCAGATCTACAAGGACATGACCCAGTTCTGGGGCAAGCTCTTCGGCATCAACTTTGCCATGGGCGTGACCACCGGTCTCACGCTCGAATTCCAGTTCGGCACCAACTGGTCGTATTACTCGCACTATGTGGGCGACATTTTCGGCGTGCCGCTCGCCGTCGAAGGCCTGATGGCGTTCTTCCTCGAATCGACCTTCGTCGGCCTGTTCTTCTTCGGCTGGAAGCGTCTCTCGAAGGTCCAGCACGTGTCCGTCACGTTCCTCGTCGCGCTCGGCTCGAACCTCTCGGCCCTGTGGATTCTGGTAGCCAACGGCTGGATGAACAATCCAGTCGGCGCGACCTTCAACTACCAGACCATGCGCATGGAGCTCGACAGCATCTTCTCCGTGCTGCTCAATCCGGTCGCGCAGGTCAAGTTCGTGCACACCGTCTCCGCCGGCTATGTAACGGCCTCGATGTTCGTGCTCGGCGTGTCGTCGTGGTATCTGCTCAAGCGCCGCGACACCGAATTCGCGCTGCGCTCGTTCGCGATTGCCGCCGGTTTCGGTCTTGCGTCCACGCTGTGCGTGATCGTACTCGGCGACGAATCCGGCTACCGCACCGGCGAAGTCCAGCAGGTCAAGCTCGCCGCGATCGAATCCGAATGGGAAACCGCCCCCGCGCCGGCCCCGTTCACGATCATCGGGATTCCGAACCAGAAGGAGGAGCGCACCGACTACGCGATCCGGGTTCCCTACGCGCTCGGCCTGATCGCCACGCGCTCGCTCGACGAACCCGTGGTCGGCCTGAAAGAGCTCATGGTGCGCAACGAGGCGCGCATCCGCAACGGCATGCTGGCCTACGCCGCGCTGCAGAAGCTCAAACAGGGCGACGTCACCGACGAAGCCAAAGCCGCCTTCGACGCGCACAAGCAGGATCTCGGCTACGGCCTGATGCTCAAGCAGTTCACCGCGAACGTCACCGACGCCACGCCCGACCAGATCACCCAGGCCGCGAAGAAAACGATCCCGCCCGTGGCGCCTGTGTTCTTCTCGTTCCGCCTGATGGTGGGCCTCGGCATCCTGTTCCTCGCGACCTTCGTGCTCGCCTTCTGGTTCTGCGCGCAGCGCTCGCTGTTGCTGGAGAAGCGCCGCTGGTTCCTGCGCTGGGCGCTGTGGGCGATTCCGCTGCCCTGGCTCGCGGCTGAATTCGGCTGGATCGTCGCTGAAGTGGGCCGCCAGCCGTGGACCATCGCGGGCATTCTGCCCACCAGCCTGTCAGCCTCGAGTCTGACCGCGGGCGACCTGTATCTGAGTATCGGCGGCTTCGTGGTGTTCTACACGGCGCTGTTCATCATCGAAATCATGCTGATGTTCAAGTACGCGCGGCTCGGTCCCTCGTCGCTGCATACGGGCCGCTATCACCACGAACAACCGTCACCGGATCGGCCGCTGGGCAACCGGCCGCTGCCGACCAGCACGGTCGCCTGATTCGCCGACACCGAGATTCAAGGGAAAAGATCATCATGGATTATGCAACCCTCAAACTGATCTGGTGGGTGCTGATCGGCGTACTGCTGATCGGCTTCGCGCTCACCGACGGCTTCGACATGGGCGCGGCGATCCTGCTGCCGTTCATCGGCAAGACGGACGCCGAGCGGCGCATCGTCGTCAACACGGTGGGCGCGACCTGGGAAGGCAATCAGGTCTGGCTCATCACCGCGGGCGGCGCGATGTTCGCCGCGTGGCCGCTGGTGTACGCGGCGTCGTTCTCCGGCTTCTATTTCGCCATGCTGCTGGTGCTGTTCTCGCTGTTCTTCCGGCCGGTCGGCTTCGACTACCGCAGCAAGCGTGAAGATCCGCGCTGGCGCAGCGCGTGGGACTGGGCACTGTTCGTCGGCGGCTTCGTGCCGGCCCTGGTGTTCGGCGTCGCGTTCGGCAACCTGCTGCAAGGCGTGCCGTTCTCGTTCGATACCGACCTGCGCGTGACCTATCACGGCGGTTTCTTCGCGCTGCTCAACCCGTTCGCGGTGCTGTGCGGGCTCGTCAGCGTGTCGATGCTGGCCGCGCATGGCGCCGCCTTCGTGAAGATGAAAGCGGACGACATTGTGGCCGAGCGCGCTTCGCTCGCGCTGCGGATCGCTTCGTTCGCGGCCGTGGTGCTGTTCCTGATTGCCGGTGCGCTGATCGCCACGATGATCGGCGGCTATCAGCTGGTCGACGCCGCGCCGCTCGACACGGTCGCCAATCCGCTGCTGAAGAGCGTGATCGGCGCACCCGGCCTGTGGCTGACCAACTACGCGACCTATCCGTGGATGGTGGCCGCGCCGGTGGCCGGTCTGGTGGGCGGCGTGCTGGCCACGCTACTCGCACGCTCGCGTTTCGAGAAGAGCGCCTTTCTGGCGACCTCGCTGATGATTATCGGTGTGATCCTCACGGCGGGCTTCTCGATGTTCCCGTTCATCATGCCCTCCTCACTCGACGGCCGCAGCAGCCTCACCGTGTGGGACTCGACCTCGAGCCGCATGACGCTGCAGATCATGCTGATCGCCGTGATCGTGTTCCTGCCGCTCATCCTGATCTACACGAGCTGGGTGTATCGCGTGATGCGCGGCAAGGTGACGGCCGCGGCGCTCGAAGAGAACAGGCACACGATGTACTGAGCGGCATTCCGCACATTCTCGCAAATTACTGAAACGCGATTACCGGGAGCACACAATGTGGTATTTCAGCTGGATTCTTGGTATTGGAGTAGCGCTTGCGTTCGGCATCATCAACGCGCTTTGGCTTGAGTCAGCCCAACCGGTTGAGGGAACCAGGCGCCCTGATCAGAAACGGGTCTGAGTCGACCGGAGGGTGTTCGGGTCGCCGGGCAGGAAGGAGCATTCAATGAACACCGCCACGCCGTTGGCGCAGAAAACCACCGAAACCTTCCCTCTGGACCGCGGCTATCTGTTTTCAGCCAGCGGAATAGGCCGCGAGATAGACGCGGACTCCGCGGCCAGTTGGTTGGAGCATCGGAACGACAGCAGCGGGGAATTCATCTGGCTACATTTCCACGATATTCCCGCAGTGCTGGACAGTTTGCCGTTGCAGCGCATGGTGAGCATGTCGGCAACCTTCGCTGAAGCGCTCAGGGAAGGTTCCCGTTCAACCCGGATGACTCACGTGCACGAAGACGTCATTGCTGTACTCAATGACGTCGAATACGACTTCAGAAGGCAAACGCCCCTCCAGGTGGCGACGCTGTGGCTCAATGTCAGCGATCGTTGCCTGCTAAGCGCGCATGCCCGTCCGCTGCGCTCGGTCAATCAGTTGACGCTGGCTGTCGAAGCCGGTCAACCCTTTCTCAGCCCTATGGCACTCCTGATCAACCTGCTGGAAGAGCAGGCAGATGTCCTGACCGGAATTGTGCGGACGGCCGCTAAAACAGCCAATAAAGTGGATGCAACGCTGCTCACCGGAAAATTGCCGAAACGTTCGAGCCTCGGCATCATTCGCCGCGACCTGGTAAGCCTGCGACGCCTGCTGGCACCGGAGCCTGCCGCACTCTTTCGCCTCGTCAACCGGCCGCCCAAATGGGCGGGTGACGAAGACATCCAGTCGCTCCGCCAATCCGCCGAAGAGTTTTCCCTGAGACTGCGCGATATGAGCGGCCTCGAGGAGCGCATCAAGCTGCTGGAAGCGGAAATCGCCAATCGCGTGGCCGAACATACGAACAGGAGTGTGCTGATCCTCACTGCTGTCACCGTGATCGCCTTGCCGATCAACCTGATCTCCGGTTTGCTCGGAATGAACGTGGGCGGCCTGCCTTTCAGATACGATACTCGCGGATTCTGGATCATCGCCACGATCGCCGTGCTTTTCACGAGCCTCGCAGCCTGGCTGATCTTCCGCCCGAGGCGCGATTGATCTCGACGCGGGCGAGCGGACTGGCGGAAAAAAAGCCCGGACGAACCGGGCTTAACACGCTACTCCCTGGGGGTCCCCACCCCCAATGCAAACCTTACCCCGGTCCCGCTCGAGCTCCCTTGTGCTGAATCAAGGCGGCCTTACGTCAACCATTGATCAGACCAGTCAGACGCCCGATTTCCAGGGCCACGACGGGTATAAGCGTCCGCCGTTTTCCACGCTCTCACGCGAAGCCTGTGACTGGTCGCCATTATCGCGTTCGATATCGCCGGAATCCGGCCGCCCTGTATCCGCGTCGCGGGCGAGAGGATCCGGCTGTTCCGTATCGGCGCGCGTGACGACCTCGCCTGGCCGCTGGCTCGTCTCAATGGGTTTCAGGTCCGCGCCGAACCACGCAACCGCCTCGCGCAACCTCACGACATAGTCCTGCCAGCCTTGCGCGTTGTCCGCAAAAAGCGCCTGCTGAACCGTACGCGCCAGCTGCTCGCGATCAAGCTCCAATTCAAGCAATTCCCTGGGCCAGGAAAGAAAGGCTGCAGTGGCATGCTCGACGAAATCCCGCGTGGCCATCGAGGGCGATACATGCATCAGCAGCGGCACGCCCTTGAGCGAATCATGCGCGGCCACTGCTTCGTGCACGGTCTGTTTGCCCTGTTTGTCGCCGCTGCAAATCATGAGACGATTGACCGCCTCCAGCACGTCGCCCAGATGAAGCAGCAACGCACGCCGCTCGTACGCATCTTTCACGTTTTCGACTCCCTCACACGACACCTACCCAGACCCCGCGTGTAACGGCCGATAGTGCAAACGAAACGGGCACCGCTAACGGCCGCTGACTCGAGGACACGTTATCCGCTCTCTGCAAGCGGACGCACGATCACAGGATAGCCGGCTTACTCGGCAATTCCTCGCATATCCCGGTCTCGGCCGGGAAGTGCTTCCTGAGCAACTCCGTCACCTGCTCGACGCCACTTAGCACGCCGGCCTCATAGTTACCACGCTTGAATTCCGCCTCCATTCGCTGGCAGATGGCTTCCCATTCGCCCGGCCCGACCCTGGCATGCACGCCCCGGTCGGCGACGATCTCCACGTCATGATCGGCAAGCAGCAGATAGATCAGTATCCCATTGTTGTGCTCGGTATCCCAGACGCGCAACTGGGAAAAAACGTCGATCGCACGTTCCCGGGCCGAGATCCCTTCCCAGAGCGCCGCGATGTGAAGTGTGCCTTCGACGGCGAACCGGATCTGCCCCATGTGCGCGGCATGGCTGTCGCGCACGGCTTTGTCGATGGCCCGCAGCACCGGGACCGGAAAGGCCTGGTTCACATGCCAGCGGGTCAGCAACAAATGTCTGACGATGCGTTCAAGGTTCATGACTACCACCTGCCCGACGCGCCGCCGCCGCCGAATCCGCCACCGCCGCCCCTGAAGATGTCGCGGCCGGAACCGCTGCCGAATCTTCCGGGCGGCCCGCCGATCACGCGCGCGCCGGCGCTGGCGCCGAGACCGCTGCCGAGCAGCGTGAACGCGAGAGCGATCACTCCGGCGAACACGGCGATGAACAGCGCGCCCGACAACATCCAGGCAACCACCGCGACGGCTCCCCCGGTCACGATGGCGCCGGGCAACCGCCCCAGCAACACACGCAATACGCCGCCCGCGACAAGAGTCAGCACGAAAAGAACCGGCAGATAGCGCCCGATCTGCGTTGAGCCGCTTACACGCTGGTCCGGCGCGGGTAAAGGCTCGCCATCGACCACTCGCATGATGCTGTCGACGCCTGCGGCGACGCCGCCATAGTAATCACCCTGTCTGAACCGCGGAACGATCGTCTCGTTGATGATGCGACTGCTGGTTGCGTCGGTGAGCGCGCCTTCGAGGCCGTAGCCCACTTCGATGCGAAGCGTCCGGTCGTCTTTCGCGATGATCAGCAGCACGCCGTCGTCGACGTTTTTGCGGCCCAGCTTCCATTGTTCGACGACGCGAAGCGAATATTGCTCGATGGTTTCCGGCGCGGTGGTAGGCACCATGAGCACGGAAATCTGGCTTCCCTTTTTCGTCTCGAACGCCTGCAAGGTCTGCTCGAGCGAAGCGCGTTGGTCGTTCGAGAGGGTGGCGGTTTCGTCGGTGACATGCGCGCTCAGGGCCGGAACCGGCACCTCCGCGCTGGCGCCGGGCGGCAGGAATGCGCAGAGGGCAAGCAGCAGCGCGCTGGCCAGCTTCAGGATGTTCAATTTGCCGCTCCGCTGGCCGGCGTGGGCGCCGTGTTGAAATCGACCTGCGGCGGGCGTGCGATCTCCGCTTCGTTCGTGACCGAAAAGTTAGGTTTCTCCTTGTAGCCGAACACACTGGCCGTGAGGTTGGACGGGAACGAACGAACAGTCGTGTTGTAGTCCTGCACGGCCTTGATATAGCGGTTTCGGGCCACCGCTATACGGTTTTCGGTGCCTTCGAGTTGCGCCTGCAGGTCGCGGAAGTTGGCGTCCGACTTTAACTGCGGATAAGCCTCGGAAACGACCAGCAGTCTTGCCAGCGAACTCGACAGTTGCGCCTGGGCGGACTCGAAACGCGAGAACGCCTGCGGGTCGTTCAGCAACTCGGGCGTAGCCTGCACGGACCCGACCCGCGCGCGAGCCTCGGTAACGCCGAGAAGGACGGCGCGCTCCTGGCCTGCAAAGCCCTTCACCGTATTCACGAGGTTCGGAACCAGATCGGCGCGGCGCTGATACTGGTTGACGACCTCCGACCAGCTTGCCTTCACCTGCTCGTCCTGGCTCTGGATGACGTTGTAGCCGCATCCGGAGAGCATCGTGACGATGGCGGTCAGCAAACCAAGATATAGCGTGCGCATTGAATTTTCTCCCTGTTTTAATAGCCGCATGGACTGGGCCGGTGAACGGAAGCATCGACACACGCCATGCGGCGCGAGCGGCTCTATCCCTGCAACGAACAGTATTCGCTGTGAACCTGGGTTCGTTGATCCCGGTCAAGCGCATGAGAACTGGCGGGGGCAACGTTATCCCCGTCATTGACGGGCCCAGGGCAACCTCGAGGAGGCAGCATGTGGTACGCATGGCTGGAGGCACAGCGCAACCTGATGCGGCTGCGTGGCACGTGGCGGCTGCCGGCTAGCGACGGAAACCCGCAGGGGGCAGACGAGCCGCGCGTCGCCGCAATGGGTTACGACTGGATCTTCCGCCTGATTCAACCGCCGCCGGAGGCGCCGCCTTTCGGCATCGCGACAATACGAATCGGCGAACATGAGGTGCCGGTCGTCGAGCAGGTGATCGAGCGCACCCCTTTTTGCACGCTGCGCAAGTTCAGCCGCGCACCGGACGCCGGGGTGTTACTGCCGGAAATATGACTGAAGACTACTTTCTCGACACGATTCGTGTGTCTTTCCAGGAATACTCGCTTGCCCTCGGAAACTGGAAGATCGGCACGCGTCACGTACGGCCGCAGGATATCGTTTCGACGGCACTCTGCACGGTCGAGGGCGCTCGCGACGACATCACCGGCGCGGGCCAGACACACGCCGCCCAGGCGCTGTGCAGCGGCATTGCGCCGGACATGCGTCAGATGTTGACCGTTAAGGACTGCGACCACTACGACCTGTTCACCGGGCCGAAGTGGCGCGACGTCATCCACCCCGCCCTGTCTGCTTTCTGGCGCTCGATCCGTTAGGGCGGCGGCCGGTTTTTATCGAACGGTGTAGTCGCCGTGCATGGTGCACCGCGCGATCAATGACAGGTGCGCGCCAACGCGGCGCGCGCGCCGAGTAGCAGTTCAATGCGCAGGTCGGTGTAAAACCCGGCCTCATGAATCGCCATTTGCGTCGTGTCGAGACTGCCGTCGAGAAATCCTTTCGTCAGTTGCGGACGCTGATATGGCGCGAGCGTCTCGTCGCACAGGATCGCAATGCTGGCGGACTGGTCCTCGGTGCGCAGCACTCGCGCCGCCGTTGCACTGGCTACACCGCCGCCAAGTAGCAGATAGTCGATTTTTCGCGCCGTCATGCCACTCACCCGTGTTGGGCGAGTGGAGACGGACTGCCCGCGATGTGCGCCTCGGGCGCCGCATGCCCAGAAGCGCCGGTCCCCGCACTGGCTACCTCCGTGGCGTTCTGTTGCGGTGCGCTTGCCGGCGCCGCGTCGCCGGCCATCAGTTGCAGCAGCGTGGCCTGGTCGAGCACTTCGCACTCCAGCAAGCGCCGGGCAATGCGATCCAGCTGCGCGCGGCTGCCGGCGAGCGTGCGCGTCACGCGTTCATGGGCCTCGGCCAGTTCGCGCCGAACTTCGTCGTCGACCAGCTTCGCGGTGCTTTCGCTGAAACGCTCGCCTCGCCCAGCCGCCGACGGATAGCCCATGCCGGGATCGCTGCTGTCGAACGTGAAAAGTCCCAACTGTTCACTCATTCCATAGCGTGTAACCATATGCCGCACTAGCGCGGTTGCCCGGTCCAGATCGTTCTCGGCGCCGGTCGATACGTCGCCGAAGACGATCTCCTCCGCCACGCGTCCGCCGAGATACGCGTCGAGCCGGTCCAGCAGTTCGCTCTTGCGCAGCACGTAGCGGTCTTCGGTCGGCACCTGCTGCGTATAGCCAAGCGCGGCGACGCCGCGCGGAATGATCGACACCTTCTTGACGGGGTCGCAATGCGGCCGGCTCAGCGCGACCAGTGCGTGCCCCGCTTCGTGGTAGGCAATGGTGATCTTTTCCTGTTCGTTCATGACGCGGCTTCTGCGTTCCATGCCGGTCATCGCCCGGTCGATCGCTTCGTCGAAATCCACCATGCCGACCGCGGATTTGTCGAGTTCGGCCGCATGCAGGGCGGCTTCGTTGACCACGTTGGCGAGATCGGCTCCGGCAAAACCGGGCGTGCGTGACGCAATTTCGGCCAGATCGACGTCCGCTGCGAGAGTAACTTTCTTCACATGGACCTGCAGAATCTGGCGACGTCCGTTGAGGTCCGGGCGGTCGATGGCAATGTGCCGGTCAAAGCGCCCTGGACGCAGCAATGCCGGATCGAGAATCTCGGGGCGATTGGTCGCCGCCAGAATGATCACGCCGGAATTCGGCTGAAATCCGTCCATCTCCACCAGCAGTTGATTCAGGGTTTGCTCGCGTTCGTCGTTGCCGGACGTGACTCCGGCGCCACGCACTTTACCGAGGGCATCCAGTTCGTCGATAAAGACGATGCACGGCGCCTTCTTCTGCGCCTGTTCGAACAGGTCGCGCACCCGCGCCGCCCCCACTCCCACGAACATCTCGACGAACGCCGACCCGCTGATCGAAAAGAACGGCACGCCCGCTTCCCCCGCCACGGCCTTGGCAAGCAAAGTCTTGCCGGTCCCCGGCGCGCCGACGATCAGAACGCCCTTGGGGATCTTGCCTCCCAGGCGCCGATAGCGCTCGGCGTTACGCAAAAATTCGACAATCTGTTTCAGTTCGGCTTTTGCTTCGTCAATGCCCGCGATGTCGTCGAATGTGACATCGGTGTCCTGCGCCACGTAGACCCTAGGCTTGCTTTTGCCGATCCCGCTGAAATCACGCAAGCCGCCGCCACCGCGCCGCATGAATACGCTCCAGATCGCCGCGAGCATCAGGATGGGGACGATCCAGCCGAGCACCGCGCCCAACCCTATCCTGTCGGCTACACCGGTATAACGAACGCCCGAGTTGGCCAGATCTTCGATCAGGTGATCGTCGCTCACCCGCACGGTCGAAAAGCGCCACGGCTCGCCATTGGCGGCGAGTCCGCTCGCAGCGGATGCCGGCAGCAAAGGAGCAGCCCCGGGCATCCGCACGCTTCCGGTGATCTGGTCCGAGCCGATCTCCAGGTTATCGAGCTGCCGGGCGACCAGCAACCGGTGAAAGTCGCTGTACGCGATCGCTTCGGTCGGCTGCCGGTACAGGAAGATCTGCGCGAGAAGCAGCAGCACGACGCCGATCGGTATCAGTACACCCGTGTAATTTGATTTTTCATTCATCGCCGTTTGCGTCGATCGTCAGACAGCTGGGAGGAAAACCGGCCTTGCCTGTCTCGCTTGTCACCTGGCCGAAGAGCGGACCCAATGGGCGCGCAGAAGCCCTTCGTTGTCGCGATAGCTGATCTCCAGTTCGCCCTGATGCGCATGCAGCATCGCCGCACCGAGGCGGCGAACCAGATGCGGCCCCGTGGTCTGCACGACGATATGCTCCGGCTGTTGCTGTATATCCATGATCCGTTCGAGCGGATGCTCCTGCTTCTCGCCGTCCGCCTGATGATGCAGCAACGCCAGAACTTCGTCTGCGCGGTTCAGCAGATAGTCGCCGTCGAAAGTGATTTCTCCGGCCGGTGCCTGCTCGTGAATCCGCTTGCACGCCGGGCATTGCAACTGATGCATCTGCCCGGCCGAGATACGCCACGTCCAGCGGCCGTCGTCATAAATCGCGCCGCAGTCAGGACAGCGCGACGCGCCCGCGCTTCGTCCGCGCGACCTGTAACTGTCGTAGATATGCGACTGGGGCTGCTTGTCGCGGCGCATCTGGTTGCGCTTCAATCGTGTCTGTATCGCGGTCATTTCGAAGCCCCTCGGGGGTAAAAGTCACAGTTGATTCGAACAGGATGGGAAGGCCTGCAGCACGACTCATGCAACGACTAACTGGTCGACTACCCACCGCACTCCCTTGGTGCCCCAGGCGACACCGCACGCCACACGCTTGTCGAGGAGCGACTCGGCCACGCCGGTCAACCGGACCACGCCGTCGTGGACGTCGACCGAAATGCCGCCTGACTCGCGCCGCGAGCGCCGCTGCAAGGCTTCGGCGATCTGTTTGCTGACATCGGCCGCAACCGGATCGATTCGTACCTCGATCTGATTGGCCACGCCGACGACCCCTCGCATTCGAGTCACGAGTACTTCGGCCATCTGGCGCTGGAAGCCGTAATCCACCGCGCCGGTGAGCGTGACGCAACCGTGTTCCACCACTACGCGTATAGCGTCTTCGGGAAGTCCTTCCTGCCATTGCAGCGCCGAGACGATCGCGGCGGCCAGATCTTCGTCTGTATGCCTCAACGGGGACGGCGCACGGACCACCAGGTCGAGCACGACCGCACGACTGCCGGCTACCCGCTGCACCGCTTTCTGCAAAGCGAGTTTCTGGGCGCAACTGTTCACGGAACCTTCAAGGGTGACGATACGGTTGAGCACCGTGGCGGTGACGTTTCTGGCATCGAGCGCAGGATCCCAAAGCAACTCCTGATCCACGTCATGCTTGAGTTCCAGATCTGATTTCATCGGTATCTCCTGCCGCTGTACGCCAGCTATGCGCCCTTCGTCGTGCGCGATGCGCGCCGTGAATGCGAAAGGATCCGGGAACGGATGCGTGAACCATAGTCCCGCGCCAGCGACTTCCGGTTGACTCAGGTCAAGCGCGATCGGACCACATCACCGGCATGCGCTGCGTTGCGCCGTTCGCTCGCCGCAGCCACGCCGGGATTGATGCACGTCAACCGGCCGCAAGACCCCGCGCCTATGCTGAGCAAAACCCCAGCGCCTATGACTGAAACAGTCACGGCAAGGCGATGCGGACGATCCGGTTCGACGGATGATCGGAGTGTCGTTGGCGAAGCGCACAAGGCCGGCGTGCATATCGGTCTGTGCGGGCAGGCGCCGCGACGAAACCAAAGAGGCTGCCGACCATGCCGGAAATCGTGACGATCACGCTCAACCCCGCCGTCGATGTCGCGACATCGATCGAACGGGTGGTTGATACTCGCAAGTTGAGATGCAGCGCCGCGCGGCGTGATCCGGGCGGCGGCGGGATCAACGTCGCGCGCGTCATACAGCGTCTTGGCGGCGACTGTTCAGCCTTCTATCTCGCGGGCGGCGCAACCGGCCAGATGCTGAGACGGCTGCTGGACGCCGAAGCGTTCACAGGCGTCTGTATTGAGATCGCCGGGGAAACGCGCGAGAATTTCTCGGTCCACGAGCAGTCCACCGGTCTGGAATACCGCTTCGTGCTGCCGGGTCCGACGCTCGCCGCGTTCGAATGGCAACGCTGCATCAACGAGGTCACCGCACTGAAAGCACCACCGCGCTATCTGGTGATGAGCGGCAGCCTGCCTCCCGGTGCGCCGGCCGACATTTACGCGCAGCTCGCCCGCCTTGCCTGCGCTCAGGAAACGCGGGTCGTGCTCGACACATCGGGCCCGGCGCTCGACGCGGCGCTCGCAGCAGGGGTCTGGCTCGTCAAGCCCAGCCTGAACGAGTTGCGCGATCTCACGGGCCGGCCGCTGGTCGAAGAAGCCGAATGGATTGCCGCTGCGCAGGACATCGTGCGATCCGGCCATGCCCGGATCGTCGCGCTGACGCTCGGCGAGCAAGGCGCGCTGCTGGTTACGGCGGACCGCTGCTTGCGGGCGGCGGGATTGCCGGTGAAAGTGTCCAGTTCGATCGGTGCCGGCGACAGCTTTGTCGGTGCGCTAATCTGGGCTCTGAACCGAGGTGCAGGTATCGACGAAGCATTTCGCTATGGCATGGCCGCAGCGTCGGCGACTTTGCTGGGTGCCGGCACAGCGCTTTGTGAGCGCGGGGAAATCGAGCGGCTCTATCGCGAGATATCGATCAGGTAAGCGACAGGTATGGCTGTGCCGCGCATCCGGAGGGAGGCGGGAAATGGCAGGATCTCTTCGCAGGACAGGCGCTTCATGGGCCGAAGCGGTGATGCCATGAACCCGGACCGGATGGCGACCGCGCCGCCGTTCAGCGACCGCGCCGAAGCAGGACGCATGCTTGCACGGCAGTTGAGCGAATACGCGGGACGTCGCGATGCGATCGTGCTGGCGTTGCCGCGCGGCGGTGTGCCGGTCGGCTATGAGGTCGCGCGGGTGCTGGGCGTCGAACTCGACGTGCTGATCGTGCGCAAGCTGGGCGTACCGCATTACCCGGAACTGGCTATGGGCGCGATCGCCTCCGGCGGCGCACTCTATCTCGATGAGCAGACCATCCGCATGGCAGGCGTCACCCAGCCGGAAGTCGTCGCCGTACTCGACGACGAACGCCGCGAACTGGCACGGCGAGAAGCGCTATATCGCGGACAGCGGCCGCCGCTGAATCTGGAAGGCCGCACAGCCATCGTCGTCGACGACGGCATCGCCACCGGCTCATCGGTACGTGTCGCCATCGAGGCTTTGCGCACCGGCAAGCCCGCTCGAATCGTGGTGGCCGTACCGGTCGCGCCGGAAAGCACGGCAAAACGGCT
This sequence comes from Paraburkholderia dioscoreae, assembly GCF_902459535.1. NCBI lineage: Bacteria > Pseudomonadati > Pseudomonadota > Betaproteobacteria > Burkholderiales > Burkholderiaceae > Paraburkholderia > Paraburkholderia dioscoreae. The sequence continues at coordinate 2,536,289 of NZ_LR699553.1, forward strand.
GGCCGGGCTCGCCGACGAGTTTGTCTGCACCCGCCCTGCGCGACACTTCGACGGCGTCGGCCCGTTCTATCAGGACTTCGGGCAGACAAGCGACGCTGAAGTATGCGCGCTTCTCGCTCGCGCCCATCAGGACATACCGTAATACACCCGCCCCGCCATTTCTCGCCGTGCGCGAGTTTCGCCCAATGGCTCGATGACAACAACAGCGACTGTTATGCATCGCTGGAAATCGCGCAGCCTCATTCCTGCGGAACCCAGCTATCGCCATACTTGACATAGGATCGCTTCACCGCGGCCCAGGCAATGCGATGGGCAATCTCCTCGCAGCGCGCATCCTCCGAGTGGGCCGCATAGGCGTGGTTGAAAGCGGCCCGATAGATGTCCTGCGCATGCTCCGGCAAGTGGCCTCGCACTGGCGAAGGTAGATCCGCGTTGGAATAGTAGGGCATAGCCTCTCTCTAAAGATCTGAAAACCGTCCTGGAAGCTACGGAACCAGCCCCCTACCGTTCACAAGTTTTTACCGCGTGGAAGATCGCGTAGCCTGAGTAGAAGGAACCTGAGCCTGCGAGCCGTCAACGAAAGCACTTTCAAATGCTCGCGCGAATTCCCCCAGCCTATTCTGCGCAAGCCGACCGATGCCCGCCGCAGCCTCCCGCCCTCCGCCGCCTGCGAATTGCCTGCACAGGTCGGCGGCTCCATAAGGGTGAGCGAGTGGAGCCCGCACGCTCACCATGTATTCGCCCTGAACGCTTTGACTCAGCACGGCGTGAGCAAGGTCAGGAAAACTCGTCGCCAGAAAATTGCCGAAAGCGCCGCGCACCCGTCGCGCCCACGGTTCATCGGGCAGCAGATAGATTTTTCCGCCCGCCATAACACTCTCCGGCGGCAAGCTCAAGGCCAGTTCCATGTCCCGGCGTAGTGCGTCGCACAGCGCGCGCGCAATCGGCTCGTTCGCCGCGAAGTCGAATGGGCTGGAGTAAGGGCGCACAGTTCTGTAAAGGCTGGCAGGCGGGATCAGCAGATCTGCCTCGCTCTCCCCATAGGCGTTGTAATTGATCGCCTCTCCCAGTTCGCGCAACTGTTCGGCTTGCTCCGGTTCGAGTGCGCATGTCGCGGCGAGGGTGCGGGCCGCGTGCAAGAGGTTGTCGCCATAGGCGCCGACGAGCGCCCAAAGGCGGTGCTGTCCTCCCACATGACGATCCACGAGCAGGCTCGTACAAATGTCGGGCGTCGTGTCGATGTAGAGCTTCAGGTTGGACGCTTCGGGAATGGCTCCTGCGAAGTGGTGATCGAAGTACTCCACTTCGGCTCCGTGTCGAAGCAATGCAAGCAAGGCTGTCCGATTGGAATCCAGAGAGATGTCCAGCACGGTCACGGAGAGGCCCGCCCCGAGCGGAACGCGGCCGAGCAGTTCCACGTCGCGCTTGACGCCGGTGATCAATACAGACCGCAATGGCTTCGACAGGCGCAACTGATGCAGTGCGCAGATTCCGTCGGCATCGCCATTGAACACATCGAAATGTTTCATGCCCTGTCACCGTACCGGATAGCGTCGCCAAAAAAACAGATCCACGATTTCAGTGAATACAGCCCCGATGTCAGCATTGTGCACCAGCAGGTTTCTAGCCACTGACAGCGCTCCGATTCACTCTATTCGCCGACTTATCCTCGATATTGACATGGCTCAATCCCGCGGTTCACCAGGCAGAAGCGCAAACATGACGAAGCATCATCGCATTCGATCCGCCGGCCGAGCCGATCGCGTTGACACACGTCAAGCCGTTATGGCGAACGAGCCCTATGCTCGATCCATAGCGAAGTTAATCAGGTTCCGGAGGCGATATGTTGAGAAGTACAGTGCTCGTTGGCCTGTTAATGCTGCCAGGCGCGTTTCTCGTTCTCGGCCTCGCCTGCATTCATCCGCGCCTTCGCAAGGAAATCGTCCAGTTCAGCGGTCTGTCCCGTCCATTGACGCGGGCGGGTCGCTCCTATGCCGGAATGCGGGCATGGTTGCTTCAACGCTGACGACAGGTTTCGCGAAATTGCCGGATCAAACGATTGCCTCGTTGCAACGCCGCCGGGCATCGGCCTGCGCGGCTTTGGCATACGATTGACTCACGTCAATGGCATCGTCGACAATCGCGGTTGAATAATCAGAATAATCACGTGTGTTGCGAACGTAGTCCGTCACGCCGGCCCAATCGGATAATCCTTATGCACAAGTCAATTGCGTGCATCGCCTCGCTCGCCATCTTCATTGCGGGGTGCGCGCATGATCAAACGGTCCCGCCGCAAGCCCAGGCACCCCAGTCGGCATGCGTGGCAGGGCCGCCAATCGATCTCGAACGGTACATGGGACGCTGGTACGTCATCGCGGACACACCGTTCCTGAGCGAATCCGATTATGTCGGCAGCTACGACGAGTGGACGTTGCGCAGCGACGGAAGCATCGACGACAAATATCTCGGCCGGCGTCACGGCTTCGATCAGCCGGCCACGGGAAGCCAGTTCGTAGCGAAGGTGATGTCCGGAACCGGCAACACGAAATGGCGAGTGGGACTGATCTGGCCGTTCGAAGTGGTGGTCGTCACCGCCTATGTGGACCCCGACTATCGTTACACGATTCGCTGCATGGCCGACGGCAATATGCTGTGGGTACTCGCGCGCGCCCCGGTGATGGACGACGCCACCTACGCCGGCATGCTGGCCCGGCTCGCCGCTATGGGCTTCAACACTGACCGGCTACGCAGGGTTCCGCAAACGGCGGGGCAAGTCGGCCAACCCGATTTTCAATGAGCGTTGCGCGGCAACGGAACCAGGCGGGAACGCGCATGACAACCTTCCCCAGGCACGCGGCAACGAATGCCGGCACGCCACCGGATAATCGTGCGGACCCTACGTCTGCGCCGTATCAGGACGCACCTGGATTGCCCGAATCCGCGCGCAGAGCGCCACGGGTCCACTCAGATGCGCCGTCCGAACGTTCGGCGCGCGTGCGCCGCATGATCGAAAGCCCAACGTATCTGGAGGCGGACGAAGACCTCGCCTTTCTGCGACGCCCGGAAATGTGCGGCATCCGTCTGCAACTCGACTACTGGAAGACCGAAGAGACGCTGCAGCGACATGCAATACATCACACGATCGTGGTGTACGGCAGCACACGGATCGTCGCGCCGGCAGCCGCGCGTCGACGGGTCGAAGAGGCGCGGCGGGCGCTGGAAAACCGGCCCGGCGAGCCTGAGAGCCAGAGCGCGCTACAAGTCGCAAAACAACTGCTCAAGCGTAGCCACTACTACGGCATCGCGCGCGAATTCGGCCGCATTGTCGGCAGCGCGCAGGGCACGGGAGCGCTGTCGTCGCTGGCCATCGTCACGGGCGGCGGCCCCGGCATCATGGAAGCGGCGAATCGGGGTGCGTACGAGCTTCAGGCGCCGAGCATCGGCTTGAATATCTCGTTGCCCCGCGAGCAGGAACCCAACCCGTATGTCACGCCTGAACTCTGTTTCAGGTTTCACTATTTCGCCATTCGCAAACTGCATCTGCTGGAACGCGCACAAGCCGCCGTGTTCTTTCCCGGCGGCTTTGGAACCTGTGACGAGTTGTTCGAGGTGTTGACCCTGCTGCAAACGAACAAGATCCGGCGCCTACCCGTAGTGCTGGTCGGTGAATCGTTCTGGCGCCGCGCTATCAATTTTGATTTTCTGATCAGCGAAGGGATGATCGCGCCACAGGACGCCGCGCTATTCCGTTTTTGCGAAACAGCGGCGGACATCTGGTCCAGCATCGTTCGTTGGCATGCGGCACATGATGCGCGATCATCTGCTCAGGGGCCTGCCGCCGGCCACCTCTGAAAGGCCGGCCGGATCGGCAGCCGTGCCGTCGGCTGAAGGTTGCCGGGCCGGGCGTGCGTTGCCAGCAACCTGCCAGCAACCTGAACGACGCCGTAAGACAACCGTCAACGACGACAATGAGCCTCGCGACGGCGAGGCTACGCCGTCAACCAACCAACAGACGATCGACCACGGCCTTCACACCGGGCGTCGAGCGCGCGGCCCCGGTCACGATGGAACGCTCGGTGACCGAACTGAGACGTCCCGACAGGGTTACCTTCCCGTCTTCGACTTCGACACCCACATGCTTCAGCTCGCGATCGGTATGGCGCTGAATGGCTTTGCGGATGCTGTACTCGATGTCGAGCGGGGAAGCCGAGCCACGGATTTTGATTTCGTTTGTCACGCCCGTCACGCCGCGCATATGAACGACGTTTTTCTCGGCGATATGGCTGCGATAACCGTCCTCGACTTCGCCGCTCAATGTCACCCAACCCTTCTCCACCTGGATCTTGATCGCATGGTCTTCGAGACCCGCGATCCAGTCGAGGGCGACGCGCACATTCAAGGCGATGTCCTCGTCGGTACGCCGCTCGGACTCCCGCAGCTTCACGTCGATGGCGACGACCACGGCCACCACACCGGCGATTCTCATCGCACATTTTTCAGCCGCGACTTTCGTCGCGTAGTCCGGGACGTGTCCGCTGATCGTCACGATGCCGTCGACCACGGCAACGCCTATTCCGTTTGCGTCGACGGCCGGACTGTGCCTCAGTTCGTCCTCGACTTCCTGCTTCAGTTGACTGTCCGACTTCATGGAATTTCTCCTCCGACTTGACCTTGCAACGCGATGGGGCATGGCTGCGAACTGATTGAGCGCGGCGACTATTCCGGCGGGCGAGCCGTGTTCCGCCGCCAATGCGCCACGTATCCAGACTATTGCTGCCCGGCCCGATGCGATTGATCGAGGTCAAGGGCCACGCGACGCCGTGCGCCGTAATTGATCACGGTGCGCTCTGACTATGCATCGACGCGCGGCAATGCGGGCAGTTCATCCGCGCGTCGCCGGTGGAGCGCTCCTGCAAGACGATGTGCAGATCCAGCCCACCGCGACGCGGAACGTCTACCGTCTTCGCGAACTCCGTGCGCCCGGCATGCGCGACGATACGATAACGTCCGGCCGGAAGCATCACGAACAGGAACGGGCCTTCGGTGCGGGTGTCCAGAACGGCATGGCCCGACGCGCTTGCGATCGTCACGTCCACATCGGAGAGGTAGTTGCCCGCGGCGGCGGTAAACGTCATGCGCAGGCTGTAGCGAGGTGCAAGCGCGCGAAACGCTTTCGCGTCGTCCTCACCGATGCCGCCCGTCATGTACAGCACGCCGTCGCGGCTGACCGGCTCGGGCAGTGTTTGCGCGGCGAGCGCCGCGCTCATGGCGAGAAACACGAATGCGACACCGATGCGCAGCAAGCGTGGATTGAACAATGGCATAACGAGTAGATCTCCAGGTTCGTGAACGTCTGGAGGCGTTCCGCGCCGGCGTTTCGGCCGCTCCCCGCGTTCACATGGCGCAATACGCGCAAAGTGTGTTCAGCCGATGTTCAGCCGATGCCCGCCGCCCGTTTCATTCCTCGGGGCAAGGCCGCGCCAGCAGCAACGGCGTGCGGGCGAGACGCGCGGTGCGCGCGGCCACGCTGCCGAGAAGCCAGCGTGCGACGCCACGCCGCCCGTGGGTGCCCACGACGATCAGATCCGCCTGCCACTGTTCCGCGTCGCGGACAATTGCATGCGCTACGTCGTCACGCGACGGCGCCGTCTCGACTGCCTCAGTCTCAGCGTGATTCGGCAATTCGGCAAGAACCGTCGCTGCCGTCTCCAGAATCACCTTTCCTTCTTCGACGAACGCTTGCTCGAGGACGCTGATCGGCACGATATCGGTCAGGCGGACAGCACGATCTATCACGTAGATCGCACGAAGACGGGACTCGGGTGTGGCGAGTTGCAGCCCGAAGTGCAACGCGTCGAGCGAAGCGGCGCTTCCGTCCAGCGCGAACAGGAGCCGGCGCGGCGATGTCCGGATCTCCGCTTCATAGCCGGCAGGCACAACGAGAATCGAACACGGTGCCTCGGTCGTGACGAATTCCGACACCGTTCCTTCGACCCAGCGCAACATGCCGTGATGCTGGCGAGCGCCCATGACCAGCAGATCCGCCTTCCATTCGGCTGCGGCATCAATCAATGCGTTTGCGGTGTAGCCGCCTTCCCTTGAAATTTCCGTGACGCCCGATTCCACGTCGATACCGGCATCCGCGAATATCTTTCTGGCGCGCGCCACGGCTTCGTCCGCATCGTGGGCGAGTTCGGTGCGCGCGAGTTGCAGTTCGGCATCCGTCATCGATCCGAGCGGCAAGAGCACACGAGGATTTTCCGCCACACTCACAATGCGGATCCGGGCACCGGGTAGCGTCAGGTGGCGCACGTATGCCACTGCGCGCGCCGACTCCGGCGACGTGTCGACGGCCAGGAGTATCCGTTGGATTGCGCGAGTGGCGTTACCGCCGGAGGACGTTGTGCTCATGATCAGGTCTCCATGAGGGCGTGACATTCGCCCTGCTGACATCGAGGTCTGATTCTCTGCGCTCTGCTCTTCGACTCATTGATGCACGTCAAGTCGCTTCCACCGCCGCCCGCACGGCATTTATCGCTGACGCGCGAAGGAGCGCACCGCCATTGTGTGATGGAGCGGCCCTCGTCGCGTGCATTTGACGGGGATCAATCGCCCATCCGGGCGGGCCCATATGCTGGCCGAGGCAGAGCGATTGCGCCGTGCATCGCCGCAAATCGCCTCCAGCGAACAACGCCACTAAAAAGGACGTCCATGCCGCATCTGCTCGCCCGCGGTCTTTTCCAATTGCACAATCGATGCTGGCGCGCACTGTCCATTGGCTTATGCGGACTCGCGTTCATGTTCGGCGCACACGCGCAGACGCCGCCCACGCATGTGCCGATCCTGGTCTACCACCGCTTTGCCGCGACCGTGAACGATTCCATGACGGTCCGTGTCGCGACCTTCGAGGCACAATTGCGATTCCTGAAAGAACGCGGCTATCAGGTGGTGCCGCTGCGAGACGTCGTGAACTGGCTGCGCGATCCTTCCGTGAAGCTACCGCCACGGCCGATCGTCCTGACCGTCGACGACGGCCATCGGTCGGTCTTCGACGAACTGCGGCCAATCGTGGAGCGCGAGCGTCTGCCGGTCACACTCTTCGTCTATCCTTCGGCCATTTCGAATGCTTCCTACGCGCTGACGTGGGAGCAATTGCGCACGCTCAAACAGACCGGCCTGTTCGACGTTCAGTCGCATACGTACTGGCATCCCAACTTCAAGGTCGAACGGCGCCGCCGGACGCCCGCGGATTTTCAGCATTTCGTGCGGACCCAGCTCGACATGTCGCGGCAGCGCATCGAGGCCGAAGTCGGGGGCGAGATCAATCTGCTGGCGTGGCCATTCGGCATTTGCGACGATGAGTTGATGGCGCTGGCCTCCGGGGAAGGTTATATCGCGGCATTTTCGCTGGAGGGACGCAGCGTGGATAGGCATTCGCGCATGCTCGCCCTGCCGCGCTTCCTGATGGTCGATTCATATGGGGTCGCGGGTCTGGCCGCGCTGCTCGGCGAGCCGGCGCCTCGGGCCGCCCCGAACTCCAGCGGCGATTGAAACAAATGAAGTGACAAATGAAGAGACAAATAAAATGGCCACACTTTCATTCCTGCGCGGCACCGCGCTAGCGCTTGCGGTTCTCGTGACGAGCTTGCCGTGCAGCGCGGCAACGGGCGTCGTCATCGACGAAGTTACGGCGAAACCGATACCACACGCGTTTGTCACAAGCCCGTCCGGCGTACAGCAAGCGGACGCAGACGGCCGCTTCGAGTTCGAGTCGTCCATCACCCGCATCGCTGCGCGGGCACCCGGCTATCTGCGCACAGAGGTCGACACGAACGGCGAGGCGCCGCTGACGCTCAAGCTCACGCCCTTTCGCCCCAAAGCGGTGTATCTCTCGGTATATGGCGTGACGAGCACCACGCTGCGCGACGAAGCACTCGCACTCACGCAGACCACGGCCATCAATGCACTGGTGATCGACGTCAAAGGCGATCGCGGTCTCACGCCTTATCACAGCGCGGCACGCGACGCGGTCGGCGCATCGGCCCAACTGAAGGGCAATGGACCGATTGCCCGCGATTTCCCGGCACTGCTCGCCGAACTGCATGCCCGGCATCTTTACCTGATCGCCCGCATCGTCGTGTTCAAGGACGACCCGCTCGCCGATGCCCATCCGGCATGGACGGTGCGCGATGCAAACGGCAATCCGTGGCGCGACCGCGAACATTTGCAGTGGCTGGACCCATTCTCGCGCGAGGTGTGGCGGCACAATCTCGATGTCGCCGAAGAGGCGGCCAGAATGGGCTTCGACGAAATCCAGTTCGACTATGTCCGCTTTCCCGACGCGGGCGGCCTGCACTTTTCGCAAGCCAATACACGGGCCAACCGCACGGCTGCGATCGTGGGTTTCCTGCAGGCCGCGCGTACGCGCCTCGCGCCCTACAACGTATTCGTCGCGGCGGATATCTTCGGCTACGTCTGCTGGAATCTGGATGACACCGCCATCGGCCAGCAGATCGAACTGCTCGGCGCCCCGCTCGACTACATCTCGCCGATGCTGTATCCCTCCGGCTTCACATGGGGTTTGCCGGGTTGCACGAATCCGGTTGCCGATCCGGGGCAGATCGTCCGGCGCTCGCTCGACGAGGCGGTGCAGCGGACGCATTTGCCGAGCGTGCGGTTTCGCCCCTGGCTGCAGGCGTTTCGCGACTATGCGTTCGACCACCGCGATTTCGACGCAGCCCAGATCCGCGCCCAGACCCATGCCGCGGATGCCGCCGGCAGCGACGGCTGGATGCTATGGAACCCGCGCAATCGTTACGATGCCGCGGACATGCCGCGATGAGACGCCGGCTGGCCCGAGCCGTGCCGGCAGCGGCACTGGCGATTGCGCTGCTGCACGCGCCGCCGTTCGCGCGCGCCGCGCCGCTCGACGCCGGCATGCGTGCGGAGCTCGGCCGCATTGTCGCCGGCCAGATCGAAGCCGGCCGGCTGCCCGGCGCCGTGGTGGTGGCGGGAACCGCGAGCGAGGTGCAGTATCGCGAGGCGTTCGGCCAACGCATGACCGAGCCTTACCGGGAAGCGATGACTGTCGGCACCGTCTTCGATCTGGCCTCGCTGACCAAAGTGATTGCGACCACGACGGCGGTCATGCAGCAGGTCGAAGCGGGACGCATCGACCTCGATGCTCCCGTGATGCGCTATTGGCCCGAGTTCGGCGCGAATGGCAAGGAAGCGGTCACGGTGCGCGAGTTGCTCGCGCATAGGTCCGGGCTGCAGGCGGATCTGAACTCGCGGCCGGCAGGCGGCACACGTGCAAGCGTCCTGAACGATATCGCGCGGCAACGACTGCGCGCGAGGTCGGGCGAACGCGTGATCTACAGCGATCTGAATTTCGCCACGCTGGGCGTGCTCGTCGAGCGCGTGACCAGTCAACCTTTCGATGTGTATTGCCACACGCATATTTTTGCGCCGCTCGGCATGCGGGACACCGGCTTTCTTCCCGACGCGCGGCACGCTGCGCGCAGCGCCGCGACGACAGCGGACCGCCTCGGCATGCGCCGCGGCCGCGTCCATGATCCGCTCGCCAGCTGGATGCAAGGCATTGCGGGAAACGCCGGCCTTTTTTCCACCGCCGACGACCTCGCCCGTTTCGCGCAGATGCTGCTCAACGGCGGCCTCAGCGCGACAACGCGCGCAAGACCGGCAACGCGCGTGCTCCTGGCATCCAGCATCGAGGCTCTGGCGGCGGCCGTTTCGCCGTTGCCCGTCCAGCCCTGGCGCGGCCTCGGCTGGGAGCTCGCGAGCCCGCTGGTGGCAAACCGCGACCGCTTGCCGCCGATCGGCGCGATCGACCACACCGGTTACACCGGCACCGGCATCTGGGTGGATTTCGTCACGCGCCGCTTCGTCGTGATCCTGACCAACCGCGTGCACCCGAACGATCAGGGCGACGCACGGCCGCTGCGCGCGCAGATCGTCGCCGCGATCGCGAGCGCTGCGCCGCCGCGCACCTCTGCCGACATCCGCACCGCAGTGCCCGCCGCGGCGCCTGCCCTGACTTGGGCGAGCCGCCTGCCGGGCGCCGCAGGCCCGGTCAGGAGCGGCCTCGACGTGCTCGAAGAGCAGCAGTTCGCGCCGCTGACCGGCCGGCGTATCGGTCTCGTGACCAACCGCACCGGATTCGACGCCGCAGGCACCCGCACCGTCGACGTTCTCGCGCACGCGCCCGGCGTCACGCTTGCCGCGCTGTTCTCGCCGGAGCACGGTCTGAATACCGACGTCGACGAACGCGTCGGCGATTCTCGCGATCCGGCCACCGGCCTGACCGTGCACAGCCTGTATGGCGGCACACGGCATTTCCCCGCCGGCTCGCTCGACGGCATCGACGCGCTCGTATTCGACATCCAGGACGCGGGCGTGCGCTTTTTCACCTATGAGACGACCCTCGGCTATGCGCTCGAAGCCGCGGCGTCGCGCGGCATTCCACTCTTCGTGCTCGATCGTCCTGATCCGCTGGGCGCGGACCGCTTCGGCGGCCCCGTGCTCGACGAGGGACACGAATCGTTCACCGGCTACTTCGCGCTGCCGCTCGAGCCGGGACTGACGGTCGGCGAGCTTGCGGCCCTCTTCAATCGCGAGCGCCACATCGGCGCCGATCTGCGCGTGATCCCCATGAGCGGCTACCAGCGCACGATGCGCTTCGCGGACACCGGCCTCGGCTGGGTGCCGCTCTCGCCGAATCTGCGAACACTCACGCAGCTGGCGCTGTATCCGGAAGTCGCGACGATCGAAGGCGCCAATGTGAGCGTGGGCCGCGGCACGCCCACGCCGTTCGAGCTCGTCGGCGCGCCGTGGATCGACGGTGCGAGTCTCGCCGCCACGCTGAACGCGCTCGATACCGGCGCCCGCTTTACGGCCACCGACTTCGTGCCGACCGAATCGGCCTGGCGCGGCCAGTTGTGTCACGGCGTACAGATCGCACGCGATCCGGACGCCGCGGCGGCGCACGTCGGCCGTCTGGGCCTCGCCCTTGCCGTAACGCTGCATGCGCTCTACCCTACGCGCTTCGACGTCGCCGCGACACGCGACGCGATCGGATCCGGCGCGGTATGGCAGGCGTTGCGCGATGGAGTAGGACTCGATCAGATCGACGCGATCGCGACGCAGGAAAGCAACCGTTTCGCGCCCTTGCGTGACAGGTATTTGCGTTACTGAGTCTGCATTGTCAAGCGCGACCGTCCTTGCACGCACGGGGTTGCTTCGCCTGATCTGCGTCAATGGGCGACAGGGATTTCGGGCTAACCTGGAATGGCACCCGTCGTGGGCAGCGTGGCGCTGCCGCGGCCACCCCCAGGCACACTTCAACGGAGTCCGATATGACCGACATGCCACTCCTTGCGTACGAGCCCGCACCCGTGTTGCGGCCCCCACTCGCCAGCGGCGAAACGCCTGCCGTGATCGCGTTGCCCAAACCCGATCTGAACACCGGCGTGCCGCTGATGACCGCCTTCGCACAGCGCGCCAGTTGTCGCGCGTTCGCGCCGACGGCGTTGCCGCCCACCTTGCTCGGCGAGTTGCTCTGGGCCGCCGACGGGATCAATCGGCCCGCGACCGGCGGGCGCACCGCGCCGTCACCGCATTCGTTCAATGAAATCGATATCTACGCCGCGCTGCCCAATGGCGTGTATCGCTACGACCCGCCGAACCACCAGCTCGTCCTCAAGCACGCAATCGACGCGCGCGGACAGACCGGCTATCAGGACTTCGTCGGTGAGGCGCCGCTCGATCTCGTCTACGTGGTCCGCACGTCGCGCATACTGGAGATGCCCGCGCAACAGCGCGAGCGCTTTTCGGCTGTGACGGCCGGAGCGATTGCGCAGAACGTCTCGCTGTATTGCGCGTCGGCGGGGCTGGCCAGCGTGATCCGGGGCTGGATCAACCCGCGACTGCTCGCGAATGCGCTGTCTCTCAACGAAGACGAACTGCCGATTCTCACGCAGACGGTCGGCTTCAGTCCGACGTGACTGCACGGACATCGCAGCGACAGCTACTGACGGGCACTTACAGGCCCGCCGGTATCTCGTCCTGATCGCGTGGGCACCTGACCAACAGCACCGGAACGTGGGCGCCCCGCAAGAACGTTTCCGCGACGCTGCCCTGGAGCAGCCGACCTATGCCATGCCGGCCTTGCGTGCCCATCACCACGAGGCCGGCGCCCTGGCGTTGCACACAACGGGCGAGACAGTGCGGGATATCGTCCGCCGCGCTCTCCGTCTCCTCGATCTCGGTATCGCCGGGCACACCACGCTCGGCCATGGCCCGGCGCGCCTCATCGAGGGCGAGCCGGCCGTCTTCACGCAGCACGTCACGAAGCTGGTCGGGATTGAAATAGCCCGCGTAACGGGACGCACACCACGGATGGACGACATACACCGCATGCAGCCGCGCTTGCGTGAGCTGCGCAAATTGCAGCGCTTCATACAGCGCCCATCTGGACGACTCGCTGCCGTCCAGCGCCACGACGATCTTCTGATACATGATCCGCTCCTCGCAGACGTTGCAGACACCCGCCCGACGTCCTGATACCGCTCATCGCGGCAGAATAGCTGGATCATCGGCGCGAACGGCTCCACGCGCCTGACTTGCGTCAAGCAATCGCATGACGAGCCGGGAAAGCGAGGCTTCGCGCGAAAACATCGGCCGCCTGCGCCCATCACGCTATGCGCCGTGCGCGTCGCGAGCCGGCGATAAAGCCCTGCGTGCACACCAGGCCAACGCTTGATCAAGCTCAACGACTCGTGCGGCCCTCCGCCCACAATGACCCGATCGACAAGCGGCGGGCAACACGACAGTCACCTTCCCGCTGGCCTGCTTTTCCAACATCGGTACATTCGGGAGATACGACATGGCGGAACATCTGTGCGAACTTTGCGGCGTCAGGCCTGCGACCATCCGGGTCGCGGTCATTCAGGGCGGACGCAGAAGGCAACTCGATGTTTGCGACTATCACTACGCGCAGCTCACGCGGCATCAACGACAGGTGTCGCCGCTCGAATCGCTGTTTCGGGGCGGCCTGTTCGACGGATTACTGGACTCGGGCACAGACGGCTTCGGCGCTGAACCAGCCGCCACGCGTCACGACGGCCCGGTGAACAAAGGCGTCGACCTGCAACAGCATTTCAGCGAGCAGGCGAAGGAAATACTGCAACGTGCCGCCGAACGCGCCGTGCAATTCGGCCGCCATGAGGTGGACACCGAACACGTGCTTTATGAACTCGTCGAAAGTGAAGCAGTACAGCGCATTCTGTCGGCGCTGAAGATCTCCGCCAGCGATCTTCAAAAGCATATCGAAGCAAACGCGCCAAAGGGGCACGTCACGTCCAAAGCGCCGCAAGGCGAGATCTCCGTTTCGCCACGCCTGAAAAGTGCGCTCGAACGCGCCGTCATCGCGTCGCGCGAATTCGGACAGAACTACGTCGGCCCCGAACACATTCTTACCGGCCTCGCCGAGGTCACCGACAGTTTTGCCGGCGATCTGTTGATGAAGTACGGCCTGTCGCCTCACCTGTTGCGTCAGCAGACGCTGAAGCAGGCCGGCCAGGAAGAAGCCGCGCAAGCTCCCAGCGACACGCCGCAGCTCGACAAATATAGCCGCGACATCACGCGGCTCGCCCGTGAAGGCAAGCTCGATCCGGTCATTGGACGATCGAAGGAAACAGAGACGCTCGTCGAGGTGCTCGCCCGGCGCAAAAAGAACAACCCCGTGCTGATCGGCGAGCCCGGCGTCGGCAAGACGGCGATTGTGGAAGGACTCGCGCTGCGCATGATCAGCGGCGACGTGCCGGAAACATTGCGCGAAAAGCGCCTGATCGAACTCAATGTCAACTCGCTGGTCGCGGGCTCGAAATACCGTGGCGAATTCGAGGAACGCGTCAAGCAGGTGATGGACGAAATCGCCGCGCACAAGGATCGGCTGGTTCTCTTCGTCGACGAAGTGCACACCATCGTCGGTGCGGGCCAGGGCGGCGGCGAAGGCGGCCTGGATATCGCCAATGTGTTCAAGCCGCCGATGGCGCGCGGCGAGCTCAATCTGATCGGCGCGACCACGCTCGCCGAATACCAGAAGTACATCGAGAAAGACGCCGCGCTGGAACGGCGCTTCCAGCCGGTGCTGGTCGGCGAGCCGAGCGTGGAGCAGACTATCGGCATTCTGCGGGGGCTGCGCGACCGTCTGGAAGCGCACCACAAGGTCACGATTCTGGATGAAGCGTGCGTGGCCGCCGCCGAACTGTCCGACCGCTACATTACGGGCCGCTTCCTGCCGGACAAGGCCGTCGACCTGATCGACCAGGCGGCCGCGCGCGAGCATCTGTCATCCACATCCCGCCCGGCGGAGGTGCTGGAACTCGAATCGGAAATCGCCCAGATCCGGCGCGAGCAGGAATACGCGACGTCGCACAAACAGTTCGAACGGGCGAAGGCGCTCGGAGAACAACTGTCAGGCAAGCAAACCCAGCTCGACGACTCGACCGAGGCATGGAAGCGGCGTGTGAGCACGAGCACCGCGGAGGTGACCCGTACGCTGGTCGCCGAGATCGTCGCGAAAATGACGGGCATTCCGGTTGCCGACCTGACGCAGGAGGAGAAAACCAAACTGCTGCAAATGGAGGACCGCCTGCACCGGCGCGTGATCGGCCAGGAAGAAGCGATCAGCGCGGTAAGCGATGCGGTGCGGCGAAGCCGCGCGGGTTTGCAGGCCCGCCATCAGCCGCTTGCCGTGTTTCTGTTCCTCGGCCCGACCGGCGTCGGCAAGACCGAACTGGCGAAGGCGCTCGCCGAAGTCGTATTCGGCGACGAGGACGCCATTGTGCGTATCGACATGAGCGAGTACATGGAGCGGCACGCGGTGGCGCGACTGATCGGTGCGCCGCCCGGCTATGTCGGCTACGACGAAGGCGGCCAGTTGACCGAGCGCGTGCGGCGGCGTCCGCATAGCGTGATTCTGCTCGACGAAATCGAAAAAGCGCATCCGGACGTCTACAACGTGCTGCTGCAGGTATTCGACGACGGCCGCCTGACCGACGGCAAGGGCCGCGTCATCGACTTCGCCAATACGCTGATCATCGCGACCAGCAACCTCGCCTCCGACGTCATCACGGGCACGCCGCGCAAGCGTCCCGGCTTCATCGCGGCGGACAACGACATCGTTGCCGGCAAGAGCCCCCGTAAGGACCGGCAGCCCGACGGCGTGCGCGAAGGTGTGATGACAGTGCTGCGGTCACATTTCCGCCCCGAGTTCCTGAACCGTATCGACGAGATCATCATTTTCGAGTCGCTCAACGCCGACCAGATCCGTTCGATCGTGCGCCTGCAACTCGACAAGGTGGCGCACATCGCGAAGAGTCAGGACATCGACATCGTGTTCGACGACAGTATCGTCGATCAACTGGCGAAGGAGGCTTACCGGCCCGAATACGGCGCGCGTGAACTGCGGCGGCGCATTCGCCAGGTCATCGAAAATCCGCTCGCAAAGCAGATGCTCGACGGCGCGGTCCGCGAGGGCAACCGGGTGGTGTGCCGGTTCGATCCGCTCCAGGACGATACGGTGTTCGAACTGAGCGAAGCACCGCAGCAGGAGCTCGCCGGCACAACGCAGCAGGACAAACAGAAAGACCCGGACGCCGGCAATGGTGCGGCCGACACCGGGCCGGCCGCCAAACCCGCGCGCAAGCGTGCCAGCCCGGCGCGCAAGCGCGGCAACACGGACGGCGGCGACCACGCCGCGGGATAAAGCGAGCGGCGCCGGGCATGACAGCCCGGCGCTCCGCTAGACCGGCTGCGTGGTGGCTGCCGCGAGTTCCGCGATATCGTCGGTGATTTCGTCCTGACGGACCCGGCGATAGCTCTGCGTCAGTTCCTCGAGCGTATCCCGCACATTGGTGCGGGCGGCCAGCATCGCGTTCACCCTCGCCTCGTTTTCCGCGGCGAACGAGAGCATCAGTGCCTCGCAGATCTCGACAAACACATATTCCTCGACCAGACCCGGAAGCAGACGTTCGACCGGCAATGTGAGCAGCGGCGGCACAGCGCGCCTCGCCACCTGAAAGCGCGAATAATCAAACGGTATCAACCGGTGCTCGACCATCTTGCCGGCGGCGGTGCCGCCGCCCGGCAGCGCATGGATGATCGAGACGTGATCCACCGCGCGAACGCCGAGACGCGCGTAGAGCGCATCGGTAATGCGGTTGGCCAGAGACGGCACTTCGTCGGCGTGGGACACCGCGGGCGAACTCCATGCGACCGCAAGGCGGCGCTCGCTGGCCGCCATCTCGCCGCGCGTGCCGACGAGCAGCAGCTCGCACCGTGCGCTATCGACGCGAGTCCGTACATAGTCCAGCACCTGCTCGTTGAATGAGCCGACGAAGCCCTGCTCCGAGCACAGCGCGATCACGATCCGCGCGCCATGATCCGGCTCGTCCAGAGGTGCCTGCGCCCCTCTGCCGTAGGCCAGCACGGCGCCGATCGCGGCCCCCACGGTCGCAGCCGACGAGCGGATACCGGGCAGCCGCCGCTGCGCTTCGCGTGAGCGAGCTGCGGCAATGCCGCGCATCGCGCCGATCACGGCGTCCAGTTGGCGCGCGGTGGCGGTACGCGCTTCGATTTCCGCGAGTCTGCCGCTCATTTGCCACTCCCGGTCCGGGCGGGGACATTCGCCGCTTCCTGCGTCAGGCGCTGCACGATCTCGCGAACCGTCGTGACGAGCGCGGCCTGCGTGGCGGGATCCAACGGCGCATCCACCCAGCCGGCTTCCATGCTTGCGCCCGGCAGTTGTTGCGCGAGTTGAGCCCGCGCTTCAGTGGCAATCGCCGGCGGCGCGGCATCGAACACACCCTCCGCCAGTGCGGCAAGCAGCGCGATTTCATCCACCGTGCGCAGCGGCCTGAATCGCGGTTGCGCGATCAGTGCCCGGATGCGTTCGCCGCGCGCGATCTTACCGGCGACGTGGGCATCCGTCAGACCGCCGAAGCGGCTGAACATCTCGAGCTCCAGGAACTGCGCGTAGTCGAGCCGCAAACGGCCCGACACCTCGCGCAAGGCTGGATGCTGCGCCTTGCCGCCCACCCGGCTCACGCTCAGCCCGACGTCCACGGCAGGACGCTGGTTGGCTGCAAATAGCGCGGCATCCAGCACGATCTGGCCGTCCGTGATCGAAATCAGATTGGTCGGGATATAGGCGGACAGATTGCCCGCGTCGGTTTCCGCGATCGGCAATGCCGTCAATGAGCCGCCGCCGAGCTTGGCCGACAGCTTCGCCGCGCGTTCGAGCAACCGCGCGTGAACGTAGAAGATGTCGCCGGGATAGGCTTCGCGTCCCGGCGGCTCGCGTGTGAGCAGTGCCAACTCCCGATGGGTCGCGGCATGCTTGGTGAGATCGTCGATGACGACCAGCGCGTGCTGCCCGCGGTCGCGAAAGTACTCGGCGATCGTGACGCCCGCGAACGGCGCGATCCATTGCAATCCGGCCGCCGAAGCCGCCGGCGCCACCACGAACACGCAGCGCTCGGGCGCGCCGTAGCGGCGCACGGATTCGATCACCTGCTGCACGGCCGTCGAGCGCTGGCCGATCGCCACATAGATGCAGATCATGTCCGAGTGCTTCTGGTTGACGATCGCGTCGAGGGCCAGGGCGGTCTTGCCGGTTGCACGATCGCCGATGATCAGTTCCCGCTGTCCGCGACCCACGGCGAAGAGCGCGTCGACGATCAGCACGCCGGTTTCGACAGGCTCGCTGACCAGGTCGCGATCGATGATCGCCGGTGCGGGCCGCTCGATCGGCATGCGCTTCGCCGCGGACACCGGCTCGTCGCGATCGAGCGGCCGGCCTAGCGGGTCGATCACGCGCCCGAGCAGGCCTTCGCCGACCGGCACCTCGATCACCGCGCCGGTGCGAGTCACGCGCGCGCCGGCTTCGACCGTGGCGCCGTCGTCCAGCAGCACGACGCTCATCAGATCGGCTTCCAGCGTATGCACGAAGCCGCTCGCGCCGCTTTCGAAGCGCAGCAGTTCGTCGAGCGCCGCATCGGCCAGCCCCGAAACGAACGCGATACCGTCGCCGATCCGCTCCACGCGGCCGAGCGTGTCGGCATAAGGCGCGGCCGCCGTGCGAGCCAGCGCCTTGCGCTGCGCCGCGAGCCAGGCGTCGTCGCTCATTTCAGCGGGCAGCATGACTGTCATCGAGCAGCGCCTCCTTGATGCGAACGAGTTCCGCGCCGAAGCTATTGCGCACCACGGCATGCGGCGAGCGCAGTTCGAGGCCGGCTATCAGTTGCGGATCCACTTCGAAGTTGACCGGCACATCGCGCTTCAGGCACGTTGCCAGCATCGCGCGGCACTGGTCCTGTTCCTGCGGGCTCAACGCTCGCGGCGCGGCGAGTATCGGCACCGCGCCATCCTCCCAGAATCCGCCACGCGCGCTTTCCGGAAGTCGTGCGATTCCCTCGGCGAGGCCGTCGACAAAACCGCTCACGCGCATGCTCTCTGGCAACCTGTCGAGCAGCTTGGCGGCGATATCCACGGCAAGCCGGCTGGCGCGTTCGGACGCGAGTTTGTCCTGCTCGGCGCGCGCTCCCGCGGCTTCGCCTTTCGCCGCTGCTCGCAATGCGTCCGCGTCGGCCTGAGCGGCGTTCAGAAGCGCCTGCTTCTGCGCCGCGGCTTCCGCCGCGACGGCTTTCATGGCTTCGCCGTGCGCCGCCGCGAGCTGCTGCGTTTCCTGGGTTGCCTTGTCGCGTTCCTGCACTGCTACGAGCTTCGCCGCCTCGGCATCGGCGATCAGGGCCTGCGCCGTCTTCTGACGTTCAGCGATGATGCCTGCGACCGGGCGGAACAGGAAACGCGCAAGCAGCCATATCAGCACCAGTGCATTGATGGTCTGAAGCGCGAGCGTCCACCAGTCGATTCGCATGGTGTCCGCCTATTTCGCAAACGGGTTGGCAAACAGCAGCAGCAAGGCGATCACGAGGCAATAGATCGCCATCGTCTCGATCATGGCCAGCCCGACGAACAGCGTGCGCGACACGGTGCCTGCCGAATCCGGCTGCCGTGCGATCGCGTCCATTGCCGCGGCGACCGCCCGGCCTTCGGCAAGCGCCGGCCCGATCGCGCCGAACGAGACGGCAAACGCTGCCGCGGCGATACTGACGACTTCGATAAGGTTATTCATGAGACTTCGCCCTTTTTGACACTGACATGGTGCGGATCGCCGATCGCGGCGCCGATGAAGACCATCGAGAGAACAGCAAAGATGTAGGCCTGGACCGCGCCCGTGAGCAGATCCAGCGCCATGAGCGGAATCGGCACCAGCAGGCCGGCGAGCGACAGCAGAATGCCGATCACGAACACGCCGCTCATGACGTTGCCGAACAGGCGAACCACGAGTGAGAACGTGCGCGTGATCTGCTCGACGACGTTCAGCGGAATCATCACCCAGCTCGGCTCCGCGAACGACGCGAGATAGCCCGTCGCGCCGCGGCTGCGAATGCCGTAAAAGACCGTGGCGCCGAGCACGATCAGCGCGAGCGCGGCGTCGGTTTCGAGGTGCGCGGTAGGCGGCGTGACGCCCGGCACCAGCGCGCACCAGTTGGCGACCAGTACGAAGATGAACAGCGTGCCGATCAGCGCGCGATACGTTGCCGCCTCGGTTTGCATGGTGTCGCGAATCTGCTGGTCGATCGTTTCGACGAGCAGTTCGAGCGCGGTTTGCGTCTTCCCTGGCGCAAGCGAGAGTCTTCGGCTCAGCACGACGGCCCCGGCGGTGACAATGGCCATGATGCCCCAGGTGATCAGCACGGGCCCGGTGATCGGGACCGGGCCAAGCTGCAGAAGCGGCGAGATGGTGAGCGGTGATTCGGTCATGACAGGCCTCCGTAACGCCGCAGCGCGATCCTGCGTGTGAGCAGCACGCCCGCCATCCCCGCAAGCAGCGCCAGCGCGCCGACGCGTACGAGCACGAACAGCAACGCACAGGTCAGCGCGATGCGCGCGATTTGCAGTGCCAGCGCCGCTAACGTTCGGCCAGCCGTGAACAACGGCCAGTTCCAGCGCAGCGAAAGGAAATGCCACGCGCCCGCGACCACGCCGACCGCGAGTCCGATCACGAGCTGGGCGGCGAGCGGCGGTAGCGGCCATGCCAGCGCACTATTCACGGTGTGCTCCTTGTTGACGATGCATCCATTTCCATGCGGACCAGAAACCGAGCGCTGCTCCCAGCATCAGAAGCGGCGCCGAGAAAAATACCCGCGTACCGAAAGTGCGGTCGAGCCAGTGTCCCAACGCAAGCCCAAGCAGTGTCGGCACGACGATGGCCCAGCCAAGAATGCCGATCTGGCCGAGCCGGGTGCCGAGCGACGGCTCCGGCTCCGCACGCCCGCGCGCCGCGCGTTCTGCGGCCTGCTGGGCCGCGCCGGCCAGCTTGTCCTCACGAGGAGTGCGCTCGTCGCGCCGCGGTGTGCTCATTACAGCGTCGCTCCCGTGCCGTCCGGATTTGCGCCGTCGCCCCCGGCCCGCGGCCGCAGGTAGCGCAGCATCTGACGCACCGCGCGCGCATGCAGCCGCATCTGGTCGACGCGGGCACGCCGCACCGCTTCGTCTTCGTCGGCGTGACGGCTGCGCACGATCGCCTCGAGGCCTTCCAGCGAATCGCCCGGAATCGCTTCGCGGCAAGCGATGGACACCGTCGCGCCGCCCGACACCAGCAGCACGCCGCCGTTCACCGCGCAGTAGCGCAACTCCTTGTCCGTGCCCGTCCAGCGGACCACCGACGACGTCAACTGGGTGACGAAATCGGCATGCCCAATACGGATGCCGAACGAACCGCTTGCGTCTTCCGCCCGCAACGAGACGATTTCGACGCCGTCGAACCAGACTCGCGACGGCGTCGCGATGGTGAGCCTCAAAGCATCCTTGCTCATGCCGTCGACTCCTTTCCAGCAGGAGCAGCCTGTTGCGCGGCGGTCTGTTGCGCGGCGGCCGCTTCCCTTTGGCGCCCTTCATCGAGTGTGCCGATCATGTACAACGAACTCTCCTGCCACGTATCGCATTCGCCCGCGAGAATCGCCTTGCAGCCGGCAATCGTATCGGCGAGCGCGACCGAGCGGCCGGGCTCGCCCGTGAACGCCTCGGTCACTGCGAACGGCTGGGTCAGAAAGCGTTGCAGGCGCCGCGCGCGGCCGACCAGTGCGCGGTCTTCGGCGCCCAGTTCTTCCACACCCAGCAACGAGATCACATCCTGCAACTCACGGTAATGCTCGATGATGCGGCGCACTTCTGTTGCGACTGCCGCATGTTCTTCGCCCACCACCAGCGGATCGAGCAGGATCGACGACGACGCGATCGGATCGACGGCGGGATACATGCCTTCGGCCGCCATCGAGCGGGACAGCACGACCATGCTGTCCAGGTGCGCGGCAATCGCGGTCACGGCGGGGTCGGTGAAATCGTCGGCGGGCACGTACACCGCCTCGATCGCCGTCACCGACACGCCGCCCACGGACACGATGCGTTCCTGCAAGCCCGCGACTTCGGTCGCCAGCGTGGGCTGGTAACCGACTCGCGACGGCATGCGCCCGAGCAGACCCGACACTTCGGCGCCCGCCTGCACGAAGCGAAACACGTTATCCATCAGCAACAGTACGTTTTGCCGACGTTCGTCGCGAAAGTATTCGGCGATCGTCAACGCCGTGAACGGCACGCGCCAACGTGCGCCCGGCGGCTCGTTCATCTGTCCGTAAACCAGTACGGTGCGCGGCAACACGCCGGAGGTCCGCATGTCGAGCAGCATCTCGTGACCTTCGCGCGAGCGTTCGCCGACGCCGGCGAACACGGAGATACCTTCGTAGCGCTCGACCATTGCATGAATCAGTTCCATCACCAGCACGGTCTTGCCGACTCCGGCGCCGCCGAACATGGCCGCCTTGCCGCCCTGAGCGAGCGGCGCGAGCAGATCGAGCACCTTGATGCCGGTCGAGAACAGTGTGCTGGTGCCCTTGAGCGACGCCAGCGGCGGCGCCGCGCGATGAATCGGACGACGCTCGATCTGCGCGGGAAGCGCCGGACCGTCGTCGCGCGTCGCGCCGGTTACATCGAGTAGACGGCCGAGCACCGCTTCACCGACCGGTGTTTCAATCGGGCCGCCGGGAACTTGCACGCGTGTGCCGCGCCGCAACCCGGCCGTGGTCTGCAAGGCCAGTGCGCGCACCATCGTTTCGCTCAGATGCGCCTGGATCTCGGCGAGCACCGGCGCAAGATCGTCCGGCGTGACGACGAGCGCATCGCCGACAGCGGGAAGCGCGTCGCTCTCGAACCTGACGTCGACGATCGCGCCGCGCACGGCAACAACGTAGCCATCCCGCGCCGTCGACGGGGTTGCTGAAGACGCTGCTGCTGGATGACTCGGCATGGTTGGGGCTTCCGCGGCAATGTGTGAACAGCCAGAAGATATTCCTGGAATGAAGCGCAAAACTGACTTTCATCAAGTGTCTAAGAAATAGGGACGAGAAAAGCGTGGGCCGCGAAGAAACTCTCCGCCCTTGCGCCGGACCTGCCGGTGCGCGGGCATGCGACCTTGCACGGACTGATCCAGATCAACTGACGGGCCTTCATGAAGTGACCTAATCCAGCTATCTAAAAAACAGTGAGGTCCGTCATGAAGAACCTGGCAGATTCATTTTCGGCACCATCCGTTCCAACTCCGGCCGGCCAGACTGGCAGCGCAGTAGCAAAGCCATTGCGGCTCGGCCTGCTCACCGCGCTGGTGATCGGTTCGATGATCGGCAGCGGCGTCTTCTCCCTGCCGCAAAACATGGCATCCGGCGCGGGCGCCGCTGCCGTGCTGATCGGCTGGTTGATCACCGGCGTCGGCATGTTGATGCTGGCGTTTGTCTATCAGACGCTGACAACCCGCAAGCCTGAACTCGACAACGGCATCTACGCTTATGCGCGCGCCAGTGCCGGCGACTTCGTCGGCTTCAATTCGGCCTGGGGCTACTGGGTCAGCGCGTGGATCGGCAATGTCGGCTATCTCGTCATCGTGTTCGGCACGCTCGGCTACTTCTTCCCCATATTCGGCGACGGCAATACGCCTGCGGCCGTGCTGGGCGCATCCATCGCACTATGGATCATGCATGCCGTGATCCTGCGCGGCGTGCGCAGCGCGGCGGTGCTCAACGCGATCACCACGGTCGCCAAAGTGATCCCGCTGCTGCTGTTCATCGTGCTCGCGGCCATCGCCTTCAGAAGCCATGTGATCGCTCAGGACTTCTGGGGCAATGCGAAGCTCGGCAGCGTCTTCACGCAAGTCAAAAGCACCATGCTGATCACCGTGTGGGTGTTCATCGGTATCGAAGGCGCCAGCGTGTTCTCGGCCCGCGCGCAGCGGCGCGAGGATATCGGGCGCGCCACCCTGCTCGGCTTCGTTGTGGTCCTGCTTCTGCTGATGGCAGTCTCCCTGCTGTCGCTCGGTATCGTGCCGCAAGGCGATCTCGCCGCGATGAAGAACCCCTCGATGGCCGGCGTGCTCGACAAGGCCGTCGGTGCCTGGGGCGCGGTGCTCATCAGCATCGGCCTGCTGGTGTCGGTGGGCGGTGCGTTGCTGGCGTGGACCCTGCTGGCGGCGGAAACACTCTTCACGCCGGCGAACGGCGGCGTCATGCCGAAGTTTCTGGCGCGCGAAAACAGTCACGGCGTACCGGCCAATGCACTCTGGGTGACCAACGGACTGGTGCAACTGTTCCTGATCATCACGCTCGTCTCCAACGCGACCTATCAGGCGCTGATTTCGCTTGCGACTTCGATGATCCTGATCCCGTATCTGTTCTCCGCCGTCTACGCGACTCGCATCGCCATGCGCGGAGAAGGTTACGCGCCGGCGGAAGGCGCACGCACCCGCGACATGCTGATCGGCGCGGCCGCAACCGTTTATTGCTGCTGGCTGCTGTATGCCGCCGGTCCCAAGTATCTGCTGCTCTCCGCTCTACTCTACGCGCCCGGCGTGCTGCTGTACGGCTGGGCAAAACGCGAACGCGGCGCACGTCTGTTCAAGCCGTTCGAGGCGGTGATCCTCGCGGCTCTGCTCATCCTCGCCGCCGTGGCGGCATGGCTGCTGTCCACCGGCGCGCTCGGTTTGTAAGCCGCCGATCTTCAGGAGAAACTCAATGACATTCGGCGTCTATTCCGAAATAGGCACGCTGCGCAAGGTGATGGTCTGCCGCCCGGGACTTGCCCAGGCGCGCCTGACACCGGCCAATTGCCGCGACCTGCTGTTCGACGACGTGCTGTGGGTATCGCAGGCAAAGAACGATCATTACGCATTCGTCAGCACGATGCAGGAGCACGGCGTCGATGTGCTGGAGATGCACGATCTGCTGGCCGACATCCTGCAAGGCCGCGAGGCGCGCGACTGGGTGCTGGAACACAAGCTTGCGCCCGGCACCGTGGATGCGGAACTGGCGGCGCAGCTCAGACCCTGGCTCCAGGAGATGGAGCCGGGCGAACTCGCCACACGCCTGATCGGCGGGATCGTTCGCGCCGAATTGCCATTCGAGGCCGACGGCCTGCTCGCGCAATGCACGCCGCCCTCGGGATTCATTCTGCCGCCGCTGCCCAACACGCTCTTCACGCGCGACAGCAGTTGCTGGATCAACGACGGCGTCGTGCTCGGATCGATGTACTGGCCGGCGCGGCAACAGGAGACGCTGCTCGCCACCGCCATCTACCGCTTCCATCCGCTGTTCAGCAGCGGGACACGCGTCTGGTGGGGCGGCCCGGAGACGGACCACGGCGGCGCGACGCTCGAAGGCGGCGATGTCATGCCGTTGTCGCGCGACGTCGTGCTGATCGGCATGGGCGAGCGGAGTTCGCCGCAAGGCGTCGCGCAACTCGCGCGGGCGCTGTTCGCCGGCGAATCGGTCAAGCAGGTGATTGCTGCGCAGCTGCCGCGCTCGCGCGGCGCGATGCATCTCGACACGGTATTCACCTTCTGCGATCGCGACCTGGTCACGATCTTTCCCGAAGTGGTCGATGCGATCCGTTGCACGAGTTTGCGCCCCGGCAAGCAGCCGGGTCAGCTCGACGTGCGGGCCGAGAGCGCGCCGTTCCTGGACGTGGTCGCGCAGGCGCTGGGTATCGGCACGCTGCGCACCGTCGCCACCGGCGGCGATACGTGGGAGTCCGAGCGCGAGCAATGGGACGACGGTAACAATGTGATCGCGCTCGCACCGGGCATCGTGGTCGCCTACAACCGCAATGTGTACACCAACACGCTTCTGCGCAAGGCAGGTGTGGAAGTCATTACGATCCCGAGCGGCGAACTCGGCCGCGGACGCGGCGGCGGCCATTGCATGACCTGCCCGATCGAACGCGCCCCCCTCTGACGCGAAGCGCGCGTCGCACCTTTGGAGAACCCGCTCATGGCATTCAATCTACGCAATCGCAGTCTGCTCAACATGCAGGACTTCGCGCCGCGCGACATCCGCTTTCTGCTCGACCTCGCGTCCGAGCTGAAGCGCGCCAAGTACGCCGGCAACGAAGTCCCGCGGCTCAATGGCAAGAACATCGCATTGATTTTCGAAAAGACCTCGACACGCACGCGTTGCGCATTCGAGGTCGCCGTGCATGACCAGGGTGGCCACGTCACCTACATTGACTCCGCGAGTTCGCAGCTCGGCCGCAAGGAGTCCCTCAAGGACACCGCACGGGTACTCGGACGGCTCTATGACGGTATCGAATACCGTGGCTTTCATCAGAGCGTGGTCGAGGATCTCGCGACCTATTCGCATGTTCCGGTCTGGAACGGCCTCACCGACGAATTCCACCCCACCCAGGTGCTCGCCGACCTGCTCACCATGCAGGAGTTCGGCGAGAAACCGTTGCATGAACTGTCGTTCTGCTACCTCGGCGACGCCCGCTTCAACATGGGCAATTCGCTGCTGATCGGCGGCGTGCAGATGGGCATGGACGTGCGCATCGCGGCGCCGCGCGAATTGTGGCCGCACGACGAACTGGTGGCGCAAATGCGGCTTCTCGCCGAGCGCACCGGCGCCAGCGTGACGATCGTCGAGGATCCGCATGAGGCCGTAAGCGGCGTCGACTTCGTCTACACGGATGTCTGGGTGTCGATGGGCGAGCCTGTCGAAGCGTGGGGTCCGCGAATCGATCTCCTGCGCCCCTATCAGGTCAACGCCGCACTGATGAAAGCGACCGGCAACCCGCGCACGCGCTTCATGCACTGCCTGCCCGCCTATCACAATCTCGACACCGACACCGGCCGGATGGTCCACGAGCATTTCGGCATGTCCGAACTCGAAGTCAGCGACGAGGTATTCGAATCGGATGCGTCGATCGTCTTTTCCCAGGCTGAGAACCGCATGCACACGATCAAGGCCGTGCTTGTGGCGACCCTCGCTTAAGGCGCCCACCATGCGCATTCTGATAGCGCTGGGCGGCAACGCGCTACTGCGCCGCGGCGAACCGATGACGATGGCGCGCCAACTCGACAATATCCGCCGTGCCGCGAAGCAGATCGCGCTGCTGGCCGATGGCAACCAGCTGGTGGTCGCGCACGGCAACGGTCCCCAGGTCGGGCTGCTCGCCTTGCAGGCCGCCGCCGCCGGCGGCGCGGAAAACACCGCGCCGCTCGACGTGCTCGACGCCGAGTCGGAAGGCATGATCGGCTATCTGCTCGAACAGGAACTGGCCAACGCATTGCCCGCCACCCGGCATGTCGCGACCTTGCTCACGCGCGTCGAGGTGGACCCTCACGATCCCGCCTTCGCGCACCCGACCAAACCGATCGGTCCCGTTTATACGAAGGCGCAAGCCGAAGAATTGGCGCAGCGCAATGGCTGGAGCATTGCACCGGACGGAACGGACTTCAGGCGCGTCGTAGCATCGCCGAAGCCACAGCGCATCGCGGCGCTGAAGCCGGTTGAATGGCTCGTGGAGCACGACGTGATTGTGATCGCGGCCGGCGGCGGAGGCATTCCGGTCACGCTTGCGGCGGACGGTCAAACCCGCACGGGTATCGAGGCCGTGATCGACAAGGATCTGTGCAGCGCGCTGCTCGCCGCCGATGTCGGCGCCGATCTGCTGCTCATCGCGACCGACGTGGACGCGGTATACGCGGACTGGCACTCGCCGAACCAGCGTGCGCTGAGGGAGATATCGGCGGCGCAATTGAGGTCGATCGCGTTTCCCGCCGGCTCGATGGGGCCCAAGGTCGAAGCGGCGTGCGACTTCGTCACACGCACCGGCAAACGCGCGGTGATCGGCTCGCTTGAGAATATCGAGGCAATGGCGGCCGGCACGGCGGGCACGCAGATCAGGCCTTAACACACCGTGAACACCGTGAGACAGCGCGTCTTCGCCAATGCGCCAATGGGTCTTCGCGGATGAACCTCCGCGAACGGCTCAGTCGAACTTCTACAAGGTCGACTCAGGCCGGAGCGAAAGCCGCTACTCCGTGTGCATCGGCTGTATCGCCTTCCTGTCCGCCGACTTGTTCCCGCGTTCAGTTGACGCGGTTGCCGATTTGGCGACGGCGGGCACCGTGGATGGCGCCGGCTCGCTCGGCATACCTATAGGCACGAGCGACCAGGCTGCCACGCTGTCCGCAGCATGCCGTTGCCGGACCGCACCAGCCGGCGGCGCCACGAAATCCGGCTGGAGAGCCGACAGAATCTCGAAGAACTGCCGGCTGTACGAGAGTGCCTGGGCTGCCCCCACAGGCGCAAGCAACGTGGGTAGACATAACATTTCCGGCAGACTGTCCGCCGCGCATGTCCGGGCAACCGCCTCCTGAGTCTCGGCAAGTCCAAACCGGAATGCCTGCAGGTTCAAAGCGGCCAGCCGCTCGAAAGCCTGCAGGCTCCGGGTGGTGATGCCGCACAGTTGGTCGAAGCCGGCACTTTCCACGTTGAACCACTGCCCGGGAATGATCTGAGCCATCACGCCTCCAAAGTTGATTGCCGGACCGCGCCGGCCGCCTGTCTGCTAGATGCCCGGCATCACCGGATACGGCTCGGTGTGATCCTCCACACGTTTGACGCCGGGGATGTTTTGCGCCGCCACCCGAACCGCGTCGACGGCTTCCATTGCATGGAATACGCCCCACAGATGCACGACTCCGTCGGTGACGACGATATTGCGGCCGGCAAAGCTCCATTTACGGCCCGCCAGTTCGCCCATCAGCATCGCGCGGATTTCGGCGTCCGAGAGCGTCACAGCCGACGCCGGTTCGTCCGGCACGCTGGCCAGCGCCTGCACGAGATTGGCGCGGCTCACGATACCCACCACCCGCCCCGCCTGCGTCACCGGCACACGCTTGATGCGCCGCGTCTCGAGAATGCTGGCCACTTCACCGAGCGGCGTGTCGGGCTGAACTGTCACCACGTCGGGGGTCATCACGTCGCGCACTTTCACCGCATGAGTCTTGATGTAATCCCTTGCTTCATGGCTCGCGGACCAGACGTCGAGCCATGAACTCGGCTTGCGCTCGTCGGTGCCGATTTCGGTGCGGCGAAGCAGATCGCCTTCGCTGATCATGCCGGCGAGATGGCCCTGCGGATCCAGAACCGGTGCGCCGCTGATGCCGTTGTCGACAAAGATTCTGGCGACCTCTCTCACGGTCATGTCGGGTGTGACCGATATAACGTTGGTGATCATGACATCGGATGCGCGCATGGTAAGCCTCCTGGACAGTTAGGACGATTGAATTCGCGGGACCGTCACGTTCCGTCCGTCATTATCGAAACGCCGGCAAGCTCCCCGGTGATTTCAGATTAGGCCGGCGCGACGCTCTGCCGTTTGACGTGGATCATCCCGAAGGCCGTTGCGTGCATCTGCCGATTCGTTCGCGGCGACAGAACCCTGGCGCTTGACGCATATCAACCCGGCACAGGCCGTCTGCTGTCGAATAGTCGGCATACCCATTGTTTTCCCGAGCGCGATGGAAATCGATCAATCATTCGACGAGTCGCATCTCGCCGCAGAGGTTCTCAGCGTGGTGACGGCGGTTTACGCCGAGACCCACGCGAACGCGAGCCACGCGAGCGCGGTGAGTCCCGACTCGCAGTTCGAGCGGGATCTGGGTTTCGATAGCCTCGCGCGCGCGGAGCTCTTCAGCCGTATAGAGAAAAAGCTTGGCGTACGCGTGCCGCTCGACGCATTTTCGACCGCCCTGACGCCTGCCGATCTTGCGCAGGCCATCAAGCGCGAAACGGCGCCCGTGGCCGCAGGCGGCGCCGAACACCCGCCAGTTCCGCAGCGCATTGCCGCGCCGGCCGCGCCTTTCACCGACACGCCGCACGAGGCGACGACACTGATCGAAGTGCTGCAGTGGCATGTCGACAGGCATCCGCAGCGCACCCACATCATTTTTCTCGAAGATGGCGCAACGCCTGCCGGGTTGTCCTATGGCGAGTTGTATCGGCGCGCTGCCGCCGCGGCGTCCGGTTTGCGCAGCCGCGGCATCGGTCCGGGCGACACGGTCGCGCTGATGCTGGCGACCGGCTGGGATTACTTCGTCTCGTTCATCGCGATACTGATGAGCGGCGCGACACCTGTGCCGATCTATCCGCCTGCGCGCGTCTCGCAGATCGAAGAGCACGTTCGGCGCCACGCAGCCGTGCTCTCGAATGCGGGCGCCAAGGCGCTGATTGCCTCACCTGAAGTGGCCGGCGTGGGCCGCCTTCTGAAGCTGTACGTGCCCGCCTTGCAGCATGTGCTGACGGCCGCACAGATCGGTGTCGACCGCAATGAGACACCGGTGCCCGGCGCCGCCGCCGACATGGCGCTCCTGCAGTACACCTCGGGCAGCACGGGCGACCCGAAAGGTGTCATGCTCACGCACGCGAACCTGCTCGCCAATATTCGCGCAATGGGTTCACGCATGCAGATCACCGCCGGCGACGTGCTCGTCAGCTGGCTGCCGCTTTATCACGACATGGGGCTGATCGGCGCATGGTTCGGACCCCTGTATTTCGGCATGCCGCTCGTGATAATGCCGCCGACCGTTTTTCTGGCCTGCCCGGAACTGTGGTTGCAGTCGATCCAGCGATATCGCGGCACGCTTACCGCCGCGCCGAACTTCGCCTACGCGCATTGCACGCAGCACCTAGATGAGGCCAGCCTCGCGGGTCTCGATCTGTCGTCGCTGCGCTTTGCCTTTTGCGGCGCGGAGCCGGTCAGCGCGGCGACCCTGCGCTCGTTTTCGGCGCGTTTCAGCCAGTACGGGTTCGACGCGCGCGCGGTGACGCCCGTCTACGGACTGGCGGAAAACACCTTGGGCCTGAGCTTTCCGCCACCCGGGCGCGGACTGCACGTGGACCGTGTCGAGCGCGTCGCGCTCGGCGCCACGGGACAGGCGTTGCCTGCTCCGTCCAGCGAAGACGCAGTCGAAGTGGTCGGATGCGGCGAAGCATTGGACAGCGTGGACGTGCGGATCGTGGATGACAATGCTCAGGAGCAACCCGAGCGCCGGGTGGGCCACATCGAGTTTCGCGGCCCATCGGCGAGCGCCGGCTATTTTCACAACCCGGCGCAAACGGAGCGCCTGATCCATAACGGCTGGCTCGACACCGGCGATCTCGGCTATCTCGCCGATCGCGAACTTTTCATCACGGGCCGCGCCAAAGATCTGATCATTCGCGGCGGCCGCCACATCTTTCCCTACGAACTCGAGGAGGCGATCGGCCGCCTGCCGGAAGTCCCTCCCGGTGGGGTCGCCGTCTGCGGAAGCATCGACCGGGCGAGCGGCACCGAGCGCATCGTGATCCTCGTCGAAACAGCATTGACGCAAGCCGCCGCGCGCGAACAGCTACTGGCGCGCATCCATGCCAGAACGGTCGAACTGCTGGGCGCGCCCGCCGAGCAGGTGTGTCTTGTCGCCCCGGAGACCATCCTCAAGACACCCAGCGGCAAGATCAGACACGCCGCGACGCTCGAACAGTTCGAACGCGGCGGCCGAGCGTCGCCTGCGCGTCCCGCATGGCGGCAGTTTGCAGGTGTAGTCGCAGGCGCAATCGTGCCGTTCTCGCGACGGATCGCGCGCCGGGTTTCGCATACGGCGTACGGGCTCTATTGCTGGGCGGTTCTGGGCGCATTGGCGCCGCTGGTCTGGCCGCTCCTGCTGTCGACCGACACGTCGCGCAACTGGCGCCGGGCCGCCGGCCTCGGTCGTCTGTTCCTGAAACTGACTAGGCTGCATGTGGACGTTCAGATCGACGCCACTTCAGCGGCACTACCCAACGTGGTCATGGTGGCCAACCATAGCAGCTATCTGGACGGCTTGATCCTCCTTGCCGTACTGCCCCGGCCTGTCCGGTTCGTCGCCAAACGCAGCCTGGATCGCCAGTGGCCGGTCGGCCGGCTTCTGCGCGGAATCGGCACTGCTTTGGTCGAACGAAGGGAATACCGGGGCAGTGTCGAGGACGAACGACGCCTCGTCGGGCAGGCCGGAGGCGACACGCCTCTGCTGTTTTTTCCGGAGGGCACATTCGGCCGTGGCGCCGGCTTGCGGCCATTTCATCTGGGCGCGTTCCGGGTGGCGTGCACCAGTGGCCGCCCCGTCGTGCCGGTGGCGCTCGCCGGCGTGCGCGCGGTGTTGCCGGACGGCAGCTGGTTGCCGCGGCCGGGGGCGATCAAGGTCGCCGTGTTACCGCCGATCGTGCCCGACGGCTCCGACCTTGGCGCGATGGCCCGGCTGCGCGACGCCGTACAGAATGCGATCCTCGCTCACTGCGGCGAGCCCCCGCTCTTCACGCATGCCGTTCGCGGCCCGGAGCAGGCGCCTGAGAACGAGCAGAATTTCGCGAGCACCCCGTCATGATCGTCCTGCTGATAATCCTCAATGCCGCGGCGTTTCTGGTCGAGCAACTCGATCCCGACCGTCTGATCGCACTCTTCGCGCTCTGGCCGGTGGGCGGCAACGGCAACCCGGCATTTCACGTGTGGCAGTTGTTGACCTACAGCCTTCTGCACGCGAATTTCATGCACCTCGCGGTCAACATGTTCGCGCTGTATATGTTCGGCCGCGATGTGGAAGCCACCATCGGCCGCGCGCATCTCGTCGTGCTGTACGGCACGAGCGTAATCAGCGGCGCGCTGCTGCAACTGCTGGTGGGCCTTGCCGATACGACCGTGCGTGTACCGGCTATCGGCGCTTCGGCCGGCGTGTTCGGCCTGCTGGTCGGCTACGCGCTGCTGTTCCCGCGCCGCCGCGTGATCCTTCTTTTTCCGCCCGTGCCGATGCCCGCGTGGCTGTTCGCCACCGGCTACGGCGTGCTCGAACTCCTGCTCGGCATTGCAGGCGCGCAAAGCGGCGTCGCCCACTTCGCGCATGTCGGCGGCATGCTCGGCGCCGTGACGCTGTTACTGCATTGGATGCATACGCCACGCGAGCGGCGGCTCGGCTGAGACAGTCCAGGGGCGGAAGAGCATGGCACGGTTTTCGTCACGCGGGCAACGGCCTTCGCCAGCCTGGTCTGCATAAAAGGCGCATGGGTGTTGGATGACCCAAGTCAATCGCCCCGCATCGGTGAAGGAGATACTGGTCGCCACGTAATCATCGTCCGGAGAAAAGTTATGGCCCAACT
The DNA here is from genome assembly GCF_902459535.1 of Paraburkholderia dioscoreae. NCBI lineage: Bacteria > Pseudomonadati > Pseudomonadota > Betaproteobacteria > Burkholderiales > Burkholderiaceae > Paraburkholderia > Paraburkholderia dioscoreae. Next base: position 2,568,931 of record NZ_LR699553.1, read on the forward strand.
TATGAAAGCTGCTGTCGTTCACGAATTCGGCGCTCCGCTGCGTATCGAAGAGGTGCCCGTCCCGCAGGTGGGGCGCGGCCAGATTCTGGTCAACATCAAGGCGTCCGGCGTCTGTCACACGGATCTGCACGCGGCTGACGGCGACTGGCCGGTCAAGCCCACCCTGCCCTTCATTCCCGGTCATGAAGGCGTCGGCTATGTCGCGGCCGTCGGCGAAGGTGTCAAGCATGTCAAGGAAGGCGATCGCGTCGGCGTGCCGTGGCTTTATACCGCCTGCGGTCACTGCGAGCATTGCCTTGGCGGTTGGGAAACGCTGTGCCAGGAACAGCAGAATACGGGCTACTCGGTCAACGGCGCTTACGCCGAGTACGTGGTGGCCGATCCGAACTTCGTCGGTCATCTGCCGGCGGCCGTCTCGTTCGAAGATATCGCGCCGATTCTGTGCGCGGGCGTGACGGTGTACAAAGGCATCCGCATGACGGACGCGCGGCCGGGTCAATGGATCACGATTTCAGGGATCGGCGGCCTCGGCCACGTCGCGGTCCAATATGCCATTGCGATGGGCCTGCGCGTGGTGGCCGTCGACATCTCCGAGGACAAGCTGGCTCTCGCCCGCGAACTCGGCGCAACGCTCACGTTCAACGCTTCGGAGTGCGACCCTGCGGCGGCGATCCAGAAGGAAATCGGCGGAACGCACGGCGTACTCGTCACCGCCGTATCGCGCAGCGCTTTCGCTCAGGCGCTGGGCATGGTGCGCCGCGGCGGCACCGTTGCGCTGAACGGACTGCCGCCGGGAGACTTTCCGCTGCCGATCTTCTCGACCGTGCTCAACGGCATTACCGTGCGCGGCTCCATTGTCGGCACGCGCCAGGACTTGCAGGAATCACTCGAATTCGCCGCACAAGGTCGTGTCCGTGCGCGAATCCATCTCGATCGGCTGGACAATATCAATCATGTTCTCGGCGAATTGAAGAGCGGGAAAGTGGATGGACGCATCGTCCTGAAACTCGACTGAGCAAGCCGAACGGGCGGCAGAGTTGATGAAAGAGGAAGCGGCGCGAGCGCCTTACCGGCTCGCGCTTTTTCCTCGTTTTTCATTTGACGCCTCTTCGCATGACGTTTTGGTGAATGCCTGCGCTTGTGGACTTTGTCCAGGGCGGGCGTGAAGAAACGATGGACAGGCCGCGAAGTGCGAGCGATTGCGAGGCGAGGATTGCGAGGGGACTGAAAAAGAAACTGCGGAGAAAGAAAGAGAAAGCGCGCGCCCGACAGAAATCACTCAGGCCCGGCAGCACATTACCGTGGCTGAACCGACAGCGTATTGGACATCTTGAGGCGCAGCCATTCCATACCCTCGCGCAAGCCGGCCAACACGGCTTCGCGCTCCGTCGGAAACACGCTGCTGTGCCTGAACTCGTGTTTGAAAATTCCGTCTGGCGTGTGGTGGCTGAGCTTGATCGAGCAGTCGTAGCCGCCCGTTGCGCGATGTGTGGTTGCGGCGACCGACCAGTCGCCGTCGCCCACGCTACCCGAGATCGTCATGAGTCGCTCCTTTGTTGATGTGCCGTCCGTCCATGAGACGTCTTCGGTGCGTCTGCGCCGTTCCCGCGTCGCCGACGTGCCGGGCACGGCGGGCGCCACATGCGCGGTGCCCATCCGGTAGTTCCAGGCGAGCGTGTCTATCCCACCGTCAGATTGTCGATCACCGCATGAACACCCGGCGTCGACCATGCCGCGCCACGCGCGGCCGAGCGCTCCGCCATCGAGTCGACCGTGCCCGTCAGCGTGACCGTGCCTTCGTGCACCTTCACGCTGATGTGCTTCGCTTCGCGTTCGGCGTGACGTCGCAGCGCCTTGCCGATCTCTTCGCCGATATCCAGCGCGGCCACGTTGCCGCCGATCCGGATGAGGTTCGAAACCCCGGTCACACCGCGCATGTGTGAAATCGTGCGTGTGGCGACATGGCTCTGATAAGCCCAGTCGACTTCGCCGCTCAACGTCACCCAGCCTTTCTCGACCTGCACCTTGACCGCGTCTTCGCTCAAGCCGACCGTCCAGCGCATGATGGAGCGCACGGCATTGGCGATTTCTTCGTCGGTTCGCACATCCGAATGCAGCAGGCGTACGTCCAGTTCCACCACGACGGCCTTCACTCCTGCCACACGCTGCGCGGCTTTTTCCGCCGCAAGCTTCTCCGCGTAGCTGACTGGATGACCCGATAACGTAACGACACGGTTATGCACTTCGACGCCGATGTCCGTAGCGCTGACCGCCGGATCCCAAGCCAGTTCGTCTTCGACCTGCTGCTTCAATTCCATGTCCGACTTCATTGCGTACTCCTTGTTGGCATACGGCTGGCAACGGCGCGCGGCCCACGAAGCCGCTCGTGCTCCGCGCCGCCCCGGATCAGTTGATCTGCAGGCGCTTGCGTTCAGAGGCCGCCTTTTTCGGCAACGTGAGCGAGAGTACGCCGTCCTTGTACTCCGCCGCCGCCGCGCTCTCGTCGACTTCGCTCGCCAATGAAAACGCACGGCTCACGGCACCTGCATAACGCTCGCGGCGAATCACCCGCTCGCCTTCCTTCATTTCCTGATTCCGTTCGACTTTCGCGCTGATCGAAACAAGGTTGCCGTCGATTTTTACGTCGATATCCTTCTTGTCGACGCCCGGCAGTTCGGCCTTCACCGTGTACGCGCTATCGCTCTCCGTCACGTCGACCTTGATGTCGGCAAGCGGCGCTTCGCCGCCCGCGCCGCGCAGCGGCCGGAACAGGCCCTGAAAAAGTTCCGACATGGGTTCGAGGGGAAAGGGATCAAATCGGGTCAAGTTGCTCATCGTCCTGCTCCTGATTCATTCAATGACATCGTGGATACCAGATCGCGTCGCCCGCCTCATACCGGCCCGTTTCACGCTGAACCAGCGACCGGGAGCGGTGCACCCCAGCTTGTTCACACACACGGACTTCCGCTGCCGCAACGAACATGCTGTACCGGTAACTTTAGGCTCGCCTCCAAAGCATCAATTGACGTGTGTCAAGTGGCGCACATCGCAGCCCGAGACGTTCGCAAGCATGATGTCGGTCAAGTCGCCGCGATGGGCCGCACCTATTCTGAAAGAACCATGATTGCCCGACGGAGAGTTCCATGCCTGCTCGCTTTTCACCGGCACATCAGCTTCCAACTCATATACGGCAACGCGAACTCGTGGCGCGGCGGGACTGGCGCGCGCTCGACCGCGCCATGCAGAGGCCGTCGACATATCGCCACCCGGCGGGCCGCATTCGCCGCATCGAAACGCACATTTCGGTCGTGTATCTGGCCGGCCGGTATGCGTACAAACTGAAGAAGCGCGTCAATCCGGGTTTCGTGGACTTCACGCAGGCACGCGCACGCGAACGCGCGTGCGCCGACGAATTCAGACTGAACCGCCGGCTCGCCCGTGAGATATATCGGGGCGTCGTACCGATTACGCGCCGGGGGCGCTCGTACCGCGTCGCGGGAACAGGCGAGGTCGCCGAGCACGCCGTCCTGATGCGACGCTTCGACGAGCAGGAAATTTTCAAGGCGTTGCATGCGCGGGGAGAACTCGATTTTGCGGAAATAGACGCCCTGGCCGGGCAACTTGCGGCGTTCCACCGGCGCTCCTCACGCACGCCGCCTCGCGTGGTCTTCGGCTCCGCACCGTTCGTTCAGGAACAGATGCAGACCGTGGTGGAAGCGCTCCGCCGTGAAACCGGAGCACTTCTGCCCACCCGAATCTCCGCCTGGTGCGAGAGCGAAGGCAAACGCCTTGCCGCGCACTTCGACGCGCGTCATGCAGGCGGCTTTGTGCGCGAGTGCCACGGCGATCTGCACCTCGATAACATCGTGCGGCGAGGCGAGCGCGTGCTCATGTTCGACTGCATCGAATTCGACGACGCCTTGCGCTGGATCGACGTCGCCAGCGACCTGAGCTTTCCGTTGATGGATCTGCGGGCGTGCGGCCGACAGGATCTCGCGGCACGCCTGTTGAACGGCTGGCTGCAACGGACGGGCGATTTCGCCGCGTTGCCGGGGCTGCGCTACTACATGGTCTATCGCGCGCTGGTGCGTGCCCTCGTGGCGTTGTTGAAAACACGCGATCACCCGCACGATGACGGCCTCGCGCGCGCCACGCCGTATCTGAATCTGGTCGAGCGCATGATCGCGCCGCAACGGCCGTATTTGCTGCTATGCCACGGCTACTCCGGATCGGGCAAATCAGTGGCGAGCGAAGCGCTAGTGAGTCTGGTCGGCGCCGTGCGTCTGTCGAGCGATATCGAGCGCAAACGCGGCCGGCCCTTCGCGCCTATCGATTCCCGTCCACTGCCGGCCGGGGCCTACACGCACGATTCAATCGATCAGCATTACGATCTGCTGCTGCGATTGGCGCAACAGATACTGCTGGCCGGCTACCCTGCGCTGGTCGACGCGACTTTTCTCAAGAGCACGCATCGCGCCCGCTTCGCCGCGCTCGCACACTCAGACGGCGTGCCCGTCTTCCTGCTTGATTTCCATGCGCGGGCACGTCAACTCGAACAGCGCGTGCAGGCGCGCGCCGCCGCTTCTCATACGGAATCGGACGCCGACCCGCTCGTGCTGATCCGGCAACTGGCCAACGAGGAGCCGCTTTCCGCAGAGGAAATGCAGCGAACGGTGAGCTTCGATACGGAAGTGCCGCTCGCCGAGTTCGGCCGTTTGGACTACTGGGGAAAACTGTTGCGGCGGCTTTGCGAACCCGAAGCGACCGCGCCGCCGGAGGTCGCGCACGGCTAGCGCGCGGGTGTCTGTCCGGCCGGCTGCAACGCGAGTTAAATGCCGCTCCCGCTGGTGACCGCCGGAAAAAAGGCGACACGTTAGCCGGCGTGATGCTCCCCGTCCTCCGCATCCGCAGGGCCACTGGAAGCCGGCGCCGTGGCGGAGTCTGTAGGGTTGTGTTCATTGACGGGAAAGCTGCGGACTGCACGCCCGCCAGGCATGGTTGCCGCGCCTCCCATGCGCTGCAGCCACTCCTGCCACGGCAACATGACAGGATTCACCGCGGGATGCGTGGACCATTGATCAGTCGATGCGGCCTGCCACGTCGCAAACGCCTCGCGCAGCCCTTCGAAGAATCCGGTTTGCAGCCTTGTGGCCGAGCCGAGCCCCTGCTGCCAGAGATTGGTGGTGGTCGCCACGTAATCGCGCAACACTGTCTGGCAGGACACCGCAAGGGCGCTCCAGTCCCGCGCCGTCGAGGCCGCCCGGCCAATGGCATGTGTCGCCGCCAGATCGCGCCGGATGCGCTGCATCTCGAACTCGCAGGCCTGCTGCCGGGCCTCGTGGCTGAAACTCCATACCTGTAGCGAGAACGACAGATTGGCGCGATACAGTTCGAAGGGCGTGACGGATTTGCCGGTCATAATGAATCTCCTGACGTGATGAAGCGGTCCGCCCGAGCACGACGGAACGCACGAACAAAAAAACACGCGCACGGCGACGGTGAGTTCAATGTAGGCTTGGCCACCGGGAGCCGGTTGACCTGCATCAATCACGGAATGGCTTACGGCAAGCGCGAATGGCGGACGCAAACGTGCCGGCTATCGTCGGCGGAAAGGAATTATTCGGCGTAATCTGTCTGGACTTGTCTATTCTTGCAGTGGAGCGGTCGTTCGCAATTCATCAACCTTTCGGAGATGCCGGTGGTTCTCAAATGGAACGATCAAAAGCACAGATCCGCTACAGCGAACGATTCCGACGTACCACTGGAGGATCGCTATCAATTGCTGATCGACGCGGTGCAGGATTATGCGATTTTCATGCTCGATCAGCAGGGCCGCGTAGCGAGCTGGAACAACGGCGCGCACAAGATCAAGGGCTACACGCCCAATGAAATCATCGGCCGTCATTTTTCGGTCTTCTATACCCCCGAAGACATTGCCTCCGGCAAGCCGGGCCACGAGTTGGCGCTCGCGATCGCGCAAGGCCGGGTGGCGGATCAGGGCTGGCGCGTGCGGCGCGACGGTTCGCGATTCTGGGCAGACGTGACGATCACAGCGGTTTATGATCCGGCCGGCACGTTGCTCGGCTTTGCCAAGGTCACCCGTGACATGACCGAACGTGTGCGTCTTGCCGAACTCGAACATGCGAGCGAACTGGCCGCACAAATCCAGCGCACGCGTGAAGACGAGCAAAGACGGATTGCCCGCGAATTGCATGACGATCTGGGTCAGCAGCTTACGGCGCTCAAGATGGGCGTCGTCGCATTGCAACGGCGTGTTGGCGAGAACGTTAGCGATCCTGATGGATCCGCTGCCGCGAGCGGACTGCAACGCCAGATCGACAGCATGATGGCTTCTCTGCGCCGCATCGCCGCCGACCTGCGTCCGCCATTGCTGGATGATCTCGGCCTCGCCGCGGCACTCGAGTGGTTGACGGACGACTTCACGCAGCGCTTTAACGTGGCCGCCAGGCTGCGCATCGATACCGACGACGCGGGCTTCACGCCTTTTGCGTCCTCCGCACTCTTTCGTATCGTGCAGGAAGCGCTGACGAACGTGGCGCGGCATGCGCGGGCAAGCGAAGTGGTGGTCGGAATTTCGAGCGATGCGACAACCTGCGCGATCCATGTCGAGGACAATGGCCGCGGAACCGTGCTCGAAGACGCCGGCAAGCGCGGCTCGTTCGGCCTGCTCGGCATGCGCGAACGGGTACGTCAGTTGCGCGGCACTCTGACTATCGACAGCGCCCCAGGCAGCGGCTTCAGAATCACCGTCCGGATTCCGCTCAGTGCGATTCGCCCGGATGAGACGCCGCCGGGTTGACCGGCCCGACTGAAGCGGCAACAGCGCGTGCTTCGCCGCCAGCCGTCTGCACGTCTTGCCGCAGCGCGGCAATCTCGTCGCGTAGTGCCTTGATGTCGCGATGCATTTCCCGCCGCAAGATCCGCTCTTCCTGTTCGACGAACGTCGCAGCGATGCTGGCGAAGACCAGCGACAACAATCCGTAGCCAAGCAACACCACGAAGGCAGCGAAGACGCGTGACGCAGGCGTGGTCGGCGCCATGTCCCCATAGCCGACTGTCGCGCTGCTTTCGAATGCGAGCCAAACGCCCTCGGCGTACGTATGCACGCCCGGTTCGAGCCAGTAAAACCCCGCCCCGGCAGAGGCGAGCAGCAACACGGCTATCACCAGCAGCAGCCCCAGGCGGCTCGGGGAGAAAAAGCCTCGTAACGACACTACGATGCGCGCCGCCACGAGCCCCACGAAAAAAATGCGCAACACCCATTCGACCGGCGACCACGGCAACGCACCCCAAGCCACACTGATCGCCGCGCCTGCCGCGATCATGAAATCGTAAGCATTGCGCGCGAGGAACCGTTCGGGCTTGCGACTAAGAAACGCGAGCCGGCCAAGAATCACCAGGAATCCGGCGGACATGGACGCATAGAGCGCACGGCCAGCCAGATGAAACCGGGATGCAGCAGCCAGTTCGAAATAGAACGCGGGAATTGCAAGCAGGCTGAGAGCGAACAGCACCCACTGCATCCAGCGCCACGCCTGCACAGCCCGCGCGTCGTCGCGAACGTCGACGCCGGCGAGACCCGCAACGCGCCAACTCCCTTTCATGTCAGCACCGCCGTCATGACGCCGCGCCGATAAACGAGCGGAATTCCGCTTCGACCGAGCGAATCTGCCTGGCGCACGTGCCGTACAGCCAGCCGGGATTGCCGTCCGCGCGATACATACCCCGGCACATACCTTTGACCTGGATGGTCGATACGCCACTGGCGCTGCTTGTCCGCGTCGCCCACACATAGACGGTGCCGAACGTGTGCGGCTCGGCCGTTTCGATCGCCGTGTCGTCCGCTCGCCTGATCGGGGTCGCGGAGCGTTGCGCCACGTACAGTCTGGTGCGGGTCCATAGCCGTTCGCAATCGGCGGCAGAGGAACAGTCCACGTGAGCCTGTTCGCGCGCTGTTTCGAGCGCGACTTCGGTGTCGCGGCGTGCCGCGGTGCGCGATTCTTCTGTACTGCAGCCAGCAAGGATGATCATCAGCAGCGCAAAGACTGCCATCCGCCCGTTGTTCATGTCAGTCTGCCCATTTTCCCGTTCAACGGCACGATGCACCGTTGCAAACCATTGGCCTGTTTTTTAGAAACCCGCCTGTTTATAAAAGTATGGGCAGGACGCTTCCGGGCATTTGACCTGGATCATCGTCTAACGTGTAAGCCGCATGCCGGCACGCCGAGTTTTCCCTAACATCCATCGTGCGCCATCGTGTAGGGAAACGCTGACATTGACGCAGGAATACCTACCCCAGTCTCAGCGACACCTGATTTGTCCCATCTGTTTGATGACCAATACTGAATTCATCCGAAATAGAAATCGAAACATTCGCAGGGGACGACAAGCACCCGACTCATACCTGCCCGTGTCATCAGGAGACCATCATGTCAAACGCCGCTTTCCACGCTCACACGATGCCGGCTGACAGCCAGTTGCGCGACGCACCCGAGGCCGCCGACGAGATCAACCGGATTCTCACGCTGGCCCGCGAGGCAGGCATGCTGGTTACGCTGGACGGCCAGATCGGCCGCGAAAAGTACCAGAGCGTTGCTGGTTCACTCGCCGCTTTCCGGCGCTTCGCTCAAGCGCTCTGCAACGGCGCCATGCAAACCTCGGCGCGTTGAGGAAACTCCCGGCCCCAGGCGGCCACTTCTGACAGAAGGTGCGAAATGAAGCTGACCTTTCTCGGCGCGGCCGAAACCGTCACCGGCTCGCGGTATCTACTGGACGGCGCGGGGCTGAGGATTCTGATCGACTGTGGTCTGTTTCAGGGCACCAAGAACCAGCGCCTGCGTAACTGGAATCCGTTGCCCATCGACGTCGGCACGCTGGATGCCGTGATCCTGACCCACGCACATCTGGATCACAGTGGCTACCTGCCGGTACTCGTACGCATGGGCTATCGCGGACCTGTCTATTGCACTCGCGGCACCCGTGACCTGTGCCAGGTCATGCTGCGCGATAGCGCCAGACTGCAGGAAGAAGAAGCCGCGTACGCGAACCGCCACGGCTTGTCGAAACATCATCCGGCGCTGCCGCTCTACACCCTGGAAGATGCGGAAAAAGCCCTTGAACTGCTCGAACCGCGCGATTTCGACGTGCCGAAACAATTGAACGACCATGCGTGTTTCCGCCTGCTGCCGGCCGGGCACATTCTCGGCGCCGCGGGCGTGGTGCTGTGCGTGGAAGGCAAGGTCATCGCCTTTTCGGGCGACCTCGGGCGGCCGGACGACCCGATCATGCGCGCGCCCATGCCGCTCGCCCATGCCGACTACCTGATCGTCGAATCCACCTACGGCGACCGGTTGCACGACAAAACCGATCCCGCCGCCGAACTGGCTGAACTCTTCGCGACCACTTTCCGGCGCGGCGGCGTAGTCGTGATTCCCTGTTTCGCGGTGGGGCGCGCGCAATCGATTCTTCATTACATTGCCCAACTGAAAGCCACCGGCCGGATGGCGAACGTGCCGGTCTTTCTCGACAGCCCGATGGCGACGAGCGTCACGCAACTCTACCGGCATCACGTCAGCGAACACCGGCTGAGCTCGACCGAAGCCAACGCGATCAGCAACGCCGCGCAGATGGTGCACACCGTCGACGAATCCAAGGCGATTCTGAGCCTGAACGGCCCGAGGGTGATCATCGCGGGCAGCGGCATGGCTACCGGCGGCCGGGTCTTGCATCACCTGAAGGCCTTCGCTCCGGATCCTCGCAACACGATCGCACTGGTCGGCTACCAGGCGGCCGGCACGCGCGGCGCCGCGCTCGCCGCCGGCGCACCGACGATCAAGATTCACGGCGACTATGTGCGCGTGCGCGCTTCGGTGGTGAGCCTGTCGTCCTTGTCGGCTCATGCGGATTACGCCGAGATACTGTCGTGGCTGCGCTCCATTCCGCAACCGCCGCAGCGCACGTTCGTCACGCACGGCGAGCCGGCCGCCGCCGATGCGATGCGCCGTCACATCGAGGAAACGTATCACTGGCGCTGCGAAGTGCCGCTCTATCTCGAGACCGTCGAATTGCCGGGGTCGGTGGGCAATGTAGGCGTGGATCCGTGTGTCGCCGTCGCGAATGCAACGACCTCACGCAGCGTGCTGGCGCGCGTGGTTGCAAGCGACCGGGCCACCGGATAAAAGTCGCTGCGCTCCGTTCAATCCGGAATGATCCAGATCAATCCGCGTACAGCGCATGCCTGACACAGTGCCGATATGAAATCGTGCAGGGGACCATCACATGAGCGCACTGCCGCAGACGGCCGCCTGGGCCGTCGACGAATATCAGCTTGACCGCACCGCCGGCGTTGAAGAGAAACTGAAATTCGCGCTGCGTTACGCCGTGCTCGCACCGTCGAACCATAATACGCAGCCTTGGCATTTCATTCTGGATGGCGACAGCGTGACGTTATGCGCCGACCGGTTGCGCGCGCTGCCTGTGGTCGATCCATTCGATCGCGAGCTGATCATGAGTTGCGGTGCGGCGCTGCTCAATCTGCGCGTGGCGCTGAGCCACTTCGGGCTTGCCTACGCGATCACGCCCTTTCCCTCCTCCGCCGATCCCGACGTGCTGGCGCATGTGCGAATCGTCCACGACGGTCATTGCGACACCAGTCTCACACCGCTCTTCGCGGCGATTCCACACCGCGTCACCACCCGCGAAATCTTCGTGGACGAGCCGTTGCCTTCGCTCATCCAGCAACAACTCGAAGAGGCCGCCGAAGCGGAAGGTGCGGATGTGGTCTGCATTTCGAGCGCGCCGATGCGCGAGAGTCTTGCCGAACTGGTCGCGGAGGCCGATCGCGTGCAGTTCAAGGATCCGCGTTTTCGCCGTGAACTGGCCAGCTGGATTCATCCGCGACGCCATGCAGACGGTATGCCCGCGCTGTCCGCAGGAATGAGCGTGCTGCTCGATCTGGCCGCGCCGTTACTCACCTCCGTCATTCGAACCTTCGACCTGGGCGGTGGACTGGCCGCGGCGCATCATGCACTGGCTGCGGGCTCGCCGCTGCTCATTTGCCTCGCGACGCCGACGGACGACGCCGCCGCATGGCTGGCAACCGGCCAGGCACTGGAGCGGCTGCTGCTGGTCGCCGCGAATGCCGGGATCACGGCGTCCTATCTGAATCAGCCGATCGAGTTGAGCGGGCTGCGTGAGCGGCTAGGCAGCGTGCTGGCGATAGACGCGACGCCGCAACTACTGTTACGCGTCGGCCGTGGCAAGCCGGCGCCTCATTCGCCGCGCCGGCCGCTTGCCGAGGTTGTTTCCTGAGGCGCGACGCCTGCTCAACGCCTGTTCGACGAGGCCGCGATGAAACACTTTTTCAGACTCGGTACTGCGACGCGCGATCAGGCCCGCGCGCGCCCGGCCACCGGCGAGTCGGTATCGCATATCAGGCTGCCCGCGCCCCTGTCGAGCGGCGGCCTGCCCCTCCTGGACGCCCTCTCGAAGCGGCGAACCACACGCCGCTTCGCCGCGACCGATCTCGACGAAGCAACCCTCGGCCAGTTGCTCTGGGCCGCCAACGGCGTCAACCGCAGCGGGTCCGACGATAGCGGCGGACGCACGGCGCCGTCGGTGCTCGCCTTGCACGAAATCGACGTTTATGCGGCGCTCGCCTGCGGCATGTACCGCTACGACCCGTTGCAACATTGCCTCGAACTGGTGAGCGCTGCTGATCTGCGCGGACTGACGGGCTACCAGGACTTCGTCGGCGAGGCGCCGGTCGAGCTGGTTTACGTGGCCGACCTTGCACGCATGCATGACATTGCCGAGTCGCAACGCGAGCCGTTTGCGTATGCCAGCGCCGGCGCGATCGTGCAGAACGTGTACCTGTTCTGCGCCGCTGCCGGCCTCGCGGTCGCCGCCCGAAGCTGGCTCAATCGCAGCGCATTGGGCGCCGAGATGCACCTCTCGCGCGGCAGCTTGCCTGTTCTCGCGCAAACCGTCGGGCACTTCGATCTATCCGCGCCCGCCGGTACGGCTGACGCGCTTTGACGTGTTTCATTGCGGCAGTAATCGCGCAATGAAACACGAGGTCATCGTCCTCGCGGTGCCGACGCGATTGATTTTCATCACGACTGCCGCGCTTCGTGTCGCCGGTTGAAATCTCGCCATGAACGTGAGAGATGCCGCGCTTCCCAGTTGACGTGCATCAATAGCGCTATCCGCCACCCCGTCATAGTGATCCCACACCCACGCTGATTCAGCGTCGCCCGGTCCACGCCGCAATGCAGGCTCAGGCGCCGGCACTCATGGCCAACAAGAGCCCTCCCTAATCGGTGAAGCGTTCCAAGCGCTTCATCCCTTCATGTTTTATTGGAGGAGACTATGTCTACCATCGATACCGCCCCGCCCAACTCCACCGCGTTGCAGATCCCGCTTGCCCGGGACGCCAGCATCGACGGCATGGAGGCTTATCGCGCCCTCGTTGCCGAAGCGAGCCAGGATCACGAAGCGTTCTGGGCACGTCTTGCCCGAGAACATTTGACGTGGCGCCGCCCATTCACGAAAGTATTGAACGACACAGACGCGCCGTTCTATCACTGGTTCGAAGACGGCGAACTGAACGCGTCGTACAACTGCCTCGATCGCAACCTCGTCAACGGACTCGCGGAGAAAACCGCGATCGTGTTCGAGGCGGACGACGGCAAGGTCACGCATGTCACCTATCAGGCGCTGTATCACCGCGTATGCCGGCTCGCCAACGCACTGCGTGCCCGCGGCGTGAAGAAAGGCGACCGCGTGGCGATCTATATGCCGATGTCGGTGGAAGGCGTGGTCGCAATGCTCGCGTGCGCACGCATCGGCGCACCGCACTCGGTGGTGTTCGGCGGCTTCTCCGCCAAGTCGCTGCATGAGCGCATCGTGGATATCGGCGCGTGCGCGATCATTACCGCGGACGAGCAGGTTCGCGGCGGCAAGACACTGCCGCTCAAAACGATCGTCGACGAAGCGCTCGCAATGGCCGGCACGGCCGGCATCAAGACGGTGGCCATCTACCGGCGCACGGGCGGCCAGATTCCGTGGATTGCCGGCCGCGATACATGGCTGCACGAACTCGAAGCGGCGCAGCCGGACACCTGTGAGCCCGAGTGGGTCGGTGCGGAGCACCCGCTGTTCGTGCTGTACACGTCCGGCTCGACGGGCACGCCCAAAGGCGTCCAGCACAGCACCGGCGGTTACCTGCTGTGGGCTGCAGTGACAATGAAGTGGACCTTCGATATCAAACCGGCGGATGTATTCTGGTGCACGGCGGACATTGGCTGGATCACCGGTCACACTTATATCTGCTACGGACCGACCGCGGTCGGCGCGACGCAGGTGATCTTCGAAGGCGTACCCACCTACCCGAACGCGGGACGCTTCTGGGACATGATCCAGCGTCACAAGGTCAGCATCTTCTACACGGCGCCGACAGCCATCCGCTCGCTCATCAAGTCCGCCGATGCCGATCGTTCGGTGCACCCGGACAGCTTCGACCTGAGCAGTCTGCGCCTGCTCGGCACGGTCGGCGAGCCGATCAATCCTAGCGCCTGGACGTGGTATGCACAGCACGTCGGCGGCGGGCGCTGTCCTGTGCTCGACACCTTCTGGCAGACCGAAACAGGCGGCCACATGATTTCCCCGTTGCCGGGCGTCACTCCCCTTGTGCCGGGTTCGTGCACATTGCCGTTGCCGGGTATCGACGCGGCGATTGTCGACGAAACCGGTCAGGAAGTGCCGAACGGAAACGGTGGCGTGCTGGTCATCCGCAAGCCCTGGCCTTCCATGATCAGAACCATCTGGGGTAATCCGGAGCGCTTCCGGCAAGGCTATTTCCCCGAAGAGCTCGGCGGCAAGCTGTATCTCGCGGGCGACGGTGCCATCCGTGATCGCGACACCGGCTACTTCACCATCACCGGCCGTATCGACGACGTGCTGAACGTTTCCGGCCACCGGCTCGGGACGATGGAAATCGAGTCGGCGCTCGCCGCGCATCCGCTGGTGGCCGAAGCCGCGGTGGTTGGGCGTCCCGACGAGACCGCCGGCGAGGCGATCGTGGCGTTCGTGGTGCTCAAGGCAGAGCGGCCCTCCGGAGCCGACGCAAAGCGCGTGGCCGATGAGTTGCGCGCATGGGTCGGCAAGGAGATCGGCCCGATCGCCAAACCGAAGGACATCCGCTTCGGCGACGCCATGCCGAAAACGCGCTCCGGCAAGGTGGTGCGCCGGCTGTTGCGCTCGGTGGCCAAAGGGGAAGTCATCGTGCAGGACACGTCGACGGTGGAAAACCCCGCGGTCATTTCACAGTTCGCCGACGCCGCCTGACACGCGAGCGATCACGGATCGCGCATCTCTTCCCGCCGCGATCCGATGTCGCGCGTGCACCCGTACGTGCGCGCGCGCAACCCAATTTTCAGCGTTCCTGCATGGAACGGAGGATGTCATCATGAACATCAAGGCTCCCAATCCCGCTTCACTCGGCCTCGCCGGCTTCGCACTGACAACGTGGCTGCTCAGCATGATCAACGCCGGCTGGTTCAGCGGCAACGCGATGGGGATGGTGCTTGCCGTCGCTTTCGCGTACGGCGGCACCGCCCAGGCGCTCGCCGGGCTGATGGAAATTCCCCGCGGCAATACCTTCGGCGCGACCGCTTTCCTCAGTTACGGCGCCTTCTGGTGGTCGCTGGCGCTATTCGTGCTGTTTCTGCACGGCACGGTGCCGGCAGCGTTTATCGGTTGGTATCTGTTTCTGTGGGGCGTGTTTACGCTTTATATGTGGGTGGCGACGTGGCGAGCCGCACGCGTGCTGCAACTGGTGTTTCTCTCGCTATGGATCACGTTCTTCGTGCTCGCCGCGAGCGAATGGACCGGACTCGAATGGCTGCATCACGCCGGCGGCTACCTGGGAATGCTTACCGCGCTGCTGGCGTTCTATCTGTCGGCCGCGGAAATCATCAACGAGACTCATGGGCACGTGGTATTGCCTACAGGTGTCGCGAGCGAACGACTTGCTCTGACCTTGTCGATTCAGGAAGAGTTGCCGCTGAGCCTGTCGATCGAGGAAAAGCTGCGCAATGCGTGATGAGGCTTGCTGCTGACGGCACTTTGTGTTGCCTTTGGTTGCCGCAGCGTTTCGCCATCCTGGGCGGCGCTGCGGCACATTGAGCTTGTGGGGGGCTTTTCTGCGTTTCCATCGCGTCACCAGACCGTCGACGCAACACCGCCCGCGGCTACGCTACGCCATCTCGATGATCACCTTCAACGCATGCGAATCCGCCGCGCGGCCGAAGGTGTCGTAGGCGTTCAACACGTCGTCGAGCTGGAAATGATGGGTGATCAGTCTGGCGGGATCGAGCCGGCCGGATTGCACTGTCTTCAGCAACATCGGCGTGCTGACGGTATCGACGAGGCGCGTCGTAATGGAGATGTTGCGATCCCACAGCGATTCCAGATGCAGATCCGCCTTCACCCCATGCACGCCGATATTGGCGATCACACCACCGGGCGCTACCAGCGCCTGGCACAATTCGAACGTGTCTGGCACCCCGACGGCCTCGATCGCGCAATCCACACCGACGTGGCCGGTGAGTTTCATGACCTCCACGACCGGTTCGGCCACCCGGCTGTCGATACACGCGGTCGCGCCGAAACGGCTCGCCACCTCGAGGCGGCGCTCATCGCGATCGATCATGATGATCTGGGCCGGCGAATAGAACTGCGCGGTGAGCAGCGAAGCCAGTCCGATCGGGCCGGCGCCGACAATCGCCACGGTGCTGCCCGGCTGCACCTTACCGTTGAGGACACCGCATTCGAAGCCGGTCGGCAAGATGTCGGACAGCATCACCAGCGCTTCTTCGTCGGCGCCGGCGGGAATCGGATACAGACTCGTCTCCGCATGCGGAATGCGCACGTATTCCGCTTGCGTACCGTCGATACGGTTGCCGAGAATCCAGCCACCGGTCGCGCAGTGCGAATACATGCCGCGCCGGCAATAGTCGCACTTGCCGCATGCGGAAATGCACGAGATCAGCACGTGGTCGCCCTCTTTCAACGAACTGACCGCGGCGCCGACCTGCTGCACGATGCCCACCCCTTCGTGACCGAGAATGCGGCCGGGCTGACACGTCGGAACGTCGCCCTTCAGAATGTGAAGATCTGTACCGCAGATCGTCGTGCGCGTCACCTTGACGATGGCGTCGGTGGCGCTGGCGAGCTGCGGCATGGGCCGCTCGTCGAGCGACTTCTTTCCGGGACCGTGATACACGAGTGCTTTCATGGATTACCTCATTGGTCAGTCAAGGCCACCGCGAGATGAGCATCACGCTCAGGCCGGGGTGTCATGCTCCGTCTTCGCCTCTTCACGGATCAGCAGTACCGGGCACGTCGCAAGGCGCACGCAGCGCTCGGCCACGCTACCGATCACCATGCGCCGCAAACCGCGGCGTCCGTGCGTGCCCATCACGAGCAGGTCGGCGCCGCGGCGTTGCACACAGCGTATCAACGCACCGGCAATGTCCTCGGCGATGCCTTGGGTCTCCACGATTTCCGCTTCGCCCGCGACGTTGAGTTCGCGCATCTGGGCAAGCGCGCCGTCAAGCAGGCTTTGCCCGACTTGCCGCGCGGCGTCGGTCAGCAGATGCGGATCGCAGGCGCCCGCGTACGTGAAGGCCGCCGATTGATCCAGCACGTAGACCGCCGTCAATTTGCCGCGCGCGAGCCTCGTGAGCTGGATCGCCTCGGAAAGCGCGCACTTCGAGGCTCCGCTGCCGTCCAGGGCCACCACGATGTTTTCGTACATGACTCACTCCTGAAAAAAACGTTGGAACGTCCGTTGGGAATCAACTGCGCGTGATGCCCTGTTGGAGAAGCCGTTCGGCCGCATCGAAGGCCGCACGTATCACGCGGTCAGGATCGGGCCCCTGCCGATGCTCGAGCGGCACCAGTTCACCGGTGCGCAGCACCAGATCGAGACGTGCGTCGAACACGGTGTGGTTCAGCGCCGTGTCCGGCACCGTGCGTCGCGCGTCGGGCATGTCCTTCGACGCCCTCGCGTGAATGGCCTCGAGAGCGAGATGGCAACCCGAGATAGATCCGCCGAACCGTTCGAGCCTCACCAGTTGTGCGGCTGCCTCGGACTCGATTTGCGCGGATCCCGCAAATCCGAGGTAGACGATCTGCATATCAATTCCCATGCGGCCTCCGCGCGTGCTGTCCTGCTGTCGACCGTTGCTGCAGCGAAGCCACATGGGCAACGAGCCTATTGAGAGATCATCGGCACTATTGGCGCCTTGCGATTGACCTGCATCAACGGGGTGCCAGACCCGCACAGCCTGCGCGGCAGCGTGTTTGAACGCGGTAGCATTCGCGAGACGGCCTGGCCCCGGGATAGGCCGCGTGTGCTATTTTCTGGAGCCCAACGCGGCTTAACTGTTACGACCTTTCCCATGCACGACACGCATACAGAGACGCCCCTCGCCCTACCGGCACATAGCTCACCGTGGGCGCTCTTCTGCATTTTTCTGAGGCTCGGCCTGACTTCGTTCGGCGGCCCGGCGGCCCATCTCGGCTACTTTCGCGACGAGTTCGTCAGACGCCGCGGCTGGCTCGACGAACACACATTCAGCGACGTGGTCGCACTGTGCCAGTTTCTGCCGGGTCCGGGCAGCAGCCAGGTCGGCATCGCCATCGGCCGGCTGCGCGGCGGCATTGCCGGCGCGCTCGCGGCCTGGGTCGGCTTCACGCTGCCGTCAGTGCTCCTGCTCGTGGCTTTTGCATACGGCTTCACGCTTCTGTCGGATACGACCTCGCTTCATCTTCTGCGGGGGCTGAAGATCGCGGCGGTCGCGGTGGTGGTCCAGGCAGTCTGGTCGATGGGACGCATGCTCTGCCCAGACCGCACACGCGCGACGATCGCGGCGGCCTCCGCGATCACCGTGATCCTGTTCGGCGCCGGCTTCGGGCAGATCGCGTCGATCGTCGCCGCAGGGCTTGCCGGCGCTGCGCTGCTGAGTTCGTCGACCGAGGTGCCCGGTGCGCCGCCCGGCATGCCCGGGTCCAGAGCGGGCGCGCTCGCCTGCCTCGCGGCCTTCGTCCTGCTGCTGTTCGGACTGCCCGCGGCAGCCGCCTATCTTCACAGTTATCCGCTCGATCTGTTTGCGGCGTTCTACCGGGTCGGCTCGCTGGTATTCGGCGGCGGCCACGTGGTGTTGCCATTGCTGGAAGCGGTCGTCGTGCCGCATGGCTGGGTTCCCGCGAACACCTTCATGGCGGGCTACGGCGCGGCGCAGGCAGTCCCCGGCCCGCTGTTTTCGTTTGCCGCGTTTCTCGGTGCTACGAGCAATGGTCATCCGGCAGGGATCGCGGGCGCACTGATCGCCACCGTGGCGATCTTCCTGCCTTCTTTCCTGCTGGTCGGCGCGGCGTTGCCGCTTTGGGGCAAGCTGCGCGCGTTCGCGTCGATGCGCCGCGCCATGGCGGGTATCAACGCCGCCGTGGTCGGCATCCTGCTCGCCGCGTTGTACGACCCCGTGTGGACCAGCGCCGTGCATACCGCGCGCGATTTCGCGCTGGTCGTCGCGGCCCAGGTGTTGCTCGGCTGGTGGCGAGTGCCGTCGTGGGCGGTCGTGTTGATAACGGTCGCGCTCGCGTGGTGGGTCGTGTGAAGCCGGCTCCGCCCGCTTGCCGAACGTGCGCGTGGAGCCCTTATACCGCACCGGCGAGCCCCGTCGCACGGCGTTGATCCAACTCAACGAGCATGTTCCGCCGTGCGGGTATGGTTCAGCAATACGTCCACGGCCATTACCCCACGGGGAGCATCACATGAACAATTCCCACTACCCGGCCACGCAAGCGGCCGCGGATCCCGCCCGCGACGAAGCCATCGCCTCCGGACATTTCTATCTCGTCGGCGGCGGTATTGCGTCGCTGGCGGTCGCCGCCTTTCTGATTCGCGACGCCGACATACCCGGCGCCCGCATCACGATCCTCGAAGCACTCGACAAACCGGGCGGTAGCCTGGACGGCGCCGGCTCGCCACAGGAAGGCTATGTCGTGCGCGGCGGACGGATGCTCGAAAGCAAGTATCTGTGCACCTACGACCTGTTCGACTCGATCCCCACGCTGGACGGCCGCAGCAGCGTCACGAAGGAAATCTTCGACTGGAACGAAACCATCCGCACCTCGTCGAAAGCGCGATTCGTGCGCGACGGCCACCGCGAGGACACGCCGTCGTACGGACTTGCCGAAACCCATCTGCTGACGCTCGGGCGTCTGTCGATCGAACCGGAAGCCATGCTTGGCGACAGCCGGATTGCCGACCACTTCGAGCCGGATTTTTTCGAAACCAACTTCTGGTACATGTGGTGCACCACGTTCGCTTTCCAGCCGTGGCATAGCGCCGCCGAATTCAGGCGCTATCTGCTGCGTTTCGCGCACATGACGTCGGGCTTCAACCAGTTGCACGGCATCATGCGCACGGTCTACAACCAGTACGATTCGATGGTGCGGCCGCTGCGCAAATGGCTCGACGAACGCGGGGTGAGATTTCGCACCAACACGCGCGTCGTCGATCTGCATTACGACGAAAGCGGTGAACTGAACCGGGTCGCCGGCATTGTGTGCGAACAGGAAAACCGCCGTGTCGAGATTGCGGTGGGCACACAGGACAAGGTCATCGTCACGCTCGGTTCAATGACGGCAGGATCGAGCCTGGGCGGCACGAATCAACCGGCCGTGCTCAATCATGACGACAGCAGTGGCGCGTGGGCGCTGTGGAAAACCATCGCCGCGGGGCATTCCGAGTTTGGTCATCCTTCCGTCTTCGCCGATCATGTCGACGAATCCAGGTGGCTCTCCTTTACCACGACGCTGCACGATAGAACGCTGTTCCGTCTGGTCCGCGATCTGACCGGCAACGTGCCCGGCGAAGGCGGCCTGATCACCTTCCCGCAATCGAACTGGCTTGCCTCGATCGTGCTGCCTCACCAGCCGCATTTCCTGGGCCAGCCGAAAGACGTCGAGGTCTTCTGGGGCTATGGGCTGCACATCGACCGGCCGGGCAACTTCGTCAGCAAACCGATGGCGGAGTGCACCGGCCGCGAAATCATGACGGAGCTCCTCGGCCACCTGCAGATTCAGGCCGAAGCCCCGCGTATTCTCGACGACGCCATCTGCATTCCGTGCCTGATGCCGTTCATTACCAGCCAGTTCCTGCGGCGCAAGCGCGGCGACCGGCCGCAAGTGGCGCCCGAAGGCTGGGCTAATCTCGCGTTCGTCGGACAGTTTTGCGAGTTGCCGAACGACGTCGTGTTCACGGTCGAATATTCGGTACGTTCCGCGCAGACTGCTGTGTACACGCTGCTCGGCTTGAACAAGTCTGCTCCGGCGGTGTACAAAGGGCAGCACGATCCGCGCGTGCTGTATGGCGCGGTTTCCGCATTGCACAGCCGCTAGACGGCAAGGCAGGCTTCGCGCCGTGTGCCGTACGCCGAAGCTTCACGCGGCGTGCGGCGTGTGCGTCCTTAGGGGAGTGCGGATCAGGAAGTCCATGCGAGCGCTTCATAATTGACGAGATGGCGCTTCAGCACGGTCATGAAAGGCACCAGCACCGCAGCCACAGCGCCGCGGTGCACCTCGGCGGCGCGCACCTTGCATTGCGCGACCGGCGCCTTGCCGGCCAGCTCGCGCATCTCGTCAAAAGCGGCCTGACTGCCGAGGCCGCCCAGACTGCAAAAAAACGCGACATGTCTGAACTTCCACCGGTTTTCGAACAGATACGCGCGCACCGGCGCGGATACCGCGCCCGCCCAGACGGGCGTGCCTACCACTACGAGGTCGTATTGCGCGGGGTCGAGCCCTGCCGGGACGATCTCGGCGGGCCGCTTGCGCCACGAGTCGGCAAGACAGCGCACATATCCCCAGGCGCCGCGCCGTTCGGTGTAATCGCAGATTTCCTCGAGGTCGGCGGACAGCATCGTGGCAAGCGTTGAAGCGAGCGTGCGCGTGGTACCGGTACGCGAAAAGAAAACGACTAGAACACGGGCTTCAGACATGACTCGCTCCTTCCGGGAAAAACGCTCAGGCGCGCATGACGCCATACATGTCGGGAGCATAAGTGGGACCGGCCGCCAGCTCATGACGCAGGTCAAATAACGCTTTCACGCACCGCGCTGGCGGCGCCGTTGATCTGCGTCAATGAGACCGGCGCCACCGTTCATAGACTCAAGCTCACCGATTCGCGCGTCACCTTTGCGTCACCTTTTCCTCCGGAGCGACTGTCATGAGCTACAAAACCATCGTTGTTCATCTGGACACCAGCCAGCGCGCCCATCCGCGGCTCGAAATCGCGCTGCGTCTGGCCAACCAGTTCGGCGCGCATCTGATCGGCGCGTTCGCCGTATTCTCGCCGGACCCGCGTTCGCTCTACGTGATGGCCGGCACCGCGGAGTATTACCGGACGCACGAGGAGATGCGCACGGAGCGCAGCGCTGCGCTCGAACGCCTGTTTCACGCCGAATTGCGGCGCGCAGGCGTGTCGGGCGAGTGGCTCGCCATCGACGAGCCGGCCAGTCTCGCCATACCGCGCGCAGGCCGCTGCGCCGACCTGATCGTCGCCGGCCAGGACAATCCGGGGGATCCGGAATCGTATGTCGGCGACTTCTTCCCGGAAAACCTCGTTTTGTCGAGCGGTCGTCCGGTATTGCTCGCGCCTTATGCCAGCAATGAAAGATCGACAGGCAGCCGGGTGCTCGTCGCGTGGGACGGCAGCCGCGAAGCCACGCGCGCCGTGCACGACGCGCTGCCGTTCATGCAGGCGGCGACCAGCACCACCATCCTCACCGTCAACGGCGCAAACGACGGCGAAGGCAGCCGCATTCCCGGCGCGGACATCGCCGCCGTGATCGCGCGGCATGGCGTGCGCGTCGAGGTCGCCGACATCGAAACCGGGCCGGGCGGATCGGTCGGCGAGGTGCTGCTCTCGCAGGTAGCCGACAGCGGCGCCGATCTGCTGGTGATGGGCGCCTACGGCCATGCCCGCTGGCGTGAACTGGTAATGGGCGGCGCCACGCGCACGATTCTCCGCTCGATGACCGTGCCGGTACTGATGTCGCACTGAGCGCGGCAGCTACCCTTCTTATTCTGGAGTGTTCGCCATGTATAAACAGATTCTGGTTGCCGTCGACGGCAGCGAAACCTCGTCGCACGCGCTGGCTGCCGCGATCGAACTGGCGCGCGATTCGGGCGCGCGACTGCAGCCGCTCTACGTGGTGGACGTGCCGTTGATGTCCTACGACGTGCCCGGCTACGACCCGTCCTACGTGCGCGACGCGCTCGTCGAGGAAGGCAGGCACGTGCTCGCCGACGCCACCGCGCTGATGGCCAGCGCGGGCGTGCAAGGGCCGTCGCGGATGGTCGAAACCGACCTCACGGGCGACGACATCGCGCACCGCATCCAGCTCGCCGCGCAGGAATTCAATGCCGACGTCGTGGTGCTGGGCACGCATGGCCGGCGTGGTGTGCGACGGCTGGTGCTCGGCAGCGTCGCTGAACATTTTCTGCGCATCGCCACCTGTCCGGTGCTGCTGATCTCCGCGCATTGTGCGGCGCCTGCCGCAAGTCTCGCCCGGGTCACGGCCGAGCCTGTCAAGGATCCCTCATGAACTGCAAAACCCTGCTGGTGCACCTCGACGACAGCACCCACAGCGCGGCCCGGCTCGACTATGCGCTCGATCTGGCCGCCCGCCACGAAGCCCATCTGATCGGCCTCTACCTGGTTTGCGAAGATCCCGCAGGGCCGCTCTTTCTGCACGGCGAGGACATCTGGACCGCCAGCCGCGAAGCGCAACGGGATAAGAGCCTCAGGAGCGCGCACGCGGCTTTCCTCGCCGCGGCGGATCGCGCCGGACGCAGCGTCGAATGGCGCGCGCCCGACGGAGCGCCGACCGGGACCGCGATTCTGCATGCGCGCCATGCGGATCTGCTGATCCTCGGCCAGGACGACCCGGAAGACCGGGACGCATTCATCGCGCGCGATTTCGTCGAAGACGTGATCATGGGCTCGGGGCGGCCGGCAATCGTGCTGCCGTACGCGGGACCGGTGCGGCCTCAGATCGAGAATGTGATGATCGCGTGGGACGGCAGCCGGGAATGCGCGCGGGCCGCGACCGACGCGCTGCCGCTCATCCGCGGCGCCGGTTTTGTCACGATAGTGAAAGTCGAGCGTCATCCTCATTACGGCGAGCCGACCGGCATCGACGTGGCAGCCTGGTTGGCACGGCACGGCATCGAGGCTGGGTTCACGGCCATGCCGAAAGTGTCCGGCGTCGACACCGGTGCCATGCTGCTCAATACGCTGGCCAACCGCCACATCGATCTGCTGGTGCTGGGTGCCTACGGCCACGCGCGGGCGCAGGAACGGCTGCTTGGCGGCGTTACGCGCACCATGCTTCAGTCTATGACCGTGCCCGTGCTGATGTCGCATTGAGCGACACCTCGATATACCTCGATACCAGGCGGGTGCGCCGGCTCCAGGGGCAATCAGCCGGCCATCCACGCCCCGCGCCAGCCGGCGGGACTGGCATGAACCCGGCGTTTCACGGACAATGAGCGCAAACACAAACTTTCCGCGCGGTGTTTCCCCGGCCTGTGGCCGTACGAAAAACCATAGAACCACCCGGAACAGACGTGCTTGCCGTGCGCGCCGCCGTACCGACGTCGTCGGGCGGCTCGTCCGATCCTTGTCCGCAGTCATTCCAAAGAGATGCACATGCCCGTCAGCGGTAAGACGCCCCCATCGCGCAGTGCCGTTTTGCGCGAGCGAACCGGCTCACTTGCGGCACGGCCCGCAGCAGCGGCCGCTGCCGCGTTCGTCGTGACGCTCGCCGCCATGCTGAGCGCCCGGCACTGGTTCGACCCGGCGCTGCTCATTTGCGTCGCCGCCGCCCTGCTTCTGGCCACGAGCGTGTTTTTGCTGTTGCGCGCGCGGCGCGACGGCCTCTCCGCACGCGGCGAGGAAAACGCCCGGAACAGTCAGTCTGCCGTGAATGAAGCGCGCATGATGGCGATCATCCGTTCGTCGATGGAGGCGATCATCACCATCGACGAGCAGCAGCGGATCGTCATCTTCAATCCGATGGCGGAGCAGGTTTTCGGCTGCTCCTCGATGGACGCGATCGGCGCGCCGCTGGCCCGTTTTATCCCCGATCGCTTTCGGGCGGCGCATGCGCAGCATGTCGCGCAATTCGGCGTAACGGGCGTGTCGGACCGCCAGATGGGCAAACAGCGCGTGCTGGCGGGCTTGCGCGCCAACGGCGAGGAATTTCCGCTCGAAGCTTCGATTTCGCAGATCCGCGACGGCAACATCCGCCTCTATACGGTCATGCTGCGCGACATCACGGAGCGCGTCAAAGCGGAACGTGCTCAACGCCAGGCGCGTGAGGAGTTGCGCGAGCTGTCGGCCAATTTGCAGAACATCCGCGAAGACGAGAAAACGCGTATTGCGCGCGAACTGCACGATGATCTCGGCCAGCAGCTCACCGCGCTGAAAATGGACATTTCGTCGGTCGAACAGGCGCTGGACGGCGCGGCAAGCGCGCCGGTACGTGAGCAGTTGCAAGGCATGCGCCGATTGATCGACGTGACCGTGGCCTCGGTGCGCCGCATTGCGGCGGATCTGCGGCCGGTCATGCTCGACGACCTCGGCCTGATTCCCGCAATCGAGTGGCTCGCAACCGACTTCACCAACCGTTACGGCATCGACGTGGAGCGCGACATCGAGACCGGCGACGCGCGCTTCAGCCCGGCAGGCGCCACCGCGCTGTTCCGGATCGTGCAGGAAGCGCTGACTAACGTGGCGCGCCATGCCGATGCCACGCTGGTCACGCTGAGCCTGCGCGCGGGCGATCAGACCTTCGTGCTGCGCATCGCCGATAATGGCCAGGGCGTGCATCGCACGGCCGAGCCGGGCGCCAAGTCCTTCGGCCTGCTCGGCGTTCGCGAACGCGCCCACATGCTCGGCGGCGCAGTCGACATTCATACCGCGCATGGCCATGGCTTTGCGCTTACCGTCACCATTCCGGCAGAAACCGTGCAGATGCAGGAGATGCAAACATGACCCGCGTCCTGATTGCCGACGACCACGCGCTGGTGCGCGACGGTCTGCGCCATATCCTCAAGGGCGCAAGCGGCTTCGAAGTAATCGGCGAAGCAGACGATAGCGCCAGCACCGTCGCGCTGATCCGCGAGCGGCCCGCCGACGTGCTGGTGCTCGATCTGTCCATGCCCGGGCGCAACGGGGTCGAGTTGATCAAGCAGATCAAGGAGGAAAAACCCACGCTGCGTATCCTCGTGCTGACCATGCACGCCGAGCAGCAATACGCGGTGCGCGCGTTCAAGGCCGGTGCGTCCGGTTATCTGACGAAAGAAAGCGCGAGCGCCGAACTGGTGGCTGCCGTGACCAAAGTCGCGGCCGGCGGTGTCTACGTGAGCCTCGCAATGGCCGAGCGGTTCGCACAAAGCCTGAACGAACCCGTCGATCTGCTGCCGCATCAGCGTCTGTCCGATCGGGAATTCGACGTTCTGAAGCGAATTGCCGCAGGTCAGACGATCACGGAAATCGCAGTCGAGTTGTGTGTGAGCAGCAAAACCGTCAGCACCTACAAAACGCGCATCCTGGAAAAAATGCAGATGCCGCACGAGGCCGCACTCGTGCGCTATGCCATGCGACACAAACTGGTCAGCGACGAAGACGGCGACATCTAGACGAGTCCGCATCGCCTGCGCCCACGGGCCATGACGCGGGCGCAGGCGCGCTCTCTGCCGAATCCGCGCCACACGCGTCACCCTTTATCACCCAGGGGCTCTCCTGGTGCATCCTAGCCCCCTGTAGGAAACTCCCTACAAACCTTCACGCCCACCTACTCGAAGTTCATTCCGCGCCGATTTTATTTTGAGACAGCGCGGCCGATACTTCGAGCCATGAACTCAAGCCCTGAGAACCCCACCCTCCGAGTTTTTCTGGTCGACAACGCAGTATCGGTGCGGCGTCGTATGGCCACACTGCTCGGCGCGCTGGACGGCGTGGAGATTGTCGGCGAAGCCGAGGAATCCGGCGCAGCCCTCACGGGCATCGAAACTGGCGCGGCTGATCTGGTCGTGACGGAGTTGCATCTGAGTGGAGGCACCGGCATGGAATTGCTCACATCGTTGGCAAAAAAAATGCCCCATGTGATCGCAATCGTGCTGACGAACCACTCGGGCGCGTGGTTTCGGCGCGCCTGCCTGATGAGCGGTGCCCACTACTTTTTCGACAAGACCAGCGAATTTGATCTCGCGCGAAACACGATCCAGCGGATCGCCGGCGAACATCGCACGCGCGCCCTTCTACCATCCGGAGCACATCATGTCTGACGTCCTCGCCTATTCCGTCCCCGCGCCTGCAGTCGTCTTCCCGCCGATGTCGCCCGCTCCCCGGGTAGTGCCGATCGCCGTGCAGGCGCCGCGCAAGGACACACTGGGCTGCACGGCCTGCTCGATGCGCTCGATCTGCATGCCGCAAGGTCTGACGCCCACGGAACTGCAACGGATCGAAGCGCTGATCTGCCCGTCGCGCACGATCAAACAGGGCGAGACGATCTATCGCGCGAACGACTCGTTCCAGAGCATCTACGTAGTGCGCGTGGGATCGTTCAAGACCGTCGTCATGCACCGCGACGGCCGCGAACAGGTGACGGGCTTTCACCTCGCCGGCGACTCTCTCGGTCTGGACGGCGTGTGCTCCGGTCACCACAACTGCGACGCCATCGCGCTCGAAGACAGCAAGATGTGCATCATCCCGTTCCATCTGCTCGAAGCCATGTGCCGCGAGGTCAAGGCCGTCCAGCAACACGTGCACCGCATGATGGGTGGCGAGATCGTGCGCGAATCATCGCAGATGATGTTGCTCGGCACGATGTCCGCCGAGCAGCGCGTGGCGACGTTCCTCCTGAATCTGTCGGACCGCCTGAGAATGCGCGGCTATTCGCCGGCCGAGTTTTATCTGCGCATGACGCGTGAGGAAATCGGCAGCTACCTCGGCATCAAGCTCGAAACGGTGAGCCGGATGCTCTCCAAATTCCAGCGTGACGGACTGCTCGATGCACACGGCAAGAATATCCGGATTCTCGACCACGACGGTCTCGTGCGGGTTTGATTCGCGGTCGGGACCGCCGCCGGCACGCAGCGGGCGCCAGGGAAAGGCTGCCCGCGCGCTAAACGGGCTAACAGGCTAACGGACTACGAGCACTGCGGCGCCGGTTAACTTGCCATCCCGCAGATCGCTCAGCGCCCGGTTCGCATCCGTCAGCGCATAAGTTGTCGTGTCGATTTCAAGGCGCTGCCCGGTAGCAACTTGCATGAAGGCAAGTCCGTCCTCCCGTGTCAGATTGGCGACCGACACCACGTTCCGCTCACCCCACAGAAATGCATACGGGAATGACGGAATGTCGCTCATGTGAATGCCGCCGCATACTACCGTCCCTCCTTTCGCCACCGCGCGCAATGCTTGCGGAACGAGCGCTCCGACGGGCGCGAAAATCAGGGCGGCGTCCAGCTCGGCGGGAGGCGCTTCGTCGCTGCCGCCCGCCCACGCCGCGCCAAGGCGCAACGCGAGCTGCTGGGCTGCGCGATCGCCTGGGCGCGTGAATGCATACACCGTGCGCTTCTGATGACGCGCGACCTGCGCGACGATATGCGCCGCCGCGCCGAAACCGTAAATACCGATCCGCTGGGCGTCGCCCGCCATTTTCAACGTGCGATAGCCGATCAGACCCGCGCACAGCAACGGCGCCGCCTCGATATCCGGGTACTGCGCCGGCAGATGAAAGCAATACTGACTGTCGGCGACGGTGCGCTCGGCATAACCGCCGTCGATCGTATAGCCCGTGAAGCCCGGCTCGTCGCAAAGATTTTCCCGCGCCGACAGGCAGTAGCGGCAATGCCCGCAAGTGTGGCCGACCCACGGCACACCCACCCGGTCGCCGACGGCAAAGCCCGTCACACCCGCGCCGAGCCCGGCCACCGTACCGACGATCTCGTGGCCCGGAATCACGGGCTGCTTGGGATGCTCGAGCTCATGGTCAACCAGATGAAGATCGGTGCGGCACACGCCGCAGGCGTGAATCTGGATCAGGAGTTGCCCGGGACCGGGCTTCGGGTCCGGCACCTCCTGCTCACGCAACAACGCTGAGCTACCGTCGAACACCATCGCACGCATACGGTTCTCCTCAAACCTGGTAAGCCAGCGTACCTATCAAGTCCCGCCGCGGCAAGCATCGCGACAAGATACTGCAGCCACCGCCGGCTGCGCTGCGGGCAATCACTCGCAAAAGCGGAAGTAGCCGCTATGCATCAGCACAGGTTTCCCGCCGATCTCGTGGAGCAACTGCCTCGCTGCGCGTTCGATCGGATGCCGGTTCGAGTCGAACGCGGCAATCAGATCCTCCTCGCGCAGCGACGCAGCGCCGAAATGGTCTTCGAGCGCTTCGGCGGTAATCGCGCACTGCACACGTTCGCCGTCCACTTCGGCCGGAAATGCAATGACGAGATCGCGCGCACAGTACTCCGGACGTTCTTCAGGAAAATGAATTTTCATGACCGTCACCTGATTCGTTGCGCAGGGTGCGAGGCTGGACCGGTCGTGTTCGCGCGCCTACGCGCCGCGCGCCACGCTTCGGGACGGAGCGACCTATGGGTCGCCCGCCTGTCAGCAGCATAGGACCAATGCGCGCGACGTCAAATTCAGGCATTCCGTCCTGGTTGACCGAAGTCAACGGCACCCAACCTGGTCCCCGTACACTGAAGTCATCCCCCGCGCTGGAGCATATGCCGTGATTGCCTTATTCCGAAGCTGCCTGGCCGCCTGTGCGGCGTTAGCGCTGGCATCCGGCGCCGCGCGTGCCGAGCCGGAACCGACCGCGCTGGTCGATCAGCAGCACTGCATGTTTTGCCACACCCGAGATGCGCCGTTCCTCGCGCCGTCGTTCCAGCAGATCGCCGAACGCTATCGCAACGTGCCGAATGCGCAGTTCATGCTCGAGCACAAACTGCGGCTCGGCGGCAAAGCACATTGGGGCGACATGGCGATGCCGCTGCCGGGCGACCGCGGCGGCCCGTTGTCGGCGGACGATGCGCATACGCTGGTGCAATGGGTACTGAGTCAATGAACCCGCCTTCGAGACCGCGATGTGTCGCGGTCCGCTTCGCTTGAACGACGGCCGTACGTTTCGGAGAACTTTCATGCGTCTCACTGTCCACCTCGACACGTTCGATCGTGTCCATCCGATGGCATTTGCAATCCTGTGGCTCGACAAGGACGCGCGGAAATGGTCGCGTGAAGGCCATCTCGGGCTCGAACTGCCCGAATGGGGCACGCTGCACATGGATTGCGGCAATACGCTCGTATGCGGGCCGCACGATACGACGCCCGTCTGTGTGCTGGAAGGGCTCGATCTGAATGACCGCGATGGGCCGTTCGAAGGCGAAACCGGACCTGCCCAATGGTGCGCCGAACGCGGCCGCACCCTGATGACCGGCCACTGGCATGTGCAATGTATCGACAACGAACAGGTGCAGCCGGAACACGGCCTGTTCGCCTCCGACAGCGACATGTGAAACGCTGATGTCTCGACCTACGGGAGGCCATCGTCATGGGACTGACCACCGATCTGGACGGTGTCCGTCACGCGTACGGACTCTGCTTCGTGCGTGTGCCGTGGGCCTATTTCACACGCTTGCCGCTCACCGAGCAATGGGGCGACGGCTGGGAACGCGCGCCCTATGAACAGCACGCCGGCCTGCCCTACGAGGACGCGGCGCAGCAGATTCTGACAGTTGCGTTCGACGGGCCGCTGCTGCCGCCCGACGCTGGGTACGACGGTTGCGCGCGCAGCGTCAACGAAATCAACCGCGGCGACGCGCCCTGGCTGCGCACGCAGGACTTCATCAACAACGCGCCGGTGCGAATTGCCGCGGGTGTATCGCTCGAAAAATTCGTGGAACTGGTCGAACTGGCCGGCGGCCATGTGTTTGCGCCGCTCGGCTGGGGCTCGTTGCGGCTCGCGCCCGTGGAGCCGGCCGGGCCTTCCGGAGCGACAAAGTGCGGGCACCGGACGGATCTTGCATGACCGGTGCCGCGCAACGCTAATCGCTTAACTATGGCTGTCGCCGTCGGCTGTCGAATTGAGCAGCATGACAAAACACGCAACGCCGACGATCAGGGCCGCGACGCCGTAGTGAAACACCGGCGGCTCGTCGAAGAGCAAACCGCGAATCGACGCCCCGATACCTGCCAGTGCCACAAATACGGCGATTGCCGAAAAAACGATTCTATTTTCTGAGCGGACCATGATGTCCTCCATGAAGTCTGAGCGGAGTGGTGAAGACATCATCGGCCTTGCGGGCTGGTGGGGTTTGACGAGCATCAATTGCCGTGGCCGTCACGATTTCTTTGTACGCGGCAACGCTGCATTCAGGAATGGATTGAAGCTGTTCGAACGCGCCAGCGGATTGGCCTTTTTTGAGCGGTGCCGGCTGTCCGGCTGCGCGCTGCCGGACAATTGCGCAAGGAGTTCATCTGTGCCGGAATCTTCGTCCGCACTCGGTTTTTTTCTGTTTTTTGCGCGTGCCCGCTGACCGTCTTCGGCATTTGCACTTCCAGTGCGTGTCGGCACCGATACGCCGGCGATATGTTCGACGACGGTCATGAACGAGTCCGAAGGCGATTGCGGGGCCTCGCCAGGTAGCATCGTCAGCACGACGATTTCATGCAGCGAGCGGCCGTCGACGGAACGGGCATGAGGAGCGGTCTTCCAGTTGGCATCCGCTTGCGCGAACGCGCCAATGACGCGCTCCAGTACCGCTGGCGACAGCACGCCGCCGTCATACAGGCTGATGACCACACGCTCGAAAACATGAAACGGAGTCGCTGCGGCGGCTTTTGGCATGCGTTTCTACTCCTTGATGAATTCGCTGTGTTCGCTCGCAAACGGACGCCGGAACGGATGGACTTGCGCCGGCCACAACGTCCGCGCGATCTTTCCCGCGGCCCTGCCGGGAACGGCCGTTGCTCATTTCGCATGAAGATAGTCTACGCAGGCAACCACGCGACGTATTCCATGAAACAACCCGGCAACGCACGCATCGGTATTTCCGGCTGGCGCTACAAGGGATGGCGCGACAGCTTCTATCCTCACGGCCTCAAACAGGCCGCCGAATTGCAATATGCGTCCACGCTTTTCCAGACCATTGAGATCAATGGTACCCACTACAGCCTTCAGTCGCTCGACAGTTGGCGGCGCTGGTATGCCGGGACGCCTGACGATTTCGTCTTCAGCGTGAAAGGCGCGCGGTATCTGACGCACTTATTGCGTTTCCGCGACGAGAGCGCACACGTTGCAAGCGCCAACTTTTTCGCACAGGGACTCCTCGCGCTCAACGAAAAACTGGGCCCCATTCTGTGGCAATTCCCGCCCTCCTTCTCGTTCGAGCCTGCGGGCATGGAGCGTTTTTTACGCTTGCTGCCTCGCGACACCGCCGCCGCAGGTTCGTTGGCCAGGCAGCACGATGAGCGGGTCAAGACACCGCACGTCTCGATTGAACCGAAGCAGACACTGCGCCACGCCGTGGAAGTGCGCCACGCCAGTTTTCTCGACGCGGCCTTCGTCGGGATGCTCAGACACTACGATGTCGCGCTGGTGGTCTCCGACTCCACCGAAGCGTGGCCGCTGGCGGAAGACCTCACCGCCGACTTCGTCTATATCCGGCTACATGGCACCGAATCGCGATACTCCGGCGCCTACGGGGACGAAGCGTTGAACCGCTGGGCCGCCCGGATCGACGCATGGCGCCGCGGCTCACAGCCGGACGATGCGCGGCTGATCGCGCCGCATCTTCACCCTCGCACGCTTGCGAGGCGGGACGTGTACTGCTATTTCGACAACGACGCGAAAACACATGCGCCCTTCGACGCGCAGCGGTTGATGAAACGGCTCGGCGTGTAGCCGGCGCAAACGGTGATCCACGACCCGTAATCCTGGCTTTGACTACGGCGAACGCGACGGGTGCATTGTCTTCGTATTTTCAGATCGACGGGCTAGTCCGCGGCATGTCGGACCCGGCACGTTAGTTGCCTCTGAACCAATTCCCGAAATGCTATTCGCGGCTGCGGCTTGCGAGCCGACTGCGACCCGCTTTGCGTCAATCCCCAGCACGGAACACAATGAAAGATCGATCGACCGTCATCTGCATCCGCGACGGGAGGATTCTTCTCGTAGCCCGAACGCGCCTGGCGTGGCCCTCGCGGTGGTCGCTGCCGGGCGGCACAATCAAAATCTCCGAATCTCCACTGGAGGCGGCCCTCCGCGAGCTCAAAGAGGAAACATCCATCGTGCAGTCGAGGCTCGATTACCTTTTCCAGTTTGGCGGCCTCGCGAAACGGCATCATGTGTTTGTCGCGGACCTCGCGCCCGACGTGTCACCTGAGCCCTGCAACGAAATCTCGCGGTGCGACTGGTTCAGTCCAACCGAAATAGCGGCGCTGCCGGCCAGTATCCCGACTCGGGCGATCGTCGAGTTGTTCCTGAGCTGGCATGGTGCGAAGGTCATGCGAGGCGAGCAGTGCTGATGAGCGGTTTCCTGCACGTCGGACGACCGCGTAACGCGCGGCGGCGCGTACGAGGCTGCGCGTTATGGCTGTGGTATGCAGCATATGTCACGCCACGCTTTTTCAACGTTTGAAAAAATGACGCGTTAGCGGCGAGAAAGAAGTGCCGCAGTTCGCCCGCTCCCCGAGGCCTGAGCGTTCGGGCCGGCAGGTCTGCCGGCAGCATCCGCGCGGTGGTCACGCCGCGCGCCGCTTACTCGCTTACTTATGGATTTCCTTGCGCAACGTGGCCACGTCGTTGGCCGTGACAGGCTGCGCGTGGTTGCCCCACGCACTGCGAATATACGTCAGCACCAGAGCAATTTCGACGTCGGTCAGCGTGGTCGCAAAACCCGGCATGGCCTGCCTGGGTGGGCCCGTGAGCGTGGAGGGACTATTACCCCCCTCCACCAGCAGGCGAATCAGCGAAGTAGTGTCTTCCGTGAGAACGGAAGGATTACCGGCGAGCGTCGGAAATGCGTGCGTGACGCCGCTGCCATCGTCACGATGACAGCTCGCGCAAAACGACCGATACACGTAGAAGCCGACCGGGAGCGAATCGGCAATCCGATTTCCGTTCGCGGACGAGCGCGCCGCATCGCTGCCCGGCGTATAGGTGCCCGACGGCCGCTGCGCGGGCAACGATTTGAGGTAGTGGGCGATGGCTTCCAGGTCTTCATCGCTCAGATACTGCGAGCTGTCCTCGATGTGCTCGACCATGCTGCCGTAGGCGATCGCCCCCGCCCCGTGTCCAGTCTTGAGAAATGCGGCGATGTCTCCCTCGCTCATGCGGCCAAGACCTGAGCCTGCGTCGCCGGTCAGGTTGGGCGCGAACCAGTGGTCGTTCACACCGCCCGTCAGATAGTCGCGCGAAGACTCATCGTAGCCGCTCTCCTCGAAAGCGGAGCCGCGCGGCGTGTGGCAGGCGCCGCAGTGTCCGGCTCCTTGCACGAGGTAAGCACCTTGGTTCCATTGCGCGTCATGGTCCGTTTTGGGCGAGAACGGGTCGCGCGGCGCGAACGCCATTTGCCAGAATCGAAGCGCCCAGCGCTGGTTGAATGGAAACGTTACGTCCGACGGCGGCGTGGGCTTCGGCACCGCGGGCACGCCATGCATCATGAACGCGTAAAGCGCGTGGACGTCGTCATCGGAGAGCTTTGAGAACGACGTATAAGGCATGGCCGGATAAAGCCGCTTGCCGCCTCGCGCCACGCCTTTGCGCAGCGCATGTTCAAAGTCGTCATAGGTATATAGGCCGATGCCGTATCGCGGGTCGGGCGTGATGTTGCTCGACTGGATGGTGCCGAACGGCGACGCGAGGCCAAGACCGCCCGCGTAAGGGGCGCCGCCCCCGGCCGCCGTATGGCAACCGGCGCAATCGGCGGCTTTCGCGAGATATTCACCGCGAGCCAGCGTCGCCGCGGCCACGCTGCTCGCGGACCGTTTCTCCGGTGGCGCCGGCGTGCGGGAGTCGGGCCGGCCGCCGGCCTGATCGGCCTCGCCCGTTGCGTTGGCGTGGTTTCCCAATGTGCTGATCCACCCGACAACGCATACGCAGAGGACGGCCAGAACGGCAGACGTGAATGTCTTGAGGCTGCGGTTGTTCCGGCTGTGCTTCATTGCGCGGCGTCCTTCACACTGGCCGCCCGTCGCGTGAAAAGCGGCGAACGGTCGCCGCGAGCAAGCCAGCGGGCCGCCACCACAAGCCCGCCAGCCAAGTAGGCGGCGGCACCCGGAACCCACATGATGAGCCCGCCGAGTTGCTGGTCCTGTAGCGGATCGACGCCCAGCGCGCTGCACGTCTCGACGTACGACGGATACCACAAGCCGGGCGAAAGCGTGATCAATGCGCCGAGCGCGCTGGTGTGCACCATCGTCGTGAAGAGCGAGAGCATGGCGTGGCCGCCCGACTGCCGCCGCGCGCCGTCGCCGAATACGGTCCACCAGAAAAGCAGTGCACTCACCAGGAAACTCGCGTGCTGCAACGTGTGTATGAACGGATGCGCGAGCGCGGCCTCGAACAGCGTTGGTGCGTGCCATGCCCATAGCGCGGCGGCGTGCAGCAGCCAGGCGGTCAGCGGTGCGGTCAGCGTCCGCCACGCATGCGCGACGGCCGGCGTTCGCACCGCGCGTGCGACCTGGAGCCGCGCGGCGCGCGGCAACGCCCAGATCCAGACGCCGAGCGGGCGGCCGAGCACGCACAACGGGGCCGCGATCAGCATCATCGATTCGTGCTGCACCATGTGCGCGGAAAACAGCGCGCCACTTAACGTATCGAGCGGCGACATCAACGCAATCACGAGCGTGGCCCAACCGGCAACGAATGCCGCCAGCCACAGCCGGCGCGCCCGCGCCGCCCGCCCGAGCCTGCCGCCGCGACGCTGCAAACGGATGTAGCCCGCCACGTACGCGAGCGCGCTCACCGCCATCAACGCGATCACCCAAGCCTCAAAGCTCCAGCCGAACGAAGGCGCCGAGCGCTCGGCGTCGCTCAAAACATGGGCACGCGCAAGCGGGCATCCGGTCAGCAGGAGCGTCAAGGCGGCGCGTTCGGCAAGTGTCTTCATCGGCAAGGCGGGAGAACCCATTGCGGAAACCACATCGCGAGTTGAACGACCGCGCTGAGGGCGCCGACAACCATCGCCATCAGCGCGAAAAAAGCGCCGCGCGACGCCCGCGACGCGTAAGCCGGAGCGTCCGCATGCCCCTGCGCGCGCCAGCTCGCCCAGCCAAGCCACGACGACAGCACGCAGAATCCGAACGCCAGCGCGCTCACCAGATGAAGCGGCCAGACCGCACCCGTCCCGCAGACCAGCCGGATCAGCGCGTAATTGATGCTTTGCGTGGCGAGCACCACCGTGGGCGCCGCGAGCAGACCGAGCCAGATATTCATGGTCGCGCTCCATGCTCTACAGGTGCATGCGCGGCGCGAGATACAGCACCGCATAGATAGGCAGCCAGCTCAGTACGACGAAGTACCAGTAAATCGCGTTCTCGCTCGTATCCAGAAGCCGTTTGCCCTCGAAAGGTCCGGTAAACAGCAGCGCGGCGAGCACGGCCGTGTCCACTGTGTCCGTGATCAGATGCGTGGTATGCAAGCCCAGCAGCAACCAGACGATGGAGCCATACGCGTTCGCGTACCACATGACGTTCAACGCGGCGAACTCGAAACCGCGAACGACCAGAAACGCCACCGCGAACGCCAGGCACACGCTCAGCCATATTCGGGCTCCGACACGATCGCCACGTTCCGCCGCGCGCTTCGCCAGTTGATTCGGCCACAGGCTCGCCAGCAGAATCACCGTGTTGACCGTGCCCCACAGCAAGCCAGGCGGCGGCGCATGCATCGGCCACGCTGCATTCACGCCGCGCAAATAGAAGTACATGGCGACTGCGATCGCGAACACCGTCCCTTCGATCGCCATGAGCCCCGCAGTTGCCCACCACATCAAACTGCGATGACTGAAGCCGAAGCTTGGGAGCTGGCGCACTTCGAGTGTCGAAGCCGCCTGCGCCGTGTCGCTTTCGCCCGGTTCGAGCAGTTTCACTCGCGGCCCCTCGCCCGCATCGGCGGGTACGTCGCCGGTCCGGCGTGACACCTCGTCATCCCAGGGCAAGCGCTCCAGCGCCCGCGCGATCGCATTGTTGCCGCGCCTCGGCCAGAACCACGCGACCATCGCCACGCCGACCGGCACGCTGCCCCACCACACGGCTGTCGGCGTGAAGATCGAGCCGATGAAGAAGACCGTTGTCGCGACGGCGCTGAGAAACGGCCAGATGGAAGGCGTCGGGAAAAGCGGCCGGGTTTCCGGCATCGCGTCGAGCGCGCTCGTGGTCAGCACTTCGCGCGCGCCCGCCGCGAGACCGGAGACTGTCGCCGGCTGCCGTACCGGTTCCCATAACGGATCACGTCCATGCACCACGGGCAACACGTCGAAATTGTGCGGCGGTGGCGGGCTCGGCACACTCCATTCGAGCGTGCTCGCGCCCCACGGGTCGGCCGGCGAGCGCTCGCCATGCCCGCGGCTCTTCAGCACGTTCACGAGAAACAGCAATACGCCGGCGCCCATCGTGTAAGCGCCCAGCGTCGCGCTCATATTCATCGGCCCCCAGCCGAGACCCTGCGGATAGGTCCAGATGCGCCGCGTCATGCCATGCAGGCCGAGCCAGTGCATCGGAAAAAAGGTGACGTTAAAGCCAATGAAGAAGAGCCAGAAATGCCAGCGCGCAAGCCGCTCGCCGAGCAGGCGACCGGTGACTTTCGGAAACCAGTAGTAGAAAGCGCCGAACAGCGGAAACACCGCGCCGCCGATCAGCACGTAATGCAGATGTGCGACGACGAAATAAGTGTCGTGCACCTGAAGATCGAGCGCGACCGAACCGAGCATGATGCCGGTCATACCGCCCAGCACCAGAACGAAGAAGAACGCCAACACGAAAAGCAGCGGCGCCTTCAGTTGAAGACGGCCAGTCAGCAGCGTCGCCAGCCAGCAATAAATCTGCACGCCCGAGGGCACCGCGATCAGCACGCTTGCCGCCGTGAAAAAACTCTTGCCCAGTTCGGGGACCGTGGTGGCGAACATATGGTGCACCCATAAGCCGAAGGCGAGAAACGCGGTCGCGATCAGCGACAGCACCATCGCCGGATAGCCGACCACCGGGCGCCGTGCGAAGGTCTGAATGATCGACGACATGAACCCGAGTGCGGGAATGAAAATGAGGTACACCTCCGGGTGGCCGAAGAACCAGAACAGGTGCTGCCACAACAGCACGTCGCCGCCGAGCGCCGGGTTGTAGAACTGGGTGCCCACCAGCCGGTCGAGAATCAACGCCGTGCTTGCCAGCATGATCGACGGCATCGCAAAGAGAATCATGAACTGCGTGACGAGCGTCGCCCATGCGAAGAGCGGCAGCCGGTTGAGCGACATGCCGGGCGCACGCATCTTCAGAATGGTCGTGATGAGGATCACCGCTTCGAGCAAAGCGGCAAGCTCGGTGAAGGTGATCATCTGGGCCCAGATGTCCGTGCCTTTGCCGGTTGCGTAGTCGGGGCCGGCGAGCGGCACGTAGCTGAACCATCCCGCTCGCGGTGCGGCCCCGAGCGCGAAGGCGACGTACAGCGTCAGCCCGCCGAACAGAAAAACCCAGTACGCGTAGGCGTTCATGCGCGGGAACGCCACGCTGCGCGCGCCGATCATCAAGGGAATCAGGTAGCTCGCAACCGCCTGCATCATCGGCACGGCGAACAGGAACATCATGGTCGTGCCATGCAGGGTGAAAAGTTCGTCGTACAGATCAGGTCCAACCAGACGGTTGCCTGGGCGTGCGAGCTGCGTGCGCATGACGAGCGCGAGCAAGCCGGCCAGCAGGAAAAAAACGAAGGTGGTGACGATGAAACGGCGCGCAATGGTCTTGTGATTCACGGCGGAGAACCAGCCGACGAATCCGGCCGGATCGCTCCAGGTTTCGGCGAGCATGGCACGTGTCCCGGCGGGCGCATCCGGTCCGTCCTTCACCAGCAGGTCGGAACGCTGGCGGGGGGAATTGTCGGGCGCCGTCATCGTAGTGTGGCGAGCCAGCTGACCAGCGCCTGAAGATCGGGCGCAGATAACGGAACGGCCGGCATGGTGGTGCCGGGCTTGGTCGCGCCGGGATCGCGGATCCAGTCGGCGAGATTGCCCGGCGTGTTGGCGAGCACGCCCGAAGCGATCGTCTGACGGCTCATCAGATGCGTGAGGTCCGGTCCCACGGTTCCGCGCGCCGACGTGCCGCGCACGCTATGGCAGTTCGCGCAACTCGACTGCTCGAAGATTTGCAGCCCACGCTGCACGGTCGTCATGTCCGCGGCGGCTGAAGCGGGCGCGGCTTGCCGCGCGGCCCATGATTCGTAATCGGCGGGCGCTTGCGCGAACACCAGCATCGCCATCAACGCATGTTCGGCGCCGCAAAATTCGGCGCATTGTCCGCGGTAGACGCCCGGTTTATCGGCACGGAATTCGATCGTCGAATCGATGCCCGGCAGCATGTCTTTCTTGCCGTGCAGATTGGGCACCCAGAAACTGTGGATCACGTCGCTCGCCTTCAGCGACACGATCACGGGCCGTCCCACCGGAACGTGCAACTCGTTGGCGGTCGCGAAGCCGGGATGCCCGGCGTCGCCGGGATAATCCGCCTTCCACCACCACTGCTCGCCCGTCACCTGAATGTGCAAGGCATTGCCGACCGGCAGGCGGGACAGCGCGCGGTCCGTCAACACGTCTGCTACCACGAGTCCAAGCAGCAAAACCACGGACACCATGCTTGCCAGCACGATCGCGCTCTGCGCACGGCGCTCGTGCGGCATCTGCCCGTCGGCCGCATGACGGTCGGGGCCGCCGGAACGGCGCATCAGCGCGATCAGCACGGCGGCAAGCACCGCGGCGAACACCACGCCGCACACGATCAACGTGACATGCCACAGCCCGAGGATGTACGCGGCCTGAATGCCGGCCGGATGAAGCGCGTCTTGCGGCGCGACGATCTCCGCGTGCCCGGTGCGTGCAAACAGCGCAAGACCGCCTCCGGGCATTCCGATACGCATGAGACGGCTTCGGATTAGTGGCGCATGCAGGTGAGCAGTCATTCGATGGAACTCGACTCGCAGACGCCCTGCGTGAGCATTTTCCGTTCCTGTCCCACGCTCCAGGGGAAAACGATCGCGCCTGGCGTAAGCGGATTACCTCATGCCGGACAAGCTCTGCATGCGGACAAGCGCGTCATCGGCACGCTCCGGCGCCGCTTCGAGCCCGAAGACGCCCCCTGAAGTGCCGAACGCTATTGACGCAACGCCTCCAGCGCCGCGCTCAGATCCTCCAGCGCGTAAGGCTTTCGCAGTGACTTCCAGACGAAGTCCAACCCCGGTACGTCCGGCATCTCACGGCCGGACGCGAACACCACTCGCAGCTCGGGCCGCAACCCCACAGCCTTTTGCGCCAGTTCTATGCCCGGCATGGCAGGCATCGTAAGGTCCGCAATCAGAATGTCGAACGATCCGGTTTTCAGCCAGTTCAGCGCCTGTTCCGGCGAATCGGTCATCGCAGGCTCGTGGCCCAGCATTTTCAGCAGGGCGCCGATGGCCTCGGTGGACTCGGGATCGTCGTCCACCAGCAGAACGCGCAGGGCGGCGGCGCCATCGCTTCGCGCGGCCGGCTCCTGCGCGTCGAGGCGGGTAGGC
Source organism: Paraburkholderia dioscoreae (assembly GCF_902459535.1). Taxonomy (NCBI): domain Bacteria; kingdom Pseudomonadati; phylum Pseudomonadota; class Betaproteobacteria; order Burkholderiales; family Burkholderiaceae; genus Paraburkholderia; species Paraburkholderia dioscoreae. Next base: position 2,608,860 of record NZ_LR699553.1, read on the forward strand.
TCGGTGAACGGCCCAAGCAGCTGCCGGATCTTGTAAGCCAGCTGTTCACGCGAGTAGGGCTTGCTCAGCAGTTCCACGCCCGGATCCAGCCGGCCGCCGTGAACTATCGCATTTTGCGTGTAGCCCGATGTAAAAAGCACCTTCAGGCGTGGCAGGAACTGAAGCGCCTGCGCGGCCATGTCGGGACTGCGGAGCGGACCCGGCATGACGACGTCGGTGAACACCAGGTCGATATGGACTCCGCTGCGGATTACGGCCAGCGCCTGCTCCGCGTCGTCCGCTTTCAGCACGCTATAGCCGAGACCCGACAACGTGTCGACCACCGTCGACTGCACCTTGCGGTCGTCTTCGACAACAAGGACCGTCTCCGCGCCCCTCAGCAACGTGACGCTGGTCCGCTGGGGCGGTTCGACTGCTGTTCCCATGGACCGGGCAAGATAAATCTTGACGGTCGTACCGTGCCCGACCTCGCTGTACAGGCGGATGTGGCCGCCGCTCTGTTTCACGAAGCCATACGCCGTGCTCAGTCCAAGGCCGGTGCCCCGACCTTCCGGCTTGGTGGTAAAAAATGGATCGAAGGCTCGCTGCAACACATCGGCAGGCATGCCCGTACCGGTATCGGTTACCGCAAGCAGCACGTACTGGCCCGGCGGCACGTCGGGCAGCCCCGCGACGTAATGATCGTCGAGCATCGCGTTGGATAGTTCGATGGTCAGCTTGCCACCCTCCGGCATCGCGTCGCGCGCGTTGATCGCCAGGTTTAGCAGCACGTTTTCGAGCTGGTGAATGTCGATGAGCGTGTTCCACAAGCCGCCGGCCACGACGGTTTCGACCTCCACGGTCTCGCCGAGCGCGCGGCGCAGCAGGTCGTCCATGCCCCGTATGGCGGGCGCCAGATTGATCACGACCGGTTGCAGCGGCTGCTGGCGTCCGAACGAAAGGAGTTGCGACGCCAGCTTCGCGCCCCGTTCCACGGCGTCGATCGCCTTTTCGAGCCGCTCGCGGGTCCATCCGTCGCGGCCGTGCCGGTGTTCCAGCAGTTCGAGATTGCCCCGCAGCACCTGCAGCACATTGTTGAAGTCATGCGCGACGCCGCCGGTGAGCTTGCCGATCGCCTCCATTTTCTGCGACTGGAAGAGTGCCGCGCGGGTTTCTTCCAGAAGCCGCGCGGCTTCCGCGCGCTCGGTGATGTCGCGGGTAATCTTGGCGAATCCCGCCAGCGTGCCGTCGTCGTCGCGGATCGCGTCGATCACGACGTGTGCGAGGAAGCGCTCACCATTGCGCTTGACGCGCCAGCCTTCGGCCTCGAAACGGCCCTCGCGCGCCGCGACTGCGAGGCCGTACTGAGGCAACCCGGCCGCGGCGTCTTCGGGGGTGTAGAAGCGCGAAAAATGTGAACCAATGACTTCTTCCGCCGCGTAGCCCTTGATCCGTCGCGCGCCCGGGTTCCAGTTGGTAATGATGCCCTCCGGCGAGAGCATATAGATCGCGTAGTCCGTCACACCATGAACCAGCATACGAAAATGCCGTTCACTTTCGAGAACCGCGTCGTGCGCGGTCTTCTTGTCGGTCATGTCCCGCACGATCTTCGCGAAGCCTGTAATGCGACCATCCTCCGCGCGCAAGGTGGTCGTCACCATGCTCGCCCAGAAGACGGTGCCGTCCTTGCGCACTCTCCATCCTTCGGTGTCGTAGCGATTGGTCCGCCGCGCGGTCTCCAGACCTGCCGCGGGCAGCCCCCTCGAGCGGTCTTCCTCTGTGTAGAGGATGTCCAGCGGCTGGCCGAGAACCTCGTCACGCCGGTATCCGTAAATGGCTTCTCCGCCGGGATTCCAGCTCTGGATCCGGCCGTCCGGTGAGAGTGCAAAGATCGCGTAATCGGAGACGGATTCCACCCACCTGACTGACCAGTTCGAGTCGAGCCCATCGAACAGGGGCGAATTCATCATGGCGTTCCTTTCTCCCAGAGTTGCTCGTCAGTGAACGCGAAGCAAGCGCCTGATCGTAATCGTCGCACTATACCGCGAGAGACTTTGCCTACCAATAACCATGCGCCGTCATGCAAGGCAAACCGTTGCAACCGCCCCGGCTGATCCCCACGCCGGCGTTGAGCACCGCCAGCGCGTTCCCCGCCGATTTGTTAATCTCTCTGCGAAAACACTTGTCCCCCCGGACACAAGGAGCTTGAGCATGAGTGACCGCGCCGATTACGTGCCGCCGAAAGTATGGACCTGGAACAAGGACAACGGCGGCCGCTTCGCGAACATCAACCGCCCTGTCGCGGGGGCAGCGCATGAGAAGGAACTGCCGGTCGGCCGCCATCCTCTTCAGCTCTACTCGCTGGCCACGCCGAACGGCGTGAAGGTCACGGTGATGCTCGAAGAACTGCTGGCGAGCGGTCACAGCGGCGCGGAGTACGACGCGTGGCTGATCAGGATCGGTGAAGGCGAGCAATTCGGCAGCGGGTTCGTGGCCGTGAATCCGAACTCCAAGATTCCCGCGCTGCTGGATCGCAGCGGCCCCAAGCCGATCCGGGTTTTCGAGTCCGGTGCGATTCTCCTGTATCTCGCCGAAAAGTTCGGCGCTTTTCTGCCGACCGAACCTGGCGCGCGCGCCGAATGCCTGTCATGGTTGTTCTGGCAGATGGGAAGCGCCCCGTATCTGGGCGGCGGCCTCGGCCATTTTTACGCATACGCGCCGACGAAAATCGAATATGCGATCGACCGCTTCGCGATGGAAGTAAAACGTCAGCTCGATGTGCTCGACAAGCGGCTCGCGGAAAACGAATACGTGGCGGGCAGCGAGTACACGATCGCCGACATGGCGATCTGGCCTTGGTACGGCGGCCTCGTCAAGGGCTGGCTCTACGAGGCGGCCGAATTCCTGTCGGTGCAGGACTATCGGCATGTTCAGCGCTGGGCCAATGCGATCGGCGAACGTCCGGCGGTGCGTCGGGGACGGAAGGTCAACCGCGTGTTCGGTGAGCTTTCAGATCAATTGCACGAACGTCATGATGCAAGCGACTTCGAGACGAGCACGCAGGACGTCCTGACCGCGCAGAAGTAGCGGCTTTGGGCAAGGTCATGGGGTGAGCTATGGGCACGGGTGTGGGTGCCCGTTTGTGAGGTTGATACCGTGTGCGAGGGCTTTTGCGAAGCTCCCGCAATCCGCAATGCCGGGCATTGTCACGCCGGGGCGTCAACCCCCTGGCCATCAGACGACGCGCGCTGCCGCTGACACTTGCTTTCACAACGGTCCATCGGGAGCCTGCCTGCTGCACCCCGGCGGCGACAGCCAGCGTGCCCGACGGATGCCCGATGCGCAGCGGGCCAGCGTCCCACCCGACGCCGCCGCGACCTCATGCGCCAATGTTCCAGGCATCGCCGCCGCGACGGCGAGGGCGATCGCGCCCGTTCCCGTCACCAGAATCTGCTCCCTTTATGCTGTCATGAACCACACTATCACCGACTGCTCTACCTCTCCCACACGCACACCGAACTCGCCGCGCTTCCTGCTGTTCCTGATCTGCCTGTTCGCCTCCGCTGGACAACTCGCAATCGACATTTACGTGCCCGCGCTACCCGCAATGGCGCATTTCTTTGCGACATCACCTCAGGCGATCCAGTCGAGCGTGTCCGGGTACATGGTGGCCTATGCGCTCGGCCAGCTCGTCTTCGGACCGGTAGCCGATGCTTATGGGCGCAAACGCGTGCTGGCTTTCGGGCTCGTGATCTACACGCTCGGCTGTCTGCTGTCACTTGCTGCATCAAGCCTGGAAACATTCATTCTTGCCCGCTGTCTGCAGGGATTCGGTATCGCCACCACGAACCTGCTCGCGAAGGCGATCATCACCGATTCGTTCACTGGGCAAGCGCTGGTGCACGCGTTCACCTACATGTCGATCGCATGGGGGCTCGCTCCGATTGTGGCGCCGGTGATCGGCGCGCACCTGCAAACCTGGTTCGGCTGGCAGGCCTGCCTCGTCTTTCTGCTTGTTTATTCGCTGGTGATGTGGGGGTTGCTGTGGCGCTACCGCGAGACGTTGGTGCAGCCGGTGCACCTCGCGCCGCGCACGCTGATGGCGAACGCCGGTAAGGTGCTGTCGAGCCCCGTGTTCCAAAGCTGCTTCCTGGCGCAAGGTCTTTGCTACAGCATCCTGCTCGTGTTCAATATCGTTGGACCATTCATGGTGCAGAACACGTTGCATAAGCCGCCGACTTTTTTCGGCTACCTCGCTCTCGGTATCGGGGCGATGTACTTCCTCGGCGGTCTTTCGAATCGCGTGTACGGCGCGCGTCTGCCGAATGCAGAGCAGCGGCTGCGCATCGGTGCCCGCGTGATGGCGGGCGCGTCGATTGCGATGCTGATTCTTGCGCTGACAGTCGGCCTGCGTGTGTGGACACTCGCGCTGCCCGTGCTTGTGATGGGGTTCTGCGCAGGCGCAATGTATCCGACTCTGATGGCCAAGGGAAATTCGCTGTTCCCGCACATCGCGGGCCTGACGAGCGCGATCCTCGGGTGCGCACTGCTGCTCGTGTCGTCGGCGATGATGGGACTGGCCGGCTTTGTTTCGGTGCAGGAACTGACCTCATTGGCGGTGTTTTTTGTGGTCCTCGCCCTTACGGTCGTGGGGATGGTGACGAAGCTGCTACGCCATCTGGCTCAACCGCAGTCCGCAGCCGTCGCGCGCGGGAGCGGCGAAGCGGTGTAAGTACGTCGTCTACGGAGGCTTGCGCCGAAGTCGGCTTACGACGGAGGTTGGCGGACGCTGTTGAAAAAGTCAGGCTTCAGCGCGCCTAACTGAACGTCGGTGAGCACAGAACCCTCCTCGGGCGTAGACCGTCAACCGATACCGTTAGGCCCTGAAAACGCTGAGCGAGCTGTTTGCGATAGAGAGACGCGCGCAGCAAATGTCTCTTGATTGCGAAGTGTTACCGGATCGATCCGAAGTTCGAGAGAAACGCCTGGGTGCGCTTTAGGTCGAGAAACCCGCGCGACGCACGCCCGCGCTACATCAAATAGCGAGCGGTTCGCGGAACTGTTGGCGGAACTGCTGGGGCGTGCTGCCGAATGCGCGCCTGAACATCACGGTGAAGGTGCGCACGTCGGCATAACCCAGGTCTTGCGCAACCTGGCTCGCCGCGTGGCCGACCGAAAGTTTGGACATCGCCTCGGCCAGGCGCAACTGTTCGCGCCATTGCCCGAAGCTCATGCCGGTTTCCTGTCGAAACAGCCGCGCGACCGTGCGCGAACTGGCGCCGACCCGGTCCGCCCACAATTCCAGCGTGTCGTTGCTGGCGGGTTGCGCGATCAGGCTTTCACATATGTTCCGCAGGCGGACATTGGCAGGCAGCGGCAGGCGCGCGGTGCGCGCGCCGTCTGCGGCGTCCGCCGCATCTTCCAGAAGACGCAGGATCAACGGCACGATCAGGGCCGTGCGGCTCTCGCCGGCTTCGTCGGGATCTGAATCGAACATGCCGAGAATCGTGGCGCGCAGCAGATCGCCGACCGGAATCACACGGCACTCCTGTTTTTGCGGCGCGAGCGAAGCCGGCTCGATGTACAGCGTGCGCATAGAAACCTGTCCGACCATATGCAATTCATGCTCGATCTGCGATCCGATCAGCAGGGCGTTGCCGGGCGTCAGCATCCACAGACCAAGTGGCGTAATCGCGCGGACGATGCCGCTGGTTGCGTAGACCAGTTGCGCGCGATGGTGAATGTGGGCGATTTCATGCGTTCCGTCGACGTAGTCGATCGCCTGCGCAATCACTTTTCGGGCGGCAAAAACGTCGCCGAAGGTTTGCAGTTTAGGCCGGACCATGACTTAATTTAACACCCATCCGTTAAGAAATACATTAATTCTGCCAATTTTGTCCATTTTTATGTGAATGTTGTCCTGACTGACGACAGGCTATCAGATTATAGTGACATGCGGCCTGAACAACGTGCCCGCACTTCCGTGGTACCCCCCACTCGTTTTGAAGACGTATCGATAGCCATCAAGAGCTAGCCAAAACAGCAGCTTATATTTTATTGCGAATCATTCTCACTATTATTAACAGCCAATTGAGGAACCAACATGAGTACCGGGGTACGCGGATCGACCGCGCTGAACAATGCGTTGCTGTTCTGCCTGCTGAGTGGGACTTCAGCGGTGTATGCACAAACGTCACTCGACGACGCGGCCACTAAAGCCGCGGATCCGTCCACCTTGCCAACGGTCACGGTAAGGGGCAATCGCGACGATTCGCGCGTTGGCTCGGCCGACGGCTATGTGCCGGTCACTGCCGTGACGGCGACCAAGACCGACACGCCGTTGATCGAGACACCGCAGTCTGTGTCGGTGGTGACGCGCGATCAGATGACCGCGCAGGGAGCCGCCAGTGTGGCGGAGGCGTTGCGCTACACGGCCGGCGTGCTGCCCGAATTGCGCGGCAACTCCACGGCGGGCGCGCCTTATCTGTTCAGTCGCGGCTTTTACCTCGAGCAGTTTCTCGACGGCTGGCGCCTGCCGAGCGATGCGAGTTATGGCTACGCAATCCCGAATTTCGACACTTACGGGCTGGAGCGCATCGACGTCCTGAAAGGCCCGTCGTCGGTGCTGTATGGCCAGGCCAACCCCGGTGGCATCGCCAATCTGGTCAGCAAGATGCCGACCACGACGCCGATCCATGAAGTATTCGTCACCACCGGCAGCCACAACCGGGCCGAATTCGGTTTCGACCTGGGTGGCGCCCTCACGCAGGACGGCAAGCTGTCCTACCGATTGACCGGCGTCGGCCTCGATACCGACACCCAGGTCAGCGACGTCAAGCAGAAGCGTGTCTACCTTGCGCCGGCGATCACCTGGAAGCCGGACGAGAACACGACGCTGACGGTGCTCGCAAAGTACCAGCGCGATCCGGATGTCGGCTACTACAATTTCGTGCCCGCGATCGGCAGCATTATGGACACGCCCAACGGCCGGATCTCGACCCACACGAACCTGGGCGATCCGACTTTCGATCATCATTCGAAGACGCAATACTCCATCGGCTATCAATTCGAACACCGCTTCGACCCAGTCTGGACATTCCGCCAGAAGCTGAATTACACCTACGTGACCGACGACTTCGCGAACGTGTTCCCGCTCGGCTTCGCGCCTGACTCGTCCACCAACGTGAATCGCTACGCGTTCTTCAACGATGAAAACGCGAAATTCTTCACGGTAGACAACCAGGTCCAGGCAAAAATCTCCACGGGGCCGCTCGCGCACACCGCGTTGTTCGGCTTCGACTTCCAGCGCGTGCTGTATCGCGAGAACGTCGGTCTGGGACTGGCGCCGCAGCTCAATGTGTTCGCGCCGGTCTATCTGCCGGTGACCACGCCCAACAACACATCCGACGACTTCATCCGCCAGAAGCAATTCGGGCTGTATGCGCAGGACCAGATCGCCTACGGCAAATGGCGCTTCCTGATCGGCGCGCGTGAAGACTGGTCGTCAGCCGACGACAACAACCCGGTCCAGAACTACAACCAGGCGCAATCGGCGCGCGCGTTCACGTGGCGCACGGGCGTCGTCTATCTGTTCGACAACGGCATTGCCCCGTACGCGAGCTTTGCGAAATCGTTCGATCCCCAGGCCGGCGTACTCTACGGCGGCGGCACGGCGAAACCGACCACAGCGCAGCAGTACGAAGTCGGCGTGAAATACCAGCCGCCCGGCTATAACAGTTTCATCACGGCATCGGCGTTCGACCTGACCGAACGCAATGTCCTGACGTCCGATCCCCTCCACCCGGGCTTCAGCACCCAGGCAGGCGAAGTGCGCGCACGCGGCTTCGAGATCGAAGGACATGCCAGTCTGTCCGACAACCTCGACCTCGTCGCCTCGTACACATTTCTGAACGACGTGACGACCGAGTCCGCGGATTCGACGCAAACCATTGCCGGCGACACGACGCCGTTGCAAGGCAAAGTACCGTTTGGCATGCCGAAGAACATGGTGTCGGCCTGGATTGACTACACCTTGCATAGCGGCGATCTGCGCGGCCTCGGCTTTGGCGCCGGCGTGCGTTACATCGGCTCGAGCTACGACCAGTCGAACTCGCTGCGCGTACCGTCCAGCACACAGTTCGATGCAGCGGTTCACTACGACACCGGCCAGCACTGGCTGTTTTCGCTCAATGGGAAAAACCTGTTCAATCGCCAGTATGTCGCCTCCTGCCTGAGCGGCACGACGTGTACCTACGGCGACGGCGTCGAAGTCCTCGCCACCGCCCGCTACCGCTGGTAAGCAAAAAGGAGGAGCGCGTTGAACGACATGACCCAGCAGCATCTCGAACAGCAGCCGGCGAGCCTGGTGAACCACGACAACACCGGGCCGGCAACGCCCCGCGTGTTGTACCAGCTCGACGGCGCGTCGTTCGAAGTCGACGGCCGGGTTCTGCTGCAACCGCTCACCCTCTCGTTGAACGCGGAGCGCATGATCGCGTTGATCGGCCACAACGGCTCCGGCAAGAGCACCTTGCTCAAGCTGCTCGCGCGTCAACAGGCGCCCACACGCGGCACCGTGCGCCTGAACGGCAGCGGCGTCGCCGCGTGGCCGGCCCGCGACTTCGCGCGGCAGGTGGCCTACCTGCCGCAGAACCCGCCCGCCGGCACCGGAATGACGGTGCGCGAACTGGTCGCGCTGGGCCGCTATCCGTGGCACGGCGCGCTCGGCCGCCTGCGCGCGGCGGATCACGCAAAAATCGACGAAGCGCTGCATCTCACCGACACGGCGCGCTTTGCGTCGCAACTGGCCGATCATCTGTCGGGTGGCGAACGACAACGCGTCTGGCTCGCGATGCTGGTCGCGCAAGGCGCTTCGTGCCTGTTGCTCGACGAACCCACATCCGCGCTCGACATCGCGCATCAGATCGAGGTGTTGCGGCTTCTGCGCGAACTGACCGACAGCCACGCATTGACGGTGGTCATCGTGTTGCACGACATCAATCTGGCCGCGCGCTTCTGCGACGAACTGATCGCGCTGCATAGCGGCCGCCTGTTGACAAGCGGCACGCCCGACGCGCTCATGCGCGCCGACGTGCTCGAGTCGATTTACGGCATTCAGATGGATATCGTTGTGCATCCGCATAACGGTAGACGGCTTGGCGTCGCGCGCTGATATGCGACGCCGCGATTTTCTCCGCTCCGCCGCCTTCGCGCCTCTGCTCGGCACGCCGTTAGCCCGCGCGCGAGCGGCCGCCAATCTCACCACGCCGGCGTGGGCGCCGCGTCTCATCGTGCTGGACTGGGGACTGGTCGAAACGCTGCTGGCGCTGGGCATCAATCCCGTGGGTGTCGCCGAGATCGATGCCTATAACGATAGCGTAGTCGCCCCGCTCGTGCCGGCACACGTAGCCGATGTCGGGTTGCGTCTCGCGCCGAGCCTCGAACTTTTACAGCAACTCGCGCCCGATCTCATTCTCATCAACTCGAGCCAGGAATCACAGCGTGCGATGCTCGAACGTATCGCGCCGGTGCGTGCATTCGCCGTCTATACCGACGCCGGCGCGCCCTATCGCCACTCGCAGGACGTCACGCTGCAACTGGCCGAACTGTGCGGCCGCACCAGTGCGGGCCACGCGCTGATCGACGCGACTGAGCGAGTGCTCGCCGGAAGCCGCGCGCAAATCGCCGCGCAATGCGCCCGGCTGCAAGCGTCCGGTCCGCAGCGGCCGCTCTATCTGATCCGCTTTTTCGATGGCCGGCATATCGGCGTGTACGGCGCGCGCAGCCTGTTCCAGGACGTGATGGACGCGCTCGATGTCGCCAATGCGTGGCATGGTCCGACCGACTATTGGGGCATCGGCGTGGCCGGGCTCGAGAAACTCGCCGTATCGCCCACGGCGGACGTGCTCTATTTCGATCCGCTGCCCAGCGGTGTCGCGCGCACGCTGAGCTCGAATCGCTTGTGGCACGCGCTGCCCGCGGTTGCCGCGGGACGTGTCGCCACGCTACCGCCGTTCTGGGGCTTCGGCATGCTGCCTTCGGCCGCGCGCTTTGCGGAGGTGCTGACTGCAGCGCTCACGCGCGACCCGGCAGCAAAAACCGATGCGGGAACGCAGACACGCCTATGAATATCGCCCGCACACACGTGCCGCATCTCGCGATACGTCCGTGGCTGCCCGCCGTGCTGACTTTGCTCGTGCTCGCCGCAGCCGTTGCGCTAAGCATCGACAGTCTCTCGGCGATTCTGCCGCCGTCGCTGTGGTGGCAGGCGCTGTGGTCGCCGGATACGCACGACATCCAGCAGATCATCGTCCACGATAGCTGGCTGCCGCGTCTCGTGGTCGGCTGGTTGTCCGGCGCCATTCTGGGACTCGCCGGCACGGTCTTCCAGCAGGTATTGCGCAATCCCCTCGCCGAGCCGATGACACTCGGCGTCTCGGCCGGCGCGCAACTCGCGTTGACGGTCGCCACGCTTTGGGCGCCCGCGCTGCTCGGCGGCGCCGGCCAGTGGGTCGCGCTCGGCGGAGCACTGATCACCGCAGTCATCGTGTTAGGCCTGTCCTGGCGCAGCGGGCTCGCACCGGTCACAGTCGCGGTCGCGGGGCTCGTCGTTACGTTGTATTGCGGATCGATCGGCGTCGCGCTCCAATTGTTTTACGCACCGTATTTGCAGAGTTTGTTCATCTGGGGCGGCGGCTCGCTCATCCAGCAGGACTGGAGCAACGTGACGACGCTCGCATCGCGTCTCGCCATCGGTAGCGGGATCGCGCTCCTGCTGTTGCGGCCCATGACGCTCTTCGGCCTCGACGACGCCAATGCCCGCAGTCTCGGCCTGTCGCTGCGCCGCATGCGGCTCGTCGCGCTGGCGCTGGCAGTCGTGCTGAGCGCGGCCGTAGTCAGTGCGGTCGGAGTCATCGGCTTTGTCGGATTGGCCGCGCCCGCGCTCGCACAGATGGCGGGCGCGCGCCGCCTGTTGCAGCGTCTGCTGATAGCGCCGTTGTGCGGTGCGCTGATTCTGTGGCTCACTGATCAAGCGGTGCAACAGTTGTCCGGCGCAATGGGCGATCTGATTCCGACCGGCGCGGCGACCGCGTTGTTCGGCGCACCGCTGCTGCTGATGCTACTCGCCCGGATGCATCGCGCCACGCGGTTGCCCGCCGGCAGCGAAGACATCGCCCGCAGTCATGCAGTGCCCTTTGCTTCGCTGCGGCGGCGTTTCTTTGGCATCGCGCTACTCATGCTCGTCGTCTCCGCGCTCGCGCTGGATTTCGGCCATGGTCCGCATGGCTGGCATTTCAGCAGTCTCGACGAGTTGTCGCGCGTGGCCATCTGGCGCGTCCCGCGCGCGGCCGCCGCGATTGCTGCCGGTGCCATGCTCGCGGTAGCCGGCACGCTGATGCAACGGGTGACCGGCAATCCGCTCGCCAGCCCCGAAGTGCTCGGCGTGAGCGCCGGCGCCGCGCTCGGTCTGATCGCGCTGGCGATCGGAGCGAATGACGCGGGACACATCGAGCGTATCGCGGCGAGCGCAGCAGGCGCCTTGACCGCCCTGCTCGCGATCCTCTGGTTTTCGCAACGCTCGCGCTTCGCGCCCGATCGCGTACTGCTGGCGGGCATTGCCATCGGCGCGTTGTTCCAGGCAGTGGTCGCGGTGGCGATCGCGAGCGGCGGCGAGCGAGCGGCGATGCTGCTGCAATGGCTCGCCGGCTCCACCTACACGATCACCCCAATCGACGCGACGCTCGCACTCGTCCTGTGCGTCGTCCTGTGCGCGTTGACACCACTGTGCAATCACTGGTTGCAGATCCTGCCGCTTGGCGAAGCATCGGCGCGCGCGCTCGGCGTATCGACGCGCGGCGCCCGCTTCGCGCTGCTCTGTCTGATCGCGCTGTTGACGGCAGCCGCCACGCTGGTGGTCGGGCCGCTGTCTTTTGTCGGCTTGACCGCGCCGCATTTCGCGCGTCTTCTCGGCGCGCGCCGGCCATTGCAGCAGGTGCTGCTGGCCGCGCCGATCGGCGCGGTGACGATCGTCACCGCCGACTGGCTCGGCCGTGCGCTGCTGATGCCGCGCGAGCTGCCGGCGGGCCTCGTCGCGACCTTGATCGGCGCACCTTATCTGATGTGGCTGCTCGGCCGGCGTCGCTAAGCCATGCCGCGCTGCCCACCATTCAATCTTTTTGCACCAGAACTTCAGATATTCCAGGAGAACACGATGCTTGCGGAACTGCTCAGATTGCTTAAGCGACTCTGGCCGATTACCGTACTCGCCACGACAATGGGCGCCGCGAGCGGCATCGCCACCGCCGCCCTGCTGGCAGTAACGAATCGCACGCTGCATGACGGCGCCGCGGCCTTGCCGACCCTGCTGTGGAGCTTCGCCGGACTGTGCGTGCTGGTGCTCGCGGGCGAAGTCATCTCGGACATCGGCAACAATCTCGTCGGCCAGCGGGTCATCGCGATGCTGCGCAAGAATCTGTGCGAGAAAATCATGGCTGCCCCGATCGGTCAGATCGAACAGTTTCGCAGCCATCGGCTGATCACCGCACTGAATCAGGACATCGATACGATCAGCTCGTTTTCCTTCATGTTCTCGAGCCTCGCCATCGCCACCGCGACGATCGTCGGCTGTCTCGGTTATCTGTTTGTGTTGTCGCCCGTGTTGCTGGTCATCGCGCTCGTCGCCATCGCGCTCGGCTCGATCGTGCAAACGTTGGCACGGCGCGTGGGGATTCGCCGCTTCGGCGCGGCGCGCGAAGCCGAAGACCGTTTGCAGAAATACTATCGTTCGATCACAGAAGGCGCCAAGGAGCTGCGCCTGAACGGCCAGCGCCGCAGCTTCGTCTACGAACACGAACTGTCCGGCACCATCGAGGCGATCTTCCGGCTGCGCGTGCGCGCCGCCAATGTCTTCGTCAGCGCGAATGCATTCGGTTCGCTGTTGTTTTTTATCGTGGTCGGTCTGATGCTGACGTTGCAGACGTGGTCGCCGGGCGCGGATCGCACGATCATCACCGGCTTCGTGCTGGTCCTGCTGTATATGAAAGGGCCGGTCCAGGAGATTGTCGGCGCGCTGCCGGCGATCGGCCGCGCGCAAGTTGCGTTTCAGCGCATCGCCGAGCTCTCCGCACGGTTTTCGACCCGCGAGCCGTCGCTCGTCGCTGGCCACGAAACCGGCTCGCCCGGGCGGCTCGCCGACGTGCTCGATACGATCGCGCTCGCCGGTGCCCGCTATCGCTTCGCCATACCGCAGGACGAACGCGACGCCTCTGCCGCGGATAGAGGAACAAGCGGAACGGATAGCGTCGGCGGCGGCTTCGAACTCGGGCCGGTCAGCCTCACGATCGAACGCGGCGAGACGCTTTTTATCGTCGGTGAGAACGGTTGCGGCAAGACCACGCTGATCAAGCTTCTGCTCGGACTGTATCAGCCTGACGCAGGACAGTTGCTGCTCAACGGCGAAGCGGTGCGCGACGAACATCTCGACGACTATCGCCAGCTTTTCTCGGCGGTATTCTCGGACTATTACCTGTTCGACACGCTGATTCCCGGCGAAGCCACCCTCACCGCCGACGCACAGAAGTACCTGGAACGTTTCGAGATCGCGCACAAGGTCTCGGTGCGCGACGGCGCGTTCACGACTACCGATCTGTCGACCGGGCAGCGCAAGCGGCTCGCTCTCGTGCACGCCTACCTAGAACGCCGCCCGGTGATGGTGCTCGACGAGTGGGCCGCCGACCAGGATCCGACTTTCCGGCGCATCTTCTACACCGAAATCCTTCCTGACCTGAAACGCCAGGGCAAGACCCTGATCGTGATTTCGCACGACGACCGCTACTTCAGTGCGGCCGACCGCTACATCCGGCTCGAAGAAGGTCACATCGTCGAGGAGGTTCGGCCCTTACGCGTGCAGGCCGCTGCTCAGATTGCCGCGAATGCATCGTGATGCGGTATGGCGGCCGCCCACTACCGATAGGTCGAAATCCCCAGCGCAGCGGTCTCAATTGCACACCCAGTCAAATCGATCCACGCATTCGGATGGACGAAAAACTGACTGGGCGTCGATCGTTACCAATGCGAGGCATCGCTAACGATCAAATTGACGGTATCGGACAAGGCCCTCCGAGGAAGAAATGTCGGTACTGTCATCGTCTAAATCATTCCAGTTCGATTGACGCAATCCATTCGCCGCCCGATTTGACGACGTCCTTGCTCCGATCGGTAATGTGCATATCCTCACGAACCAGAAAACCTCGCGCCCGACCGCTTGCAAGCGCCCCGCAGCAATGGGTAGGGCGCGGCTGAACAGTCCCGGCCGACGCATCGGGCACCCATCTTTCGTTGTCAAACCGTAAAAAAACGACCACGTTTTGGGCCTTTGGCGTGCGTCGATGACGCGGCGCGGGCTAGCAGCCATTAACAGCGTAGACAGATCCAGCGCGCGTCCACTGACGCAAATGACAGGTAGCGTCGCATCAGTGGACTGCTGCTCAGAGCGTCAGGAAACCTTCCGCCGCATTTCACTCACGGACAGCCATGTCGCCGAGACCAGGAAGTAAATGGCCCCCACCGCGGCATAACTGGCCACCTTGACGATCGCGGCAGGCGTAGGCTTGTGCGCTTGCACTATGAATAGCACGCCAGCCAGCGACGACTGTGCACCGCTCAGTATCATCGCCCATTGCGCGCCAAAATTCTTCCAGCGCCGCATTGCAGTTCCGAGTTGGAGCAAACCGGATAACACAGCCCAAACGCCGACTACCTGAAGCACACCGGTCATGCTTAGCCGCAGCGCGACGATGACGGCGACCGCCGTTGCCAGGCTCACCGCCGTGTTGAGTGCTTGCGTGCGATTTTCGAAGGGACCACCGCTACGTGACATATCGACATAGTTGGCCAGCGCATCCCATACAGGGTAGGCGACGAGCAAAGCTGCCGCAATGCCCGGGGAATACTGCCCGACAGAAAAGGCAAGCACAACCCAAACAGCCGAAAACGCTGCCCGGACAAAGTAATAGTGCTTCAACCAACGCTCGTTGTGAGTCCGCGCAGTAGCTGCGTGACGATCCATCATTCACACTCCAATAATGATCGGTAGAACGATAATAAAAATGGATATCTGCCCATGCTGTCGGCGCGCATCGGTGCGCTGCGAACGACCGCCTGGGGTATCGACTGTGGCGCATCGTGGCTTACCGGGAGCCCGAGAAAGACAATAGTCTCAGGTCTGCCGCCCCAACGGGATCGGTCAAATGACCGATCCCGGAATGCTCGCCGCCGTGCAGTCGGCAGTCTGCGAACAAAAGCCTATGGCCGTCCGCAAATTCGGCTTTGGCGCCGTCTGCTCAGCCGCAGTGCGGAGCCCATGCGCCAACACGGCCTTATGGTCAATCAGCACGCGTGCACCTTGCCCTCAGCGCCTCGGAAGACTGCACCCGGGTCGGTCATTTGACCGATACCGTTGCGCCTCGCCGGATGCGATTCTTATCCGGAACCAAGATACACGGATCCAGATGACGACCGCGCAACGTGATTCGCTTTCACGAGCCCGGATTCGAGCTGAGTCTGCGCGGACAGGCGCGATGCGCAGTTGTTTTCCGCTCGCCGCCGACAGCCGCAGGACACGCTTTCCACTTTCAATACCGTCCACAGTGAGGTTACCTTGAAGCACACAACGATACATCCCGTATGGGTCCGCATCTTCCACTGGATCAATGCGGCCGCTGTCATCGTTATGTGCCTGAGCGGCTGGCAAGTGTACGAGGCGTCGCCCATCTTCAGGGCGATCCGCTTTCCGCAGTCCATCACGCTGGGCGGCTGGCTAGGTGGTGCGCTGCTTTGGCACTTCGCGGTCATGTGGATACTGGTCGCAAACTTTGCCGCCTATCTGATCCTCGGCGTTATCACGGGACGCCTGCGCAAAAAATTCTTTCCCCTCGGCCTTCGCGCGATTGCCACCGACCTGGTGGCCGCGCTGCGCGGCAAGCTCGGTCATGCTGATCTCAGCCAATACAATGCAGTGCAGAAGTTTGCCTATCTCGTCGTGATCACCGACATCGTGCTCGTGGTGTTATCAGGCCTGGCTATCTGGAAGCCGGTTCAGTTACCGCTCCTCCGTACCTTGATGGGAGGCTTTGACAACGCCCGCATCGTCCACTTTGTCGCGATGAGCGTGCTGGTCGGCTTCTTCACGATACACGTCGTGATGGTTGCGCTGGTGCCGCGATCCTTGCTCACCATGATTCGGGGCCGCTAACCATGACTTCACGAAAATCCGTACAGCGACCCGACGCCGCATCCATCATCAAGGATGCAGAAAAGGAGCTCCAATCGTCCGCGCGCCGCCTGTTCGGCAAACGAATCCTGACCCTGGGCGGACTCGCGCTGCTGTCGGGCTGCGATCTGACGAACGACAGATCGGTCAACACCATGCTGCGCAGAATGTCTTCATTCAACGATAGCGCGCAAGCCCTGCTGTTCGATCCGCGCAACCTGGCCCCGACCTATCCGGAATCGATGATCACGCGGCCATTCCCGTTCAATGCTTACTATGACATCGACCAGGTGCCGGAGGTCGACACACGCACCTACCGCCTCGAACTCAGTGGTCTCGTCAAAGGCAAACGCGTCTGGATGCTCGACGAACTGCATGCATTGCCGCAGCAGAGCCAGGTGACGCGGCATATCTGCATCGAAGGCTGGAGCGCGATCGGCAAATGGGGCGGCGTGCGATTCGCCGACTTTCTCCGGCTGGCCGGCGCCGATACAACCGCAAAATATGTCGCGCTCCACTGCGCTGACAACTACTGGACGAGTATCGACATGCCGACGGCGTTGCATCCGCAGACGCTGCTCACGCTGACTTATGACGGCAGCATTCTGCCCGCGAAGTATGGCTTCCCCATGAAGCTTCGCATGCCCACCAAGCTCGGCTACAAGAACCCGAAGCACATCGTCGCCATCTCCGTCACCAACGAATTCCCCGGCGGCTATTGGGAAAACCAGGGCTACAACTGGTTCGGTGGATCCTGAACCACACGTCGCAAATATCTTCTCACCTCAACCAACCTCTCGGAGCACTTATGTCCACACGTTTCAAGCTCGCCGTTTCCTTTGCCGCGCTCACGCTCGCCGGCGCAGCATTCGCCCAATCCCCCGCCGACAAGCCCGAACGAATCCGCGGCGAAATTGTGTCATTCGCAGGCAGCACGCTCAAAGTGCATCGGCGCAGCGGGGACACCGTGACCATCGACATGCAGGAGTCGTCCGGTGTGAACGCCGTGAAGCCGATCCAGCTTTCCGATATCAAGCCGGGCTCTTACGTCGGTGCGGCCGCCATGCCCGGTCCGGATGGCAAGCTGACAGCAAAGGAAGTGCTGGTCTTCCCGGAAGCCGCGCGTGGGACCGGCGAAGGCCACTACGCGTGGGATCTGGGCGCCAACAGCACGATGACGAACGCCAACGTGGATACTGTGGTGCAAGGCACCAGCGGACGTGATCTCAAACTGTCGTACAAGGGCGGCACCAACACGATCACCGTGCCGGCGAACGTACCGGTCGTAGCGCTTATTCCGGCAACCCGCGCTGAGTTGACAACGGGCAAGAAGGTTTTCGTCGTAGCCACTCCGAAGACCGTCGGCACCTATGACGGCAAACTCGTCGTTGTCGAAAAGGACGGCGTCGCCCCGCCGATGTAACGCTGCAAGGAGTGCGGCGTGCTTCCGCCTGGCGCCGCTCGACCGAAATCTTCGGACCTGTGTTTCCCGTCAGGCCACCGGCTCGCGCCTGGCTCGTGCCTGGCTCAGCGGGTGGTCATCGTCTCAGCGGCGGGATGCGCCGGCATCCCGCCGCCATGCGCGTTTCTCATCCGCGCATCCTGCTTCAGGCCCCAGATCCACGTCACGACGAGACAAGGCAACAGCGAGACGACCGAATACCCGACGCCCGCGAGCGGATTGCCCGTCAGATTGACGAGCGACAGACTGATCAATGGCAGAAACCCGCCGAACATCACGTTGCCGAGTTGTTGCGCGAGGCCGAACCCGGTCGTTCGGCTTTGTGGAGGAAAGCATTCGGCGACAAAAGCGGGCAGCGGCGACATGATCATTGCGGTCAGCACGGCAAGCACGGCGATCAGCAGCGAGACTGCGATCCACTGTGACGACGCCACGCCTGCCCTGATGCCCGCGAACGCCGGATAAACAATGGCGATCCACATGACGATGCCGATCAACATGACGCGCGCGCGCCCGAAGATATCCGACAGCTTGCCGAACACCGGGTACAGCGGCGCGGCAATCAGGATGCCGGCACCGAGGCACAGGTTCGCCTGCGTCGGTTCGACCTGGAGAACGTTTTGCAGGAAATAGAGCATGTAGACGATCGACGTGTAGAGCGACACCGACGTGCCGCCCTGCGCGCCGAACATCGCAACCAGAATGGCTTTCCAGGAAGTTCTGTTTGACAGTGTCTCCCGCAAGGGCCGCTTCGACAGCCGGCCCGCCTCCCGCATCTCCGCGAACACCGGCGTCTCCGTCATGCCCAGCCGTATCCACGTAGCGACGGCCACGATCGGCGCCGAGATCAGGAACGGAACACGCCATCCCCAGGCCAGAAAGCTGGCCGCATCGAGCGAGAGCTTCAGCGCCGACACGACGACCAGCGCAAGCAGCAAGCCGATGCTCGCCGTGCCCTGCAGGACGCTGGTCGCCATACCCTTGCGGCCTTCGGGCGCATGTTCCATGACGTACACGACGGCCGAGCCGTACTCGCCGCCGATCGCGACGCCCTGCACGACGCGCAGTGTGAGAAGCGCGACAGGCGCGGCCATGCCGGCGGCTGCGTAGGTCGGCAGACAACCGATGCCGACGGTGGCGACTCCCATGATCGCGAGGGTGATCACGAAGGTCTTCTTGCGGCCGACCCGGTCGGCCATAGGACTGAAGATCACGGTTCCCAGCGGGCGTGCCACATAGGCGACGCCGAAGGTGGCGACACCGGCGAGTGCCGCCACGGACTTGTCGGCGGACGGAAGAAACAGATGCGTCAGTGTTGCGGTCAACGCGACGTAGACGAAGAAGTCGTAATACTCGAGCATCGTTCCCAGACTGGATGTCACGATGATCCGCAACATGCCGGGACGACGATGAACCTTGCGAGGTCCGGTGATCATGTTTGTCTCCTCCAATGAATGTGTCAGGCGGCGCCGCATTCAGTCCGCTTCGATTTCTGTCGAGCCTGCTGTTCAAGGAAGCCGGATACCGCCTCTTTGTGCTCGCTCCCGCAAAGCAGAATGGCCTGCATGTTCGCCGCCATTTCGAGCGCGGCGGACAACGTACACTGCGACGACTCGCGCACCAGCTTTTTCGCCATACGCAGCGCGAGCGGCGGACTGCCGGCGATGCGCTGCGCGAGCGCGAGCGCTTCGCGCTCAAGCGCGTCATCGGGATAAACGCTTGTGACGATGCCGAGTCGCTTCGCCGCTTCGGCATCGATGAATTCGCTGGTCAGCGTCAATTCAAGCGCCTTCGCAGGCCCCACGATGCGCGACAGAAACCATGCGCCACCGATGCCCGACACAAGGCCGAGCCGAAGAAAGCTTTCCGCGAAGACAGCCCGCGTTCCCGCGAGCCGGATATCGCACATCAGCGCGAGGTCGCAGCCTGCGCCGACCGCGGCACCGTTGACTGCGCAGATCGAAGGCACCTCCAGTTCGTTCAGCGCGCGCGTGATCCGGTGCAGACTCCTGCGCAGGCGCTCACGCACCTGTTCGATGCCGCCGTCCATCAGATCCTTGCCGCTCTGCATGTCCTTGACGTTTCCGCCCGTGCAGAAGTGCTTCGACGACGATCGCAACAGGAGACAGTGCACGTCGTCCCGCCGGTTGACGTTTTCGAGCACGTCCGATAACGCTTCGGTCATCGCCACCGTGAGCGCATTGCCATTCGCGGCGCCATCGAGCGTGAGTGTCATCACGCCCTCTTCCACTGAGTAGCGCACGAGCGGCGCTTCATTCAGTCCCATTTCCTGCACGGTCTGCCTCCTGAGTTGAATCCGGGGTTGTGGCGCTTCATCGGTTGGAAAACGCGGCGTTGCGCCTGCCGAGAAACGCGGCCATGCCTTCCTTCTGGTCGGCGAGCGCGAAGCCGGCATGAAAGAGCCTTCGTTCGAACAACAGTCCCTCTGCCAGCGACGATTCGAACGAGCGATTGACGGCTTCCTTGATGGCCAGAATGACGGGCAGCGAATGCCGGGCGATCTGCTCGCCGATCCGCAACGCTTCTTCGACCAGCACTTCCGGCTCGACCACTTTCGACACCAGTCCGCACGCGAGCGCCTCGCTTGCCGTCAGCGATTCGCCGGTGAGACAGGCGAGCATCGCCGTCGACTTGCCAGCCGCGCGCGGCAGGCGCTGCGTACCGCCCGCGCCGGGCACGATCCCGAGCTTGATTTCGGGCTGACCGAACATCGCATTGCGCGCCGCGATCACGATGTCGCACATCATCGCGAGCTCGCATCCGCCGCCGAGCGCGTAACCCCCGACCGCCGCGACGACCGGCTTGCGCAGCGCCCGAAAGTGGTCCCAGTTGCGGCCGATATAGTCTTCGGAGAATGCCGTGGCGTAGTCGAGCTTCGACATGGCGACGATATCGGCGCCCGCCGCGAACGCCCTTTCCGAACCCGTCAGCACGGTCGCGTGCACGGCGGGATCGGACTCGATGTGTTGCATCGCCAAGACGAGTGCGTCGATCAGCGCGTCCGTGAGGGGGTTCAACGTGTTATCGGACGCGAGCCGCACGAGCGCGACCTTTCCACGCCGCTCGCTTCGTATGAGTTGTCGTTCCATGCTGGCTCTCCTACGCCGTCCCGGCATGAGCCGCGCTTGCGCGTATCACGCCGGCGTTCAGCAGCGCCGCGACTTCGTCTTCGTCTATCCCATAGAAGCCGAGCATTTCGAGCGTATGCTGCCCGGTCATCGGAGCCGGTGTTTCGTCCGGCGCAGGCGCATCGGAAGGCCCGAGTGCGAAGCCATGTGTTCTTACGCGGCCCGCCACCGGATGCGCGACAGTACGGGCGATGCCGCTTTCCCGATACTCCGTCGTCTCGATGACTTCGCGGTAAGTCGTCACGGGCGCGCAGAGAATATCTCGCGCCGACAGCATGTCGATCCACTCGGCGGTGCTGCGCCGGGCGAAATGCGCGTCGAGAATGCCGTGCAGTTGCGCACGGTGAAGTACGCGGGCATCGTTGGTGGCGAAGCGCGCGTCGGTTTCGAGACCGGGCGCATCGAGCAATTCGCACAACGCGCTCCAGCGGCCTGGATGGTAGGCCACGACCATCATCCAGCCGTCGCGGGTACGGAAGGCTTCGTTCGGACAGGCATAGGGCGCCGCGCTCCCGACCTTCTCCGGATCGGCCCCCGAAGCGAAAAACGCCGCGAACGCGATCTGCTGCAGCATCAGCGTCGAGTTGTAGAGGCTCACGTCGAGGTGCTGCCCCATCGCTTTCGTGCGCACGGTGTGCAGCGCGCCGAGCACGGCGATCGTGGCGAGGTAGCCGCCCATCATGTCGGCGACGGGCACCGGCACCTTCAGAGGATCGCCATGCGCCGTACCGAGCGTGCTCATGAGCCCGCTGACGGCCTGTATCACGCCATCGACCCCCGGCCGCCCGGTGCTCTCGCCGCGCTGCCCAAACGCCGAAATCGAGCAATAGACGAGCTTCGGATTGACGGCGCGAAGCGCGTCGTAGCCGAGTCCCATCGCGGCCATGACGCCCGGCCGGAAGTTCTCGATGAGCACGTCCGCCTTGCGCACCATCGTCGTAATAGTCCGCCGTCCGGCATCGGTCTTCAGATCGATGGCGAGACTGTACTTGCCGCGATTGACGCTCATGAACGCCGGGCTCACGCCGTTCTGCCACGGCGGACCGATCTGCCTGCCGATTTCGCCGCCGGGCGGCTCGATCTTGACGACGTGGGCGCCGAGGTCGGCAAGCGTCATCGAACACACCGGTCCCGCCAGCACGTGCGAGAAGTCGAGCACGCGCATGTCTTTCAAACTGTCTCGAATCATTCGTCGTGGTCCTGTCTCCGGGTCCGACGTTGCGTCGAACCATAGGCGCAGATTAGATTCGCGCCATCACAGGAACAATCGACTTTTTCGAAACGGGGCTTTGAGTTTTTGTTAAAAGGTGCCGGCGGTCTGCACGAGTGAGACCAGCCAGTCGCGGAAGGTCGTTAATGCCGCGGACGGGCGACGCGTGGCCGGCCATGCGAAGTAATACGTATAAGCGCCACGGTCGAGCTCCAGGCGAAATGGCGCGACCAGTTGCCCGTTATCGAGTTCTGCCCGCACCAACGCCTTTTGCGCGATCGCCACGCCATGTCCTTCGATGGCGGCCTGATACGCTAGCAGCGAGGTCTCATAGCGCATTTCGCGACGACGCCCGTCGAGCGCGAACCCCGCCGCTTTCATCCATAGCGCCCAGTCATCGGCGCGCGCGAGCGAGTGCAACAGCGTCTCCCCCTGCAGTCTGCTTCGCGCCCGCACTTTGCGCGATGGCGCGGCGACGGGTACGAGTTCATTGGGAATGAGCCTCTGAGCAGAAAGACCAGGCCAGTTGCCATCGCCGAGCTGGATTCCGCCGTCGATATCCTCGCGCTCGAAGTTGAGCGGCGCCGACGAAGTGGTGAGCTGCACGTCGACGTCGTCATGCTGCCGGTGAAAACTGGCGAGCCGCGGTATCAGCCAGCGGACCGCGAACGTGGCGGGGCAACGAATCTTGAGTACCTGCGAGCGTCGCCCTGCCGTACGAATGCTGTCGGTCGCCTGTCGCAGGCCCGCAAAGAACGGCATCAGTTCGGCGAGATAGCGCGCACCCGCCGAAGTCAGCTCGAGCCGTCCTTTGACGCGCTCGAACAATGCCACACCGAGAAAGCCTTCCAGCGTCTTCACCTGTCGGCTCACAGCCGCCGGTGTCACGGCGAGTTCGTTCGCTGCTTTCGATACGCTCAGCAGACGCCCCGTTGCTTCAAAAGCACGTATGGAATTAAGGGAGGGTAGCGGCGCGGAACGGTCCATGAACATCGGGGGAGGAATCGGCATTCGGAATTCTGGCGCAAAATCGCGTGTGCTGGGAATGTTTCGTCACCCGCCTGGAGCCCCGCCCTCGCCGTCGGCCCACCAGACTCGACCGTGCTGATCAGCGCCCCGTCCGGTTTCGACAAGCCGAATGAGCGTGCAATCGACTGGCTCACTTCCTGAACTGCGGCACCGAGACGTCCGCGGCTCATCTGGCCAGCCTTTAACAATTGGTCCTTCACATCCAATGCAACGTCGATCGGTATCACGAATGACAGTCCTTAATCGCCTACGTCAGCACGACTCGGGTTGCCGGTCGTTACTATCGGCAAGCTGTCCGAGTCAATCTTGATTCCTGCGACATCGGACAGCGCATCGCTGCCGATCACTTGTCCCCTGAACTCCCGCTTGTCGGTCCGTTTCACGTCGACCACACCGGCGTTGCCGACTACGTGGCGATTGGTCAGGATGTTGCCGTCGGCGCTGACGATAAAGCCGGAGCCCAGGGTGACTTCCTGGCGGTTGCCGATCACACGGCGCGTGAGAAACGGCGCGAGTGGATTGCCCGGTGCGATGCCTGGTGGCAACTGTATGCCCATCTGGGTGACCTCGCGCCGTTAAGGCAAGACAAAGCTTGCCGCCGCGTCCGGACTACGATCAGTAGCCGTTTTTTTCAGAAAATCGAGCATCAGGCCTGCGATCTCGTCGACCTGTTCATCGAATGCGAAATGCCCGGCGTCGAGCAGATGAATTTCCGCTCTGGGCAGATCCCTCCCGTAGGCTTCAGCCCCCGGCGCGATAAACGACGGATCATTCTTGCCCCACACCACCAGGGTCGGCGGCTTGTGTTCACGCAGCCACGCCTGCCAGGCCGGATACGAAGCGACATTCGTCCGGTAGTCGTACAGCAGAGCGCCCTGGATCTCGCGCTGACCGGATTGCGACAGATGTGCATACTCGTCAGTCCACGTATCGGGATCGTATCGCTCGGGATGCAGCGTCCCGGCCGTGTGCCGCTGCTCGGTCGCAGCAAACGAGATGAACGTATCCAGCACTTCAGGGTGTGCCTTGGGATCGGCCCAGTATTGGGCGATGCCCGTCCATTTCACGCCTAGCCCTTCCCTGTAGGCATTCGCATTCTGGATGACCAGCGTTTGCACGCGCTCGGGGTGCGCCACCATGATCCGGAAGCCGACTGGCCCACCGTAGTCGTGAAGGTACAGGCTGTAGCGACTTACTCCGATCTGATCGAGCAACTCGCTGGTCGTCCGTGCCAGATGGTCGAACGTGTACGTGTATGCCGTCGGAGACGGTGCATCGCTCTGCCCGAAACCCGGAAAGTCCGGCGCGATCAGGTGATAGTGCGCAGCCAGTAACGGAATCAGCGGGTCGAATTCACGCGACGACGACGGAAACCCATGCAGTAATACGATCGTCGGCGCATCCTTCGGACCGGCCTCCCGATAGAAGATCCGTATCCCATCGACTGTGACAGGATGATAGGACGTCGTGCTCGAAATGGACTCCAGGGGTGCTGCCTGCACCGCATGGCTTGTCATCAATGCGACCGCCGCTGCCAGAAGAATTCGCGCTTTCATCTTGAAGTTCTGCCTGTTTGAAAAGCTTTACCTGAACTCCGAACGATTCCGACGAGGACCACCAGCAGGAAATGCCAGCAGAACCCGCCCCGTGCTTCGATCGGGAATTCGAGCTAATTCTTAGAATTGCGTCAGCCCGCCATCGACCACCAGTTCAACGCCCGTCGTGTATGACGAATCGTCGCTGGCCAGGAACAGCGCACTCCTGGCGATTTCAATCGACTCGCCGAAGCGCTGCAGCGGCACCCTGGCCTGAATGGCGGCCGCGGTTGCTGCGAGCTGCTCGTCGGTAAGACCCAGCTTGCCGTAGAACGGCGTCGTGATCGCGCCCGGGCTCACGGCATTCACGCGGATACCGCGCGGGGCCAGCTCTGCTCCCAGCGTGCGGACCAGCGACCGGACGGCCGCCTTCGTTGCGGCCAGCAGAGACAGGCCTGGCATGCCGACGGTGTCGAGGAACGACGTCGTCACCACCACGCTGCCGCCGTTCTGCATGAACGGAACAGCCTTCTGCACCGTCAGGAACAGGCCCGTGAAATTCAGCGAGAAATGTTCGTCGATCAGTTCCGGGGTGACGGCCTCGAGCGGCGCGACCTTGCCGGCACCGGCATTGGCGAACACCACGTCGATGCGGCCGAAACTGGCGCGCGCGGCTTCGATGGCGCGTTCGATATCGGCCGGCTTGCGCAGATCGGCGGACAGCAGCAGCACATCACCGCCGATTTCCTTGCCGGCTGCCGCGAGGCGCTCCGCGTTCGAGCCGAGCACGATGACCGAGGCGCCTTCCGCGCGGAACAGCTTCGCGGTTTCCAGGCCGATGCCCGACGTACCGCCGGTGATCAGTGCAACCTTGTTCTTCAGTTTCATTTTGCTTCCTTCATACAGATATTAAAGAGGAATACTGATATCCCTCAATGGACATGCCGCCATTCGGGTGACGACGAGGAAATCATGTCGCGGCCGCCGGCCGCGCAAAGCATCCCGGCTCAGCCGGCCTGATACCGGGAATAATCCGTATAGCCCTTCGCACCGCCGCCGTAGTATGTCTTCGCAGACGCTTCCGTCAGCGGCCGATCCAGACGCAGCCGATCGACCAGATCGGGGTTGCCGATAAACGCCTTGCCGAAAGCGACCATATCTGCATGGCCGGTCGCGATCGCGGCGGCCGCCAGCGCGCGATCGTAGCCGCCGTTCGCGATATACGCGCCGTCGAACGCGCGACGCAGAGACTGGAAGTCGAAAGCTCCCGCCGTTCCGGCCGGCGCACGCTCCTCGATGCAATGCAGATAGGCCAGGCCCAGAGCGCCGAGCCGTTCGGCAAGCCGCTCATAGGTCGACTGCGGATCGCTGTCGAGCGGCGTTTCACCGATCGTGGTCTTGACCGGAGACAATCGCACGCCCACATGCCCGGCGCCCCAGATCTCGGCCACGGCCTCCGCGACCTCGACAGGCAGACGCAGCCGGTTCTCGACCGAACCGCCGTATTGATCGTCCCGACGATTTGTGCCGTCCCGCAGGAACTGCTCGAGCAGGAAGCAGTTACCCATGTGAATCTCGACGCCGTCGAACCCGGCCTGCTCCGCCATCCGGGCCGCATGTCGGTACTCGTCGATCACACCGGGAATCTCGTCCGTCTGCAGCGCGCGCGGCATGGACGGCGGCAGCATGCCGGCGGCGGTCAACACGGTGCCGCCAGCCTGAATCGCCGAGGGTCCGACGGGAGCACGCGCCCCCTCGTGGAGAGTCACGTGCGAAATCCGTCCGGTATGCAGGAGCTGCAGCACGATCGTGCCGGCGGCATCGTGGACCGCATCGGTCACCTGACGCCATGCTCTGGCTTGTGCTTCCGTGTAGATGCCAGGGGTGTAGGCATAACCTCGGCCTTGCCGCGAAACATTAGTTGCTTCTGCAACGATAAGTCCGGCAGATGCGCGCTGACTGTAATACTCGGCGGCGAGAGATGTCTGCACGCCATCGAGATCGGCTCGAGCCCGCGTAAGCGGCGCCATAGCGACACGGTTCGGGATGTGAATTCCACCGAGCGCACCGGGGGAGAAAAGATCGGAGGGCTGCATGAACAAGTCCTTTGGAAACGAATCGTTATCGCGAATGCCGCATCATGCCGTCCAACGCATTGATGTTGAATCCACTAAAATCGATTTTGATTTCCTCAAAAAATGGACAAGTGACGTGGACCGACTCGAAGCCATGACGATGCTGCTCGCCGCGATTCAGAAAGGCAGTTTCTCGGCCGCCGCGCGGGAAATGAACGTGCCGGTGCCAACGCTTACGCGCAGGGTCACGGATCTTGAAGAACAACTCGGCACGCGCCTACTCACGCGTACGACGCGCAAGCTGGCGCTAACGGATGCAGGAGTCGCCTATGCGACTACGGCTCGACAGATTCTCGAACTGGTTGCGGAACAGGAACGTGAGGCGACGGGAGAATTCACGGCGCCGCGCGGGGAACTCACGATCACAACGCCGGTACTCCTCGGACGACTCTATGTGCTGCCGGAGATCATGGACTTTCTGGACTTGTTTCCGGAAATCGACGTCACACTGACCCAGTCGGATCGCAATGTCGATCTGGTCGACGCGCATGTCGATCTGGCGGTGCGTATCGGAAGGCTGCCCGACAGCAGCATGATCGCAACGCGAATCGGCGCGTTTCGCCCGGTTGTGTGCGCCAGCCCCGCGTTGCTGGCAGAACGCGGCGTGCCCCGGGTGCCTGCCGATCTGGCAGAACTTCCGTGCGTTGTGTTCAACGGTCCGATGCTATCGCCGGACTGGACCTTCCGGTGCCCCGATACGGAACGGCTTGTCACCATCCCGATTGCGCCAAGGCTCCGGGTGTCGTCACCCGACTCGGCCGCCGCTGCCGCCGTTCGCGGTCTCGGGTTCACGCAGTTGCTGCACTACCACGTCGCAGAGGCTATCGAAGCCGGCAAGCTCGAGATCGTACTGGAGGCCTTCGAATTCGATCCGGTGCCGATCCAGCTCGTCCACGTTTCCCGCAACATGATGCCGCTCAAACTGCGACGCTTTCTCGACTTCGTGACACCCCGGCTCAGGGAATCCCTGTCCCGGTTTGCCAAACCGTCATGAATCAGGAACGAGACGTTTCGTCCTTCGTCAGATCGAGCAGCGTGTTCATGGCCCGTTTGAACGGGCCCGCATCCCCGCTCGCCGCCTGCAGGGTCAGCACGCCCTGAACCAGGGCCACCCAATCTTCCGCAAAGTGCCGCGCCCGCACAGGCGGCATGCCGCTGTCGCGCGCCAGCACTTCGATCGCGCCGATCCAGTGAGCAAACGCCTCGCGCAGATCCTGACGCGCCTCGGCGCCGATTTCCGAGCCCGCCAGTTGACCCAGAACACAGGGCGATCGCCCGCCCGAATACAGCTTGTCGAACGTGGCAACGATCCTGCGTACGCGCGCCTTCAGCGATCCTGAGCCTTGTGCCGCCGCCAGGATCTCGGCGTCGATCCACGCCGTCGCGCGCTCGAGCACGGCCTTCGCCATCTGCTCCTTCCCGTTCGGGAAATGATGATAGAGGCTCGATTTGCCCAGTCCCGTTGCTCGGGACAAGTCGGCAAGCGACGCGCCCTCGAAGCCCTGGTCACGGAAAACGTTGAACAGCCGGTCGACGATTTCGTCTTTCGAGACTGCGGCAGGAGGCATTCAATGCTCCGAAATGAGTACCGATCATTCGGTACGGTTCAAGGGTTTCGAGAATTATCCCATGAAAATCCACTTGACGATCACTGCCTTCTGTCTATACTGTACCGATCGTTCGGTTCAGTATCGCATAGTTCGGTGCGACCGCACGTTCTCCTTGTCACCCTGAGAGCTTTATCATGTCGACCTCTGCCAAGTTTCAAACCGTTTCCGTCACGGACCGCCGCAGCGGTTCGGCGCTCAAGATCTTCTATCGCGAGGCTGGGCAAGCCGATGCGCCGACCGTCTTGTTGCTGCATGGCTTCCCGACCTCGAGCCATCAGTATCGCGGCCTGATCGAACGGCTCGCCGACAAGTACCGCGTCATCGCGCCCGATCTGCCGGGCTTCGGTTTCTCGGATGCGCCCGAGGCAAAGTCGTTCGGCTATACCTTCGACCATCTCACCGAGGTAATCGAAAGCTTCACCGACGCTTTGAACCTGACGCGCTACGCGCTGTACGTATTCGATTACGGTGCGCCGGTCGGTTTCCGGCTGGCCGTGTCTCGACCCGAACGCGTCTCCGCGCTGATCTCGCAGAACGGCAATGCGTACGAGGAGGGGCTCAGCGATGGCTGGAACCCGATCCGGGCCTACTGGCAGGAGCCGAGCGACACGAATCGCAATGCGCTACGCGCACTCCTGAAAAGCGAGACGACGCAGTTCCAGTACACGCACGGCGAATCGGACGCGACGCGAATCGCGCCGGAAAGCTATACGCTCGACCAGCATTTCCTCGACCGGCCCGGCAACGACGAGATCCAGCTCGATCTGTTCGGCGATTACCAGTCGAACGTGGCCGCGTATCCGAGTTTCCACGAATATTTCCGCACGCACCGTCCGCCTACGCTGGCCGTATGGGGCAAAAACGATCCGTTCTTTCTGCCGGCCGGCGCAGAAGCGTATCGACGCGATCTCCCGGACGCGGAAGTCCATCTGATCGACGCGGGGCATTTCCCGCTCGAGACGCATCTCGACGAGGTCTCACCTATCGTGCGATCGTTCCTGGCTCGCACGCTGGATCGCGCCCAGGGCGCCGTACTGTTCGGACCGTTAGAAGCGTCATCAGTCCCGGCGGAGGCGAAGCCCCTGCTCGACAGCATGAGCGGCGTGTTCGGCTTCGTGCCGAATCTCGGATACGCGCTGGCAGCGGAGCCGGCCGTGCTCGAGGCGTATATCTCAGCACTACAAGCGCTGGGCAAGACCACGCTCAGCCCTGTCGCCCAACAGGTGGCAATGGCGGCGGTCAGCCGCGCAAACGCGGCTGATTATGGCGTCGCGGTTCATGCAACGCTGGCGGAGAAAGTCGGGGCGCCGGCCAACGTCGTGAAGGCGCTGCGTAACGGCGATGCACTCGAAGATCCGAAGCTGGAGGCTGTGCGATGTTTCGCCACCGCCATTGCCTCGAAGCGCACGCAGGTATCCGACAGCGACGTTCATGCGCTGCGTGCGGCGGGACTCGATCATCGGGCCGTGCTTGCGATCGCCCTGGCCGCGTCGGCCAAGACGCTCGTCAATACGATGGCACATCTGTCGCGGCCGGAGATCGATGCAGGCTTTCAACCGCACAAGGCATAGACAGAGGTCGAGCAGAGCGGCATGAATCAGCAGAAAGCCGCGAGTCCCGAGCACGTCCGTAAGGCGTGGCGTGCCCGGCGTGAAGCGGTTGCGTCGACGGCATCGAAATCGGCGAGCTCTGTCGGGATGCCGAAATCGCGCACACCGTAGTCCGCCTGCAACGCAGCGACGGCGCGCGCGATGCTGGCCTGATCGCGCGACAGCTGCGTCGTGTCATATCCACGTCGGCGCGCGTCCAACCCCGGCGCCAGCGCCGGTGACTACGGCAGCCTTCCTCATCGTTTCGCGGCCCGGCGTATCCGCATTGAGCTCTCCTGTCGATCACGGAACAATCATCAGGACGCTTGAGCAAAAACCGGGCCGCAGAATTACATCCAGCTTGCCAGCTCAGCGCCATGCAAGCAACACACGTTGCGCGAAAACGTGGGCGTTCCCACTCAATAGCGCCTCAAACATACGCTGGCAGGCGGCGGCCCACTGCCGGACACCGGCATCTATTTCTATTGTCTGAATGCCGGGCGTTTTTTTGCGGCGAAGAACCCTTCGAAGTATTCGCCGCGACCTGAAGGCCGGACGACTGGGCCGAGATGAATCCGGCGTTTGGCTATAACGGCCTGCAATTGCGCAAGGGTCAGCTGAGCGAGGGCAAAAACGCACGGATACAGATTGGCATCGACCCGGCCGATCGGTTCGCGCGCGAAATCGATCATATGTCGCTGAGCGTGGTGGAGGGACCGACGTCGCATACGCCCGGCGAGGAAGGGTTGCAGAACCAGCGGACCGTCGAGGCGCCTCGCCATCAATCCGAGGGAACGACACTTGCTGCGGATTCGTCGCTACCTATGCTCATACGACCACTGCGAAGGAGTCTCTCATGTCTCAAACCGTTGGCGATTTCATCATTGAAAGGCTCCATGCCTGGGGCGTGCGCCGTATTTACGGTTATCCGGGCGACGGTATCAACGGTGTTTTCGGCGCGTTGAGCCGCGCGCAAAGCGAGGCGCAGAAGAACAGCAAAAACGCCGAAAAAAACGGGCAGGCGATTGAGCCAATTGAATTCGTGCAGGTGCGTCATGAAGAAATGGCGGCATTCATGGCGTCGGCACACGCGAAGTTCACGGGCGAACTCGGCGTATGCATCGCCACTTCCGGACCCGGCGCGTCGCATCTGCTCACCGGCCTCTACGACGCGCGCATGGATCACATGCCGGTGTTGGCCCTCGCTGGACAGCAGGCGCGCGCCGGGCTCGGCGGCCATTATCAGCAGGAACTCGACCTCGTCTCCCTGTTCAAGGACGTCGCCGGCGCTTTCGTCGAGCAGGCCACCGTGCCCGCTCAGGTGCGTCATCTGGTCGACCGCGCAGTGCGCACGGCACTCGCCGAACACAAGGTCACCGCGATCATTCTGCCCAACGATCTCCAGGATCTTCCCTATGAAGCGCCGGGCCGCAAACACGGCACGCTGCATTCGGGCGTCGGCTACAACGCGCCTCGTCTCGTGCCCTACCCCGACGACCTTCAGAAAGCCGCCGACGTGCTGAACGCCGGCAAAAAAGTGGCCATTCTGGTCGGCGCGGGTGCCTTGCGGGCGACGGACGAAGTGCTCGCCATCGCCGACAAACTCGGTGCTGGCGTCGCCAAGGCGTTGCTCGGCAAAGCGGCGTTGCCAGACGATCTGCCTTGGGTGACGGGCTCCATCGGCCTGCTCGGCACCAAGCCGAGCTACGACATGATGACCGAATGCGACACGTTGCTGATGATCGGCTCGGGCTTTCCCTATTCGGAGTTTTTGCCCAAGGAGGGCGCCGCGCGCGGCGTACAGATCGACATCAAGGCCGACATGCTGAGCCTGCGATATCCGATGGAAGTCAATCTGGTCGGCGACAGCGGCGAAACCTTGCGCGCGCTGCTGCCGCTACTCGAAGAGAAGAAGGATCGCGCATGGCGCAAGCGGATCGAGGGCTGGACTGCGGACTGGTGGAAAACGCTGGAAAAACGCGCCCATGAGTCCGGCAAGGACGCGGTCAATCCGCAGCGTACCGTGTGGGAATTGTCCAAGCGCATTCCGGCCAACTCGATCGTGACGAGCGACTCGGGCTCGGTGGCTAACTGGTACGCGCGCGACCTGAAGGTGCAGCGCGGCATGATGTGCTCGTTGTCGGGCGGACTCGCGTCGATGGGCGCGGCGGTGCCCTATGCGATCGCCGCCAAGTTCGCGTATCCGGAGCGTCCCGTATTCGCGCTGGTGGGCGACGGCGCGATGCAGATGAACAATATGGCCGAACTGATCACTGTGTCGAAGTACTGGCAAAGCTGGAAAGATCCGCGCTGGATCTGCATGGTACTCAACAATCAGGATCTGAACCAGGTCACGTGGGAACAGCGTGCGATGGAAGGTGATCCGAAGTTCGAGGCATCGCAGGATATTCCATCCGTTCCGTATCACAAGTTCGCGGAAATGATCGGCCTGAAGGGCATTTATGTGGATGACGCGGAGCAGATGGCGCACGCGTGGGACGAGGCGCTGGCAGCAGACCGCCCCGTGGTGATCGAAGTGAAGGCCGACCCGAACATTGCACCGCTACCGCCGCACATCACGCTTTCCCAGGCCAAGGCGTTCGCGTCGACCTTGATGAAAGGCGATCCCAACGAAGGCAATGTGATCGTGGAAACGGCGAAACAGGTGCTTGGCGCAGTATTGCCGGGTCATCACGATAAATGAGCGCGTCTCCCGTGAACGGTCAGAGCCGAGGATGCCGGTAAGGAATCTCGTCGGCACCGCCGGCAAATCTCCGAGCCCGAAAACAGGCGTGCCGCATGAAGCCCGCGCGGCACGCCCTTCCGCATGCTGCCCGCACATACCGTCAAATGACGGTTGTTCGGCCTCCAGGCGAGCGCAGGCGCAGGTTGACAATTCCCCTGACGATCAAGGACTCATGGACCTGCGCCCGGCAATCTGGAATCGGGCACGCGTGATTTATTGACTATCGCAAGATCTTGGTTAAAAAGGGGATTTCAAGAATTCCTTACTCCCACTCGATTGTCGCCGGCGGCTTCCCCGAAATGTCATACACCACCCGGTTGATCCCGCGCACTTCATTGATGATCCGGTTCGACACATGCCCCAGCAACTCATGCGGCAGATGCGCCCAATGCGCAGTCATGAAGTCCAGCGTCTGCACGGCACGCAGCGCGACAACATACTCATAAGTCCGCCCATCACCCATCACCCCAACGCTCTTCACCGGCAGAAACACCGCGAACGCCTGGCTCGTCAGATCGTACCAGGACTTGCCGGTTTCCTTGTCGATGAAAGTCCGCAGCGTCTCGATGAAAATCGCGTCCGCGCGACGCAGAAGATCCGCGAAATCGCGCTTCACTTCGCCGAGAATCCGCACGCCCAGACCCGGGCCCGGGAACGGATGGCGGTACACCATGGCCGGCGGCAAACCGAGCTTGACGCCGAGTTCGCGCACTTCGTCCTTGAACAGTTCGCGCAGCGGCTCGAGCAGCTTCAGGTTCAGCGTCTCAGGCAGGCCGCCCACGTTGTGGTGGCTCTTGATGGTCTGCGTGGCTTTCTTGCCCTTGCCGGCCGATTCGATCACGTCCGGATAGATCGTGCCTTGCGCCAGCCACTTCGCATCGGTCAGCTTGCCGGCTTCGGTCTGGAACACCTCGACGAATTCCGCGCCGATGATCTTGCGCTTCGCCTCCGGATCGGTCACACCGGCCAGCTTGCGCAGGAACACTTCGCTCGCGTCGACGTGAATCACCTTCACGCCCAGGTGGTCCGCGAAGGTCGCCATCACCTGCTCGGCTTCGTTCAGGCGCAACAGGCCATGATCGACGAACACGCAGGTCAGCTGATCGCCGATCGCGCGATGCAGCAGCGCCGCCGCCACCGACGAATCCACGCCGCCCGAGAGCCCCAGAATCACGTGTTCCTGACCGACCTGCTCGCGGATCTTCGCGACGGCTTCGTCGATATAGTGGCCCATTTCCCAATCCGGCTGCGCGCCGCAGATCTTCAGCACGAAGCGTTCGAGCATGGCGCGGCCCTGCACAGTGTGCGTGACTTCCGGGTGCCATTGCAGGCCGTAAAAATGGCGCTTTTCGTCGGCCATCGCGGCGATCGGGCACGATTCCGTCGACGCCATCAGCGCGAAGCCCGGCGGCATTTCCAGCACCTTGTCGCCGTGGCTCATCCACACCTTCAACATGCCGTGGCCTTCCGCCGTGGTGAAATCGCTGATGCCTTCGAGCAGGCTCGTGTGGTTACGCGCGCGCACTTCGGCATAACCGAACTCGCGCAGGTGGCCGATATCGACCTTGCCGCCCAGCTGCTCGGCCATCGCCTGCATGCCGTAGCAGATGCCGAGCACCGGCACGCCGAGTTCGAACACGGCCTGCGGCACGCGCGGCGTGTCCGTTTCAGTGACCGAGCTCGGGCCGCCGGAAAGGATCACGCCCTTCGGCGCGAAGTCGCGAATGAACGACGCATCGACGTCGTACGGATGAATTTCCGAATACACGTTGGCTTCGCGAACGCGACGTGCAATCAGTTGGGTGACTTGCGAACCGAAGTCGAGGATCAGAATCTTGTCGTGCATGGCAGCGGACGGAGTCAAAGAGTAAGCGGATACGGAATGCCGCGCACAGCGCGCGGCGTTGAATTCAAAGCGGTCCACGTGGGGACATTGGAGCGTGAAGCGTAACGATGCAGCGCCGTCGCGCAAGCGCCGCCGCAGCCAGTAGCTCGCGGCGAGCGCAAACGGAATCCGGTAGCTTCGGCAAACGGCGTGGCGCGCGGCGCGTCAGCCATGAAACGGCGGCCGGGGCGCGTTGGCGGCGCCATCGCGGGCTTCGTCCCGCGCAGCTGCGGCTTCCGCCCGCGCTGCGCGTTCGGAATCCGTCAGACCGGCTTCGTCGGCCACCGGATGAAGCGGCGCCGCTGCAACAGGACTGGCGGGACTGACTGGACGCGTAACCGGCACGACGGGCTCAACCACCGGCTCGGCGTGATAGACCGGAAAGCCCGCTGTCACGCGGCCCGGCTCGCGCCGGTTGGCCGCGTCTTTCGCCGCGTCTTTGGCAGCCTGTTTTTCGGCGCGCTCCGCGGCTGCGGCTTCAACCAGCCGCACCTTTTCACGCCGCCGCACCGCGCCCGACAACCGCACGCCGCCCAGACCGATCACCAGCAAGACGACACCCGTCAGCACCGCGACGATCTGACCGAAACCGGTCAGCGCCGGCGTATGCAAACCGAGCAGCCACACCAGCATCAGCAGGCCGGTCAGCCAGTTCACATGGCCGACCACTCGCGCAACCGCGGTCGTCAGCGCGCCGTCGATCGACGCGTGCAGAGCCAGCCACGCGAGCCCGATCAGCGCCACGCCGAACCCCTGGCCGACCAGAGCCGGCTGGGTCTGCACCAGAAGCAGCGCGTTGTACAACGAAGTCCACGGCGTCAGCAGAAAAAGCAGGCCGAACGCAAGCAACAGCAAGGCATCGAGGATGAGTACACCGCGCAGCAATGGCTTCATTAGCGTTTAGTCCACGTGGTAGTTGGGCGCTTCCTTGGTGATCTGCACATCATGCACGTGCGACTCGCGCAAGCCCGCGCCCGTGATCTGCACGAACTCGGCCTTGTCGTTCATCTCGGCGATGGTGCGGCAGCCGCAGTAGCCCATGCTGGCGCGCACGCCGCCGATCAGCTGGAACAGGATCGCGTTGACCGAGCCCTTGTAGGCGACGCGGCCTTCGATACCTTCCGGCACCAGCTTGTCGATGTTCGCCGAGTTGTCCTGGAAGTAGCGATCCGCAGCGCCGTCTTTCATCGCGCCGACCGAGCCCATGCCGCGGTACGACTTGTACTGGCGGCCCTGGAACAGGAACACGTCGCCCGGCGCTTCTTCGGTGCCGGCGAACATGCTGCCCATCATCACGGCGTTCGCGCCGGCGGCCAGCGCCTTGCTGACGTCGCCGGAGAAACGCACGCCGCCGTCGGCGATGACCGGCACGCCCGTGCCCTTCAGCGCTTCGGAAACATTCGAGATCGCGGTGACTTGCGGCACGCCCACACCGGCAACGATCCGCGTCGTGCAGATCGAGCCCGGGCCGATACCGACCTTCACGCCGTCTGCGCCATATTCGACGAGCGCCTTGGCCGCCGCCGCGGTGGCGATGTTGCCGCCAATCACTTCGACCCGCGGGAAGTTCTGCTTGACCCACTTGACGCGCTCGAGCACGCCTTTGCTATGGCCATGCGCCGTGTCGACGACGATCACGTCCACACCGGCCTGCACCAGCAGTTCCACGCGCTCTTCGTTGTCTTCGCCCACGCCGACCGCCGCGCCTGCGCGCAGCTTGCCGTGCTCGTCTTTACAGGCGTCCGGGTGTTCGGTCTGCTTGGTGATGTCCTTGACCGTCATCAGGCCGCGCAGTTCGAATGCGTCGTTGATCACCAGCACGCGTTCGAGGCGGTGGCTGTGCATCAGCGCCTTGGCTTCGGCAAGCGACGTGCCTTCCTTGACGGTGACGAGGCGCTCGCGCGGCGTCATGATGTTGCGCACCGGTTCGTCCAGGCGCTCCTCGAATCGCAAGTCGCGGTTCGTGACGATACCCACCAGCTGCGCGCCTTCGACGACCGGGAAGCCCGAAATGCCATGCTGGCGCGACAGTGCGATCACGTCGCGCACCTTCATTTGCGGCGGCACGGTGATCGGATCACGTACCACGCCCGATTCGAAGCGCTTCACCTTGGCGACTTCACGCGCCTGTTCGGCCGGCGTGAGATTCTTGTGGATGATGCCCACGCCACCCATTTGCGCCATTGCGATGGCAAGGCGGGCTTCAGTGACCGTGTCCATCGCGGCGGACACGAGCGGCATATTCAGGGAAATGTTGCGGGTCAGCCGGGTCTTGAGGCTGGTGTCGCGCGGCAGAACATCGGAGAAAGCCGGGACGAGGAGCACGTCATCGAACGTGAGTGCTGTTTGGATCAGACGCATGGCAAATCCTATAGGCGCAAAAGCGAATTATACGCGATACCTCCCTGGTTTTCACTGCACTAACAGCAGCTTAGCGAATTTCGGGTAGTTTTTTCGCGCCGCCGGGCCGCCTGAATTTCGCTTGCCTGTTCGCCTCGGGTTCGATCCGGTTTCGTTTGCGCGTTCGGGTGCAACGAGGTGTTGTCGCGCCGGAATGCAGAATCAAACAAGACGCCGAGGCCGCCGACCGGCTATTCTGCCGACCATTCCAGTTTTCGCAGGAGCAGTCGATGCAGCGCGGTGTGGCATATGGAGTTCTGGCCGGAGCCCTGTGGGGCATGGTTTTTCTGGTGCCGCGCGTGCTGCCCGATTTTTCGCCGCTGCTGCTGTGCGCCGGCCGCTACACGATGTACGGCGCCGTCTCGCTGGCCGCCGCGCTGCCTATGGCGCGCTCGCTCGTCAAACGCTTGACCCGCGAGGATCTCGGCGCGCTGGTGAAGCTGGCGCTGGCCGGCAACCTCCTCTACTACCTCCTGTTGACAGCGGCCGTCCACCTGATCGGCATCGCGCCGGCGTCGCTGATCGTCGGCGTGCTGCCCGTCACGGTGACACTGCTCGGCCGGCGCGACCACGGCGCGGTGCCGCTCGCCCGCCTCGTCTGGCCGCTCGCGATGGTGATGGCGGGCATCGTCTGCATCAATATCGACGTGTTTACGGTCGCCGACAGCACGCCGGTAAGCGTTGCCACCAAGCTGCTCGGCCTCGCCTGCGCGGTCGGCGCGCTGGGCTGCTGGACATGGTTCGCGGTCGAAAACGCCCGCTACCTGCAGCGCCAGACGCATTTCAGCGGCAACGAGTGGTCGGTTCTGTGGGGTGTGGTGACCGGCGCGCTCGGCGCGGCGTTGTGGCTCGTGGTTGCCATGCTGCCGGCGGGCGGCCCACAAGGCGAGCTGGCCGATGGCCGCTGGCATAGCTTCTGGATGCTCAATCTGGGCCTCGCGATCGGCGCGTCGTGGCTCGGCAACGGGCTGTGGAATGCCGCATCGAAACGGCTGCCGCTGACGCTCTCCGGCCAGATGATCGTGTTCGAGACGCTGTTCGCGCTGCTTTATGCATTCATTTATGACGAGCGCATGCCGCGGCCGCTTGAACTGGCGGCGATTCTGCTGCTGGTGGCCGGCGTGTGCTGGTCGGTGCGCCGGCATGCGGACGACGATACGGACGGGGCGACACGAATCAAGGACAAGCCGCAAGTGTCGGCGCCTTGAGGCGAAGTGCCGCCGGGGTTGCCTGAGGGCGCGCTGCCCGCCTCTTCGGCGCAACGGGCACGGCGGGCGCGCGGGAGCAGCGGATCGTTGCGGCTTCCGCCCGCCTGTTCAAGTCCGCCTACCGCGAATCCCTGTTCAGCCAGCGGCGCCCTTCGATCGAGCCCGCCTTGCGGGTCTTCTCGACACGTCGCTGGCGCGATACCTTGGGATCGACCAGTAGCGGCCGGTAGATTTCCACCCGGTCGTGATCGTTCAGCACCGCGTCGAGCGGCTTGAGCTTGCCGAACACCCCCACTTTCTGCGTGCCCAGGTCGATCTGCGGGAAACGCCGCAAGATGCCGCTCGCGTCCAGCGCCTGCTGCAGCGTGGCGCCTTCCGGCAACTCCACGGCAATCAGCGCCTGCTCGCCAGCCGACGCGTAGCAGACTTCAATCGACAAGCGCGCGCTCATGCCTTACCGTAGCGCTGGTCGGCGCGCTTCACGAACGACTCGACGAAGGTGTTGGCAATGTGATTGAACACCGGCCCAATGATCTTCTCGAGAATGATGTTGGTGAATTCGTAGTGCAGCGCAAATTCGATCTTGCAGGCGTCGGCGCGCAGCGGCGTGAAGCGCCAGAAACCGGTGAACTTGCGAAACGGGCCGTCCGCGAACTCCATATCGATGCGCGTGGGCCGTTCCATGCTGTTACGCGTGGCGAAGTGCTGCTTGATGCCCTTGAAATTGATATCGATCCTTGCCTCCATGCCGGCTTCGTCCCGGCGGCGGATTTCGACGCCGCCGCACCAGGGCAGGAAGTTGGGGTAATCGGCGACGTCGGTGACGAGGTCGAACATCTGTTCCGCCGAATGGCGGATCAACACGGTTTTCTGGACATCTGCCATAAATTGAACAGCGCGTGGCAAGGGTGGACAAGCGCAGCGGGCTTTCCTTGCCCCGCTTTGCTAAAATCGTGATTTTAAACGAGTTGGGCACTTTCCATTCATGAGCATCATCGACAACAGAAAGGCCTTCTACGACTACTCGGTCGAAGAACGCTATGAAGCAGGGCTCGTGCTCGAAGGATGGGAGGTCAAGGCGCTGCGCGCCGGGCGCGGCCAGATCAAGGAAGGTTATGTGGTCATCCGCAATAACGAACTGTTCCTGATCGGCACGCACATCAGCCCGTTGCCCGAAGCCTCGACCCATATCAACCCCGACCCGGTGCGCACGCGCAAGCTGCTCCTGCATAGCGAGGAAATCAGCAAACTGATCGGCAAGGTCGAGCAGCGCGGCTACACACTCGTGCCGCTGAACTTCCACTACAAGGGCGGCCGCGTCAAATGCGAGATCGGTCTGGCCAAGGGCAAGAA
The DNA here is from genome assembly GCF_902459535.1 of Paraburkholderia dioscoreae. Lineage (NCBI taxonomy): Bacteria > Pseudomonadati > Pseudomonadota > Betaproteobacteria > Burkholderiales > Burkholderiaceae > Paraburkholderia > Paraburkholderia dioscoreae. Next base: position 2,648,420 of record NZ_LR699553.1, read on the forward strand.
GCAGCACGACAAACGTGAGACCGAAAAGAAGCGCGATTGGGAACGTGAGAAAGCGCGCCTGATGCGCTCGCCGAGTTAAGCGGCGGTTCGGACTTGATGCTGCGGCTCAGGCCGCACAGACGCTGCGCGGATATGTCGCGCTTCATTCGTCGCCAACGCGCGGCAACGAACCTGCAAGCACACAAATGAAATTGGCCCGCACAGTCTGCGGGCCATTTCTTTTTCCAGCAGCCAGAACACGCTCAGCGCATGTCGGTCGTGCCCTTCCCTTTGCTCACGATCGTCAGCGCCGAGGCGATCATCGAACTCATGTCCGCAAGGTTGCCAGGCACGATCAATGTGGTGCCCTGCTTCGCCAGGTTGCCAAACGCGTTCACATATTGTTCGGCCACCTTCAGGTTGACCGCTTCCATCCCGCCGTTCGACTGGATCGCAGCCGCGATTTTCTGAATCGCCTGCGAATTGGCCTCGGCCACGGCCAGAATCGCCGACGCCTGACCCTGCGCCTGATTGATCGCTGCCTGCCGCTCGCCTTCCGACTTCTGGATCGCCGCCTCACGGCCGCCGGACGCGATATTGATCTGTTCCTGCTTGCGCCCTTCCGACGCCGCGATCAGCGCGCGCTTTTCCCGCTCGGCGGTGATCTGCGCCTGCATGGCGTGGAGAATCTCCTTGGGCGGCGTCAGATCCTTGATCTCGTAGCGCAGCACCTTCACGCCCCAGTTCGACGCCGCTTCGTCGAGCGACGACACGATGCTGTGATTGATGAAGTCGCGCTCCTCGAAGGTCTTGTCGAGTTCGAGTTTGCCGATCACCGAGCGCAGCGTGGTTTGCGACAGCTGCGTGATCGCGAACACGAAATTGCTCGACCCGTACGACGCCTTCATGGGATCGGTAACCTGAAAGTACAGCACGCCGTCCACCTGCAACTGCGTGTTGTCGCGCGTGATACAGACCTGGCTCGGCACCTCGAGCGGAATTTCCTTGAGAATGTGCTTATAAGCGATCCGGTCGACAAACGGAAACGCGAAGCTCAGTCCCGGCGTCAGCGTACGGTGATAGCGGCCGAGCCGCTCCAGAACCCACGCATGCTGTTGCGGCACGATCTTGATGATCTGCGCCGCCAGTACGATCACGATGATCAGTAGCACCGCCCCGACGATGGTCGAATCCATTACTGTCCTCCGGTCCCTGGTTGGAATAGTTGTGTGCTGCGAGAGAGCTCAGGCCGTGGTGGCCCGTCTGGTTGAATGGCGGGCCGCCACGACGACGAGGCAACTGCCACGCAATTCCGTGATTTCGTAAAGCTGCGCGTCTTCGGGCTCGCCCGCGGCCAGTTCGACGTCCCATGCCGCGCCGCGATAATCGGCGCGCGCCCGGCGCTCATGCCAGGCCGGCACGGTGAGCGTCTGACCGATGTCGAGATTGACGTCGGGGTTACGCGACGCCTCCTTGCGCGTTCTGCGGCCAAACCGCGAACGCCTGAGCAGCAGCACCGCCGCCAGCGCAACCACGGCCGCGGTGGCGAACTGAACGTCGGCCGCGGCGCCCGCGAGGTGCGCGATGGCGGCCGCCACGCAGCCGAGCGCGATCATCAATAGATAGAACGTGCCGCTCAGCAACTCCAGCACGACCAGCACGCCCGCCCCGATCCACCAGAACAATCCACCTGGCGCCACGTCGACCTCCACAAAGCAAAACACCCCGGATCTACCGGGGTGTTTATAGCACGAAGCGGGTGCATTTTAACGGGCGGCGCAGTACGGTTTAACGTGCATGAGGCTCACGTTTGAAATACCGCATCGCGCGTTATGCATGCCGCTTAGGAAACGGCATGCTGCCTCGCTTTACTTCGTCGATTTCGCCAGTTGCTGCCACGTCTCGATGATCGTATCCGGGTTCAGCGAGATCGACTTGATGCCTTCATCGGTCAGCCATTGCGCAAAGTCCGGATGATCCGACGGGCCCTGGCCGCAGATACCGACGTACTTGTCCAGTCGCAGACATGTGTCGATCGCGCGCTTCAACAGGAACTTGACCGCCGGATCGCGCTCGTCGAAATCCACCGCCAGCAGTTCCATGCCCGAGTCGCGGTCGAGGCCGAGCGTGAGTTGCGTCAGGTCGTTCGAGCCGATCGAGAAACCGTCGAAGAACTGCAGGAATTCTTCAGCGAGAATCGCGTTCGACGGCACTTCGCACATCATGATCAGGCGCAGGCCGTTCTCGCCGCGCTTCAGGCCGTACTTGGCCAGCAGCCCGACCACGCGCTCCGCCTGCTTCAGCGTACGCACGAACGGCACCATGATCTCGACGTTGTCGAGGCCCATCTCTTCACGCACTTTCTTCAGCGCGATGCATTCCATCTGGAACGCTTCGGCGAAGTCTTCGGCGATGTAGCGCGACGCGCCACGGAAACCGAGCATCGGGTTTTCTTCGTCCGGCTCGTAGCGCGAACCGCCGATCAGCTTCTTGTACTCGTTCGACTTGAAGTCCGACAGACGCACGATCACGGGCTTCGGATAGAACGCCGCCGCGATGGTTGCGATACCTTCGGTCAGCTTGTCGACGTAGAACGCGCGCGGCGATGCGTGACCGCGAGCGACGCTTTCCACCGCCTTCTTCAGATCCTGATCGATGTTCGGGTACTCGAGAATCGCCTTCGGGTGAACGCCGATGTTGTTGTTGATGATGAACTCGAGCCGCGCGAGACCCACGCCTGCGTTCGGCAGTTGCGAGAAGTCGAAAGCCAGTTGCGGGTTGCCGACGTTCATCATGATCTTCACCGGAATCGGCGGCAGTTCGCCGCGCTGCACTTCGGTGATTTCAGTTTCGAGCAGGCCGTCGTAGATCTTGCCTTCGTCGCCTTCCGCGCACGATACCGTAACCAGCGCGCCTTCCTTCAGCACGTCGGTCGCGTCGCCGCAGCCGACCACCGCCGGCACGCCCAGCTCACGCGCGATGATCGCCGCGTGGCAGGTGCGCCCGCCGCGGTTCGTGACGATTGCCGACGCACGCTTCATGACCGGTTCCCAGTTCGGGTCGGTCATGTCGGCGACCAGCACGTCGCCCGGCTGCACACGGTCCATTTCCGACGGATCGTGAATCACGCGCACCGGACCCGCGCCGATCTTCTGACCGATCGCGCGGCCCGTGGCCAGCACGTTCGATTGGCCCTTCAGCTTGAAGCGCTGCTCGGCCTTGCCGGCCGCCTGGCTCTTCACCGTTTCCGGACGCGCCTGCAGAATGAAGATCTTGCCGTCGCGACCGTCTTTGCCCCACTCGATGTCCATCGGACGCTCGTAGTGCTTTTCGATGATGACCGCGTATTTCGCCAGTTCGATCACGTCTTCGTCCGTGATCGAGAAGCGGTTGCGCTGCTCGTGCGACACGTCGACGGTCTTCACGCGGCCTTCTTCGCCCGCCTTGGTGAATTCCATCTTGATCAGCTTCGAGCCGATCGAGCGGCGGATGATCGGGTACTTGCCTTGCGCGAGCGTCGTCTTGTAGACGTAGAACTCGTCCGGATTCACCGCGCCTTGCACCACGGTTTCGCCGAGACCGTAGCTCGACGTGATGAAGACTGCGTCCTTGAAACCCGACTCGGTGTCCAGCGTGAACATCACGCCGGCCGCGCCCACGTCCGAGCGCACCATGCGCTGCACGCCCGCCGACAGCGCGACTTCAGCGTGAGTGAAGCCCTTGTGGACGCGATACGAGATTGCGCGGTCGTTGTACAGCGACGCGAACACGTGCTTCATGCGATCGAGCACGTCGTCGATGCCGACCACGTTGAGATAGCTTTCCTGCTGACCCGCGAACGAAGCGTCCGGCAAGTCTTCGGCCGTTGCCGAGGAACGAACGGCGAACGACAACTCTTCAGGCGAGCTGTTTTGCAGGGTGTCGAAACCCGCGCGGATATCAGCCTCGAGTTGCGGCTGCAGCGGCGCCTCGACGATCCATTGACGGATCTCCTTGCCCGCTTCGGCGAGCGATTTCACGTCGTCGACGTCGAGCGTTTCGAGACGTTTGGCGATGCGTTCGGTCAGATTGTTGTGATTCAGGAAGTCACGGAAAGCCAGCGCCGTGGTAGCGAAACCGGTCGGCACGCGCACGCCGGCTTCGGCGAGCTGACTGATCATCTCACCAAGCGACGCGTTCTTGCCGCCGACAATCTCCACATCGGTCATCCGCAACTGCTCGAACGGAACTACATACGCCTTATCCTTTGCGACGGTAACTGCGTTAGTCATACAAGCCCCTAAGTGTGAAAGAAATTCACGGCTGTGCAAGTGGGCTCGAACGCGAGACGCCCATTGGAAGCGTGACCTCGCGTCTTGCACAACCTGTTGGAGAAGCAATCGCTGCAAATTGCCAGAAGCGCCAGAAGCACGACGAAGAAAGCGAATGGACGAATTTACCGATCGATCCACCACGTTCGCCGCAACTTCGCGACTAAAATACCGGCCGAAAGCGAGGCGTTGAACGACCGTTCACGGTGAGTTAGACGCCAATCGCCTGCAATTGCTTATCCAACAGGTTGCCGCTATTCTACCGTGCCGACTCTCGAAATGTGACTGTCGGACGAGAATTGCGCCTCGAATCGCGCCCCGGACCGTCCGGCGGCCTCTTGCGAGGCTCCGCCGCCATCCGGGCGCAGTTGCGGTGCCCACGGCGCGCTGATTGCACGCCGCTGCAGTCTCCGGTCAGCCACCGGGCAGCGGCGTGAATGCAGCGATGTTTCTTTCGAGCTTTTTTTCCCGCTCACGTTCCCCAACCCCACTGATGCCGCCCACCGTATTCATCGTTTCCGACGGTACCGGGATCACTGCCGAAACCTTCGCGCATTCGATCCTCTCCCAGTTCGACCAGAAATTCCGCCTGGTTCGCGTGCCTTTCGTCGATTCGACGGAAAAAGCGTATGTCACGCTCGAAAAGATCAACGAAGCCGTCCTGCAAGACGGCCGCCGCCCGATCGTCTTCACGACGCTGGTGGACAGCGCGTCGAATCAGATCGTCAAAGGCTCGAATGCGCTCGTGCTCGACATGTTTCAAACCTTTGTCGAGCCGCTCGAACAGGAACTGGAACTGAAGTCGAGCCATGCAATGGGCCGCGGCCACCAGAATGCGGACACCGAGGAGTACAAGAACCGGATCGAGGCGATCAATTTCTCACTCGCTCACGATGACGGTCAATCGAACCGCAATCTGGCCGATGCCGACGTGATTCTGGTCGGCGTATCGCGCAGCGGCAAGACGCCAACGAGCCTCTATCTGGCCATGCAGTATGGCGTGAAAGCGGCTAACTATCCGCTGATTCCGGAAGATTTCGAGCGCGGCAAATTGCCCACGCCGCTATTGGCGCATCGGCAGAAAATGTTCGGGTTATCGATCGATCCGCAGCGGCTTTCCGAGATTCGCAACGAACGCCGGCCCGGCAGCAAGTACGCCGCACCGGAGAATTGCCGCTACGAGATCAACGAAGCTGAAGCGATGATGCGGCGTGAAGGGATCAAGTGGCTGTCGTCGACACACAAGTCGATCGAAGAAATCGCGACGACGATTCTGCAGGAAATCAGACTGGACCGCGCGGCCTATTGAGCCGCTGCATAAGGCAGGCGGCCTGAAGAAGAGACGCGCGCGGCAGCGCCCGCGCGCGTGTCAAGAAAACGGTGTCAACCACGCCCACGCTGCTGGCGGCACTGCTCGAACACACACACGGCCGCCGCAGCCGCTACATTCAGCGACTCCATGCCGCCCGGCTGGGGAATCGTCACCCGCAACGAGACCGCATCGCGCCAGATCTGCGAGACGCCCGCCCCTTCGTTGCCGAACACCCACGCGAGCGGTCCGCTCAGATCGCAGTCGTAGATCGCCTCGGCGCCGTGCGAATCCGTAATGACGATCGGCGCCGCGAGCCGTTCGATCAACGCCTGCGCTTCCACGTCCTCGTGAATCTGCAGCAGGAAATGCGCGCCCATACCCGAGCGCAGGACTTTCGACGACCACGCGTACGCCGTGCCCGGCGCGCAGAACACTTGCTGAATGCCCGCGGCCGCCGCGCTGCGCAGAATCGAGCCGACGTTGCCCGCGTCCTGCACGCCGTCGAGCACGAGGCAGGTTTGAGCGACCTCGTCGGGCAGCGGCGTATCGAGCTTTTCGACCAGCAGCAGAATACCCACTCCGTGCACGACATTCGACAACTGACCGAATAACGCATCCGGCAGCGTCACGAGCCGATGATCCTCGATGCGCGACACGATCGCCTGCGCTTCGTCATGGCGCAGCGCGCCGTCGGTGACGATGCACATTTCCGGCTGCCCGGCCACGTCGAGATACGCACTCGCGAGATGAAACCCTTCGAGCAGCGCATGGCCGCTCTTGCGCTGTTGATGCGTCGAGCCGGCCAATGCCTTCAGACGTTTATAGAGCGGATTGTCCCGCGAGGTGATGGCTTTCACAGGCAGCGAAGGCAGTGAGAATATAGGGAAAGGGGTGCCGCTACGGCTAGCTGCATGTGGCGCTCATAGAGCGCTCCTGCAATGTTTATACGCCGCCGGGTTCGCCGAAGGCATCGTCGTCGAGCATCGCGCCGGGGACCACGATCACGTCGCCTGCCGGCAACCTCACGCCCGTGCCGAAGCGCAGATGCGCTTCACGCACCGGCGCGAACGACCGCCGATGGTGCTCACAAGGCCCATGTTCGCGCAGTGCCGCAAGATGTTGCGGCGTGCCGTAACCGGCATGCGCATTGAAGCCGTAGACGGGGTGCGTCTGGTGCAATTCGAGCAGCATCCGGTCACGTGTGACCTTGGCAAGAATCGAGGCCGCCGAGATGCTTTTGACGAGCGCGTCGCCACCGATCACCGCCTCGCTGCGAACGCTCAGCGTCGGACAGCGATTGCCGTCGATCTTCACGAGCGTCGGCACGACAGACAGACCTTCCACCGCACGCTTCATGGCCAGCATGGTGGCGTGCAGGATATTGAGCGAATCGATTTCTTCAACCGATGCCGAAGCGATGCAGTAAGCCAGCGCCCGGTCGACGATCTTGTCGTACAGTTCGTCGCGCTTTTTCGCGCTCAGTACTTTGGAATCGTCGAGGCCGCGAATCATCGGCTTCGACGGATCGAAAATCACTGCCGCGGCCACGACCGGGCCGGCGAGCGGCCCGCGCCCCGCTTCGTCGACGCCGCAGACAATGTCGTGCGGCGTCTCGAAGTTCAGGCCGACCTGCTGCGCCGACGCTCCGGCAACGGTCTTGCGGCGAGGCGTGCGTGCGCTGGTCACGGCCGCGCCTTCCGCTTTTCGATGACGCTCGCCACGACTTCCGCCGCGCGCTGCGCGGTGTTCTGCTTCAGCACGTGATGCATCTCCGTGAAGATTTCCGTCAGCGTGCGCCGGTTGTTCTCGTCGCGCAACTGTTTCAGCGTAGCTTCGGCCAGTGCCTGGGGCGTGGCGAAGTGCTGCAGGATCTCGGGCACCACGAAGCGCCCCGCCAGGATATTCGGCAGCCCGACATAGGGCAGATAGCCCTGGCGGCGCATGATCTGGCCGGTCAGCCAGGGCACCTTGTACGAGATCACCATCGGCTTTTTCAGCAGTGCGGCTTCCAGCGTCACGGTGCCGCTCTTCACGAGGATCGCGTCAGCCGCGGTCATGGCGAGTTGCGACTGGCCGTCGGTAATCGTCAGCGCGAGACCGGGGTGCGAATCCACCAGTGGCCGCAGCATCTCGCGCAGTGTCGGCGTAGCCGCCGGCATCACGAAGCGCACACCCGGCTCCTGGTGCTGCATCATCTCCATCGCGGCGAAGAACGTCGGGCCGATCAGATCGATCTCCGAGCGCCGGCTGCCCGGCAGCACCGCGATGATCGGGCCTTCTTCCGCGAGACCCAGCGCCCGGCGCGCGCCGAGCGTGTCCGGTACGAGCGGAATCTCATCGGCAAGCGGATGGCCGACGTACGATGCCGCGACGCCCGCCTTTTCCAGCAGCGCCGTTTCGAACGGGAACACGCACAGCATGTGGTCGACGGCCTTGGCGATCTTCTTGATGCGCCCGCCGCGCCAAGCCCAGATGGACGGGCATACGAAGTGAACAGTCGGAATCCCCGCGTCACGCAACGGATGCTCGAGCCCGAAGTTGAAATCGGGCGCATCCACGCCCACGAACACCGAGGGCGGCTCGGCCAGCAACTGGCGCTTCAGTTCGTTGCGAATGCCAAGGATTTCAGGAATGTGCTTCAGCGCTTCGACATAGCCGCGCACCGTGAGCTTTTCCATCGGGAAGTGGGCGTCGAAGCCCGTGGCGATCATGCGCGGACCGCCGATCCCGTAGTACTGGGTGCCGGCCGGCAAACGGCTCGCGAGGCCGTCGAGCAGCGAGGCCGCCAGCAGGTCGCCGGACGGCTCGCCGGCCACCATCGCCACCCGCAGTGGACTGGGTTGCAATGCCATCGGTTAGCGGATGATGCCGCGTTGCGACGCTTCGACGAACGCGAGCAGTGTCTGCACCGGTTCGTCACCGTCGCCGCCGGCGGACGCGAGTTCACCCAACTGCACCTTCGCCTCTTCTAGCGACAGGCCGTTCTTGTACAGCACGCGATAAGCCGCGCGCAACGCCGAGATCGCGTCCGGCGAGAAGCCGCGGCGGCGCAAACCTTCCACGTTGATGCCGTGCGGTTCGGCCTTGTTGCCGGCGGCGATCACGAACGGCGGAATGTCCTGCACCAGCGCCGATGCGCCGCCCAGCATGGAATGCGCGCCGATGCGCACGAACTGGTGGACGCCCGACATGCCGCCGACGATCGCGTGGTCGCCGATCGTGACATGGCCGGCCATCTGCGCATTGCTCGACAGAATGACGTTGTTGCCGACATGGCAATCGTGCCCGATGTGCACGTACGCCATGATCCAGTTGTCGTCGCCGAGTGTGGTGACGCCCGCGTCCTGCACCGTGCCGGTGTGGATCGTGGTGAACTCGCGGATCGTGTTGCGGCTGCCGATCACGAGCCGGGTCGGCTCGTCCTTGTACTTCATGTCCTGCGGACGGCCGCCGACCGATGCGTAGTGGCCGATCCGGTTGTCTTCGCCGAGCGTGGTGTGACCTTCGATCACGCTGTGCGAACCGACCGTGGTGCGCGCACCGATCGTCACATGCGCGCCGATCACGGCGTACGGTCCGACTTCGACGGATTCGTCGAGTTTTGCGCCCGGTTCGACGATCGCAGTGGGATGAATCCTGCTCATGCGTCCTCGCTTCTGATTCTGTTGCGTTGTCTGGGTGGGCATCTGGCGGAGCGGTTAGCGCGTGTGTCACGCCGCTGACCGCCGGGACGCTGACTCAAGCGTCAAGCGTCCTTGTCCGTGTGCCGCACCGCGCACATCAGGTCGGCTTCCGCCGCTACTACGCCATCCACTTCGGCGCGCGCCTTGAACTTCCAGATGCCGCGCATATGACGCTCGAACGTGCAGTTCAGGATCAGCTGATCGCCCGGTTCCACCACGCGCTTGAAGCGCGCATTGTCGATGCCGACGAACAGATACAGCGTGTTCGACGGGTCGCTCGGCTCTTCCGAAAACGTCAGCAAAGCCGCCGTTTGCGCGAGCGCTTCGAGAATCAGCACGCCCGGCATGACCGGACGGGTCGGAAAGTGGCCCTGGAAATACGGTTCGTTGATCGACACGTTCTTCAACGCTTTGATGCTCTTGTGCGGCTCAAGTTCGAGCACCCGGTCCACCAGCAGGATCGGGTAACGGTGTGGCAGCAGCGTGAGAATCTTATGAATGTCGAGATTGATTTTTTCGGTGCTCATGGTGTTTCTACTCACGCATTGACTGCGCGATGATGACTGCGGATGCTGGTGCAGGTGGGTTGATAACGCATGCTGCCGGCGCTCGCCATGACCCGGCGGCCGTGCCACCCGGTCACGGCAACCGACTTTGCTTCCTGATGCTCGCCCGCTATTTTACGCGGTGCCGGCAGGTTGCCCTGCGAATTGCCTGGCGAATTGTTCCGCAACTCGGCCTTCGACTCGGGCCTTCGACTCGGGCTTTTGAGTCGGCCTGCGGGTTGTCCTTCAAGTTGTCCTGAGGTTTCTCAGGCCTTGTCGCCTGCGGAACTGCTTGCTGCATCGGCCGCCGGGCCGTCTTGCCGCCCGGCCGCAGCGTTCTCGAGCGCCTTGATACGATCGCGCAGTTTGTCGATATTGCGCAGCAACGCTGCACTTTTGTTCCAGTCTGCATGGTTCACGGCCGGGAAGGCACTGGTGTACATACCAGGCTTCAACAGCGACTTCGAGACGCCCGACTTTGCCGTAACGATCACGTAATCGGCCAGCGTGACGTGCCCGGCAATCCCGACGGCGCCGCCGATCATGCAATGACGGCCGATCGTGGTGCTGCCCGCGATGCCCGCGCAACCGGCGATCACCGTATAAGCCCCGACCTTGCAGTTGTGGCCGATCTGCACGAGATTGTCGATCTTCACGCACTCTTCGATGATGGTATCGGCCATTGCGCCGCGGTCGATGGTGGTGTTCGCGCCGATTTCCACGTCTGCCGCGATCGACACGCCGCCGACTTGCGGAATCTTCACCCAGCTACCGGTACGCGCGTCACCCTCGCCGACGAAATCCGGCGCGAAGCCGAAACCGTCCGAGCCGATCACCGCGCCCGCGTGCACGATCACGCGCTCGCCGAGCTTGCAACCGTAGTACACCGCGACATTAGGATAAAGGTGCGAGTCCGCGCCGATGCGCGTGCCTTGGCCGATCACGACATTGGCGTCGAGCCGCACGTTTTCGCCGATCACCGCACCCGCCTCCACCGTGACGTGCGGGCCGATCACCGCGCTCGCGGCAATCTGCGCCGACGGGTCGATGGTTGCGCTCGGATGCACGCCGGGCACCGCCTTGGGCGCGGCGAGGTCGATGAAAGTTTGCGCGACGCGCGCGAAGTAAGCGTACGGATTCGGCGTGACGATGAAGTTACGATTCTCGCGGGAAGCGAGCCTGGCGAGGTCTTCGGCGTTAATCAACACGGCGCCCGCACGGGTCGTTTCGACCTGCGACAGGTACTTCGGATTGGCGAGGAATGCCAGCTGGTCCGGACCTGCCTGGTCGAGCGGCGCGAGACTGCCGACGCGCTGCGAACCGTTTCCGACTACTTCACCGCCGAACCGTTGGACGATGTCCTCGAGCGTAAATGCCATGCCTATCCTGTCTCCTACCGTTCAGTCCAACTTGTCAGAGCTTCAGCTACCGGGCCCTGCGGCCCCGCTGCCGCGTTAGTTACCCGACGCCGCCAGCGCCTTGAGCACCTGATCGGTGATATCGATGCGCGGACTCACATACACCGCTTCCTGGACGATCAGGTCGTAGTGCTGCGCCTCGGCGATCTGCTTGATCACCTTGTTGGCGCGATCGAGCACCGCCGCCAGTTCTTCGTTGCGGCGCTGGTTCAGATCCTCGCGAAACTCACGCTGCTTGCGCTGGAAGTCCGTGTCCAGTTGCGACAGGTCGCGCTGCTTCTGCGCGCGATCGGCGGCCGACATCGACGCGCCGTTCTTGTCGAGGGAATCGGACATCGATTTCAGCTTCTGCGCCATGTCGGCAAGATCCTTGTCACGCTTGGCGAACTCGGCCTCGAGCTTGACCTGCGCGGCCTTCGCGGCAGCGGATTCGCGCAGGATACGGTCGGAATTCACCGCCGCGATCCGCGCCTCCTGCCCATGCGCCACCCCGACACCCAAGGTCATTGCCAGCGCCAGCGCGCACGCCACACGTTTCGAAAACATACCGGTTAGCAAAGTCATCCTCTCGATACTGTAGTTTGGCCGGCCGTTTCTGGCCGAACCGCCAGCCGCCGGATCAGAACGCCGTCCCGATCTGGAACTGGAATTTCTGATACTGGTCGCCCGTGTGCTTCGTGAGCGGGAAGCCCAGGCTGAGCTTGAGCGGGCCGATCGGCGAGATCCACGCAAGACCGACACCGTAGCCGTAACGCAGACCGTTCGCGCCAATACTGTTACCTTCCGTGCCCCACACGTTACCGGCGTCGAGGAACGTGAAGACACGCAGCGTGCGGTCGTAGCCCGTGCCCGGCAGCGGGAACGTCAATTCGATGTTACCCACCAGCAGCTTCGAGCCGCCGATCGGATCGTTCGTCTTGGCGTCGCGCGGACCCAGCGAGCTCGGCTCGTAGCCCCGCACCGAACCGATACCGCCCGCATAGTAGTTCTTGAAAATCGGATAAGGCTTGCCGCCGAGGCCGTTACCGTAGCCGCCCTGGAAGTTGAAGCCCAGCACGAACCCGCGCGCGAACGAGTAATAGTACTGCGCGTTGATGTCGGCCTTGTAGTACTGGGTGCCACCGATCGGCGTGCCGTATTCGGCGTTCGCCTGCGTGAAGTAACCGCGGCTCGGCACCAGGGCGCTGTCACGCGCGTCGCGCGACCAGCCCACCGTGATCGGCACGTTGTTCGACACGCGGCCGAATTCATGCACGTAGTCGATATAGCTTTGCGGCGTGTTCGAGTCGATGTCCAACTGGTTCTGCTCGAGGCCGGCGCCGAAGTACACGGTGTCGACTTCGGAGAACGGAATACCGAACTTCAGGTCGCCACCGATCGTGACGATCTTGAAGCTCGAATCCGTCGAGTAGTACAGCGGCTGATACGTGCGGTAATAAACGTCGGTAATACGCTTGATGCCGTCCACCGTGAAGTACGGGTCGACCTGCGTGACCGTCAGCGTACGGTACGTCTTCGCGGTATTCACGTTCACCGAGAGACTCGTACCCGAACCGAACACGTTGTCTTGCGACACGCCTGCCGAGAGCACCACCTTGTCGGTCGATGAGAAGCCCGCACCCAGCGTGATCGCGCCGGTCGGCTTTTCGGCCACCTTGACGTCCACATCGACCTGGTCGGGCGTGCCTTCCACCGGCACCGTGGTCACGTCCACGTCCGTGAAGTAGCCAAGACGGTTGATCCGGTCTTTCGACAGCGCGAGGCGATTCGAATCGAACCACGAGCTTTCGAGCTGGCGCATTTCGCGGCGCACCACTTCGTCACGCGTACGGGTGTTGCCCACCACGTTGATGCGGCGCACGTAGACGCGGCGGCTCGGGTCCACCTGCAGCGTCAGGTCGACCTTGTGGTTGGACTGATCGATCTGCGGCTGCGCGTTGACGGTGGCGAACGCATAGCCGTATTCGCCCAGCTTGTCGACGATAGCCTTGGTGGTGGCTTGCAGCTTTTCAGCCGAGAAGCGGTCACCCGGTTTGATCTTGATGAGCTTGGCCAGCTCCGGCTCGCGGTCGAGCAGATTGCCCGCCAGCTTGATGTTCGAAATCGTGTACGGCTCGCCCTCATGCAGCGTAACCGTGAGATACATGTCCTTCTTGTCCGGCGAGATCGACACCTGAGTGGAGTCGATGTTGAACTCAAGGTAGCCGCGATTCAGATAATACGAGCGGACATTTTCGAGGTCGCCGGTGAGCTTGTCTTTCGCGTACAGGTCGTTCTTCGTGTACCACGAGAACCAGTTCGGCGTGGAGAGCTGCATCTCGTCGCGCAGCGTACCCGTGCTGAACGCCTTGTTGCCGATAAAGTTGATCTGACGGATCTTCGCGCTCGGACCTTCGGCCACCGAGAACAGCACCGACACGCGGTTGCGGTCGATCGGCGTGATCGTGGTGGTGACTTCGGCGGCGTAGTAGCCGCGCGTCAGGTATTGGCGCTTCAGTTCCTGCTCGGCCTTGTCGACCAGCGCCTTATCGTAATAACGGCCCTGCGACAAGCCGACGGCGCGTAGCGCCTTGGTCAGGTTTTCCTTATCGAACTCATGAATGCCGGCGAAGTCGATCGTGCCGATAGCCGGACGTTCCAGCACCTGCACGATGACCACGTTGCCTTCGGTCGCGATCTTGACGTCGTTGAAAAAGCCCGTGGCATACAGGGCGCGAATGGCCTCCGATGCCTTGTCGTCGCTGAAGGTGTCGCCTTGCTTGATGGGCAGGTAGGCAAACACGGTACCAGGTTCGACGCGTTGCAATCCCTCGATCCGGATGTCTTGCACCACGAAGGGCGTCGTTGCGTGAGCAACCAGCCCATGCGCGGCGAACGCCGCGGCTATAACCGTCTTTGGAACAAAGCGATGAGGTTTAAACAACGTGCTTCCCCAGTGTGTATAGCTGCATCAGGTCAGACGGTCGCCATCGTGAACGCCGCCGACACTTTAAAAATGGATTAAACGAGCCAGATCGTTGAACAGCGCGATCGCCGACAATGCGACGATGCAGGCGAGACCCGCCCTCTGAAAAACGAGTTGCCAGCGATCGGAGACGACTTTGCCGGTAACAGCTTCAACCAAATAATATAACAGATGCCCCCCGTCCAATACCGGAATTGGTAACAGGTTCAGCACGCCAAGGCTAATACTGACAAGGGCCAGGAACGACAGGAATGCAGAAGGACCTAGACGTGCGCTCTTTCCTGCGTAATCGGCGATCGTCACCGGACCGGAAAGATTTTTCAGCGATGCCTCGCCCACGATCATCCGGCCGAACATGCGCACCGAGTACACCGCCAGATCCCACGTACGGCGCGCACCCAGTTGCAAGCTTTCAACCGCCCCGTAACGCACGTCGATGGACGGCACCTGAGTGGCCAGTTCCGCACCGATGCGACCGACCTGTTGGCCCGTCGTTTCGTCACGCTGCGACTGCGGCACGATGCTGATGTCTTCGAGCTTGCCTGCGGCCGGCCCGCCACGCTCGACTTGCAGCGTCACCGGTTTGCCGGCGTGCGCCTTTACATAGGCGATGAAGGCCGTGGCGTTGTCGGTCGGCACGCCGTCCACCGCACGCAGCCGATCGCCTGCGGCAAGGCCTGCCTTTTGCGCCGCGCTGCCCGGCTGCACGCCCGCGACCGTCAGCTTGCCACCACCGGGCTCGAAACCGAGATGCGACATGAAGTCGTCGTCGACGTCTTTCTCGGTCAGGCCGCGCAGATCGAGTTGAAAGTCCGACGTACCGTGCGTGTCTTTCGCGCTCAGCACGACGCGCTTGTGATCGAATGCCGCACCCAGCAGCTTCCAGCGCAGGTCGGACCACGAACGCACCGGTTCGGATTCGCCGGCGTTTTCGGCACGCACCGCAACGATCGTCTCGCCGCCGTCGAAACCGGCGAGCGCCGCGGGCGTATTCGGCGCGGGCGCCGCGACCACGGCCGCCGGCTCGGTCACGCCGGTGGCGAAGACGAGTGCGAACAGCACGATGGCCAGCAGAAAGTTCGCGACCGGACCGGCTGCGACAATCGCAAAACGGCGCCACACGGACTGCCGGTTGAATGCATGCGGCAATGCTTCAGCGGGAATCGGCTCAGCACCGGTTTCGCGCTCGTCGAGCATCTTCACATAGCCGCCGAGCGGCAGCGCGGCAATGGTCCATTCGGTGCCCGTCTTCGGGCTCACCCATTGGAACAGCGGCTTGCCGAAGCCGATCGAAAAGCGCAGCACCTTGACGCCGCACAGGCGTGCCACGCTGTAATGCCCGTATTCGTGAACGACCACGAGTACGCCAATCGCGACCGCGAAGGCGAGCAGTTCGATCAGCAGGTTCATGAGCGCCTCACTGGACGGCGCGTTCCGTGCGACGGGCGCCGTCGGGCAGACGCGCGATGAATTCGGCAGCGGCGCGACGCGCAGCGGCATCCGCTTCGAGCACGTCTTCGAGTGCGTGCGCGCTGCGGTTCGGCAATGCGTTCAGCACGGCGTCGACCACCTGGGCAATCGCCATGAAACCGATCTGCCGCGACAGGAACGCTTCCACCGCGATTTCGTTCGCGGCGTTCAGAGCCGCGCTCGCCACACCGCCCTCGGCCAGCGCCTTCATAGCGAGGGCGAGGCACGGGAAGCGCGCGTAATCCGGCTTTTCGAACGAGAGCGATGCGATCTGCGCGAGATCGAGTTGCGCGACGCCCGAATCCACGCGATCCGGGAAGGCCAGCGCATGTGCGATCGGCGTGCGCATGTCGGGGTTGCCGAGCTGCGCGAGCACCGAACCGTCGGCATAAGAAACCAGCGAGTGAATCACGCTTTGCGGGTGAATCAGCACGTCGATGCGCTCGCCCGGCAGATCGAACAGCCAGTGAGCCTCGATCACCTCGAGGCCCTTGTTCATCATGGTGGCCGAGTCGACCGAGATCTTGCGGCCCATGACCCAGTTCGGATGCTTACAGGCTTCTTCCGGCGTGACGTCGACGAGCGTGGCCGGTTCGCGGGTGCGAAACGGACCGCCCGAAGCGGTCAGGATGATCTTGGAGACGCCGCCGTGCAGCGCGGCTTCGCGCGGCAGGCATTGGAAAATCGCGTTGTGCTCGCTGTCCACCGGCAGGAGCACGGCGCCGTTGTCGCGCACCGCGTCCATGAAGATCGCGCCGGACATGACCAGCGCTTCCTTGTTGGCGAGCAGGATGCGTTTGCCGGCGCGCGCGGCGGCGAGACTCGGCGCGAGACCGGCCGCGCCGACGATCGCCGCCACCACCGTATCGCAGCCGTCGCTCTCCGACACGTCGACGAGCGCCTGCGGCCCGTATGTGACCTCGGTCTTGCAACCCGCCTCGCGCAGTTTCGCCACGACGCGCGCGGCCGTGTCGGCGTCGCCGACCACCGCGACTTCGGGCTGAAAGCGCAGGCATTGCTCGACTAGCTTGTCGCCGTTGCGATGCGCGCTCAACGCATAAACCGAAAAACGCTCGGGATGACGCGCGACGACGTCGAGCGTGCTGTCTCCAATCGAGCCCGTGGAACCGAGCAGTGTCAGACGTTTTTGCATATCTCTTTCTCTAGCCGAGCAGCAGCATGGCAAGCGGCAGCACCGGCAACAATGCGTCGATGCGGTCGAGCACGCCACCGTGCCCCGGCAACAGGCCGCTTGAATCTTTCACACCGGCCTGGCGTTTCATCATGGATTCGAACAGGTCGCCCACCACGCTGAACGCGACCAGCAGGGTCAGGGCGAGCAATGTGCGCACGGCGCCCCAATGCGCCAGCAACGCAGAATACAGGGTCGGCTCGAACGCATGCAAAAAGACCGCCGCCGCGGCGACGATCATCACCACCAGCCAGCCGCCAATTGCGCCTTCCCAAGTTTTACCCGGACTGATGGCAGGCGCCAGCTTGTGTTTTCCGAATGCTTTTCCGGAGAAGTATGCGCCGATATCGGCCAGCCATACCAATAGCAGCAACGACAGCACGAACGGCACGCCCAGCATCCGGGCGGCGACGAGAGCATGCCAGCACGCGACGAATATCACAATGCCGGCAAGAAACAGAAAGGAGCGCCAGGCGCCCTGCGACAACGTGGGCTTGCGCAGCAGCACGAACGGACCGGCGATCACCCAGAAAATCGCGGCCGCCTGAAAGAGCGGCCTCGCCTGCTCGATGCCGGCGCCGAGGCGCGTGCTGGCGACCAGCGCCACCGCCGTCACCAGCGCGTAAATGACCGGGCCCGCACCGCCCAGTTTGAGCAGACGCGCCCATTCCCATGCGGCGAACACGACGACGAAGGCGATCAGCGCGCCGAACGCGCCCACCGGCGCGAACAACGTGACCGGCAGGAATACCGCCAGCAGGATGATCGCCGTGATGACACGGGTTTTTAGCATGGAAGCGAATCGACGTTTTGCGATTGCGGCTCGAGCTGAGCACTGGTGCGGCCGAAGCGGCGTTCGCGCTCCGCATACGAAGCGATGGCGTGGCCGAGCGCGTCGGCGTCGAAATCCGGCCAGAACGTGTCGGTGAAGTAGAACTCGGTATAGGCCAGCTGCCACAGCAGAAAGTTGCTGACGCGGCGCTCGCCGCCGGTGCGGATGAACAGATCCGGCTCCGGCGCATAAGCCATTGAGAGGTGCTCGGCGAACGATTCCTCGGTCACCTCGACCGCCTTGCCCGCCAGCGCCGACTGTTCGGCGAGCTTGCGGGTGGCCTGCATGATGTCCCAGCGGCCGCCGTAGTTCGCGGCGATCGTGAGCGTAAGACGGGTATTGCGCGCGGTCTTGGTCTCCGCACGCTTGATCAGATCGCGAATGCGCGTATCGAAGCGCGACAGATCGCCCACCACCCGCAAACGGATACCGTTCGCGTGCAATTTGCCGATCTCGCGCTCCAGCGCGGTCACGAACAGGCGCATCAGAAACGACACTTCGTCGTTGGGACGGCGCCAGTTTTCCGAGCTGAAGGCGAACAGCGTCAGATATTCGACACCCCGAAGGGCGCACGCCTCGACGGCCGCACGCACCGCGTCGACGCCGCGTGTATGGCCCGCCACGCGCGGCAGGCGCCGCTGGGTGGCCCAACGGCCGTTGCCGTCCATGATGATCGCGATATGTCGCGGCACCGCGGCGACATCAGGCACGCGCACGGTTGAGCTGGTATAGGTCATGGCCGTCGGGACAGTGACTGCAAATAAAGAAGTGGAAATCGTGACAGTGTTGAGGCGACCGGCCTCAGACCGTCATGATCTCGGCTTCTTTCGTCACGACGAGTTTGTCGATTTCGGCGACGAACCTGTCCGTCAGCTTCTGAACGTCGTCACCTGCACGACGCTCGTCGTCTTCCGAAATTTCCTTGTCTTTCACGAGCTTCTTCAGTTGCTCGTTGGCGTCACGGCGCAGGTTGCGCACGGCGACCTTGGCCGTTTCCGCTTCACTCTTGACCACTTTGGTCAGTTCGCGGCGGCGTTCTTCGGTCAGCGCGGGCATCGGTACGCGGATCACGTCGCCTTGCGTGGCCGGGTTCAGGCCCAGATCCGACTCGCGGATCGCCTTTTCGACAACCGGAACCATCTTCTTTTCCCACGGCTGCACGCCGATCGTGCGGGCGTCGATCAGCGTCAGGTTCGCCACTTGCGAAATCGGCACCGGCGAACCGTAGTAGTCGCACTGGATGTGATCCAGCAGGCCCGTGTGCGCACGGCCCGTGCGGATCTTCGACAGGTCGTTCTTGAACGCGTCGATGGAGCGCTGCATCTTTTGTTCAGCGCCCTTTCTGATATCAGCCACAGACATTTTTAAACCTCCGAACCTTCAAAACGGTGCGAGCCGGCCGGCGCGCGCAAGATGCGGCGACCCGGGCTCGCGTCAAAGCCCACGTTATGTGAACGAGAGTTTACACGTGGACGAGAGTGCCTTCGTCCTCACCTTGTACGATGCGCTTGAGCGCGCCCGGCTTGACGATCGAAAACACCCGGATCGGCAGCTTCTGGTCGCGGCACAGTGCGAACGCCGTGGCGTCCATGACCTGCAGATTGCGGCCGATTGCCTCGTCGAAGCTGATCGTGGTGTAGCGGGTCGCGCTCGGGTCTTTCTTCGGGTCGGCGGAATAGACGCCGTCCACCTTGGTGGCTTTCAGCACGACTTCCGCGCCGATTTCCGAGCCGCGCAGCGCGGCGGCCGTGTCGGTCGTGAAGAACGGGTTGCCTGTGCCGGCCGCGAAAATCACGACTTTGCCTTCTTCGAGCTGGCGAATCGCGCGGGGCCGGATGTACGGCTCGACCACCTGGTCCATGCGCAGCGCCGATTGCACGCGCGCCTCGATGCCGGCGTGGCGCATGGCGTCCTGCAACGCCAGGGCGTTCATCATGGTGGCCAGCATGCCCATGTAGTCGGCCGTGGCGCGATCCATACCCGCCGCGCCGCCCGCGACGCCGCGGAAAATATTGCCGCCGCCGATCACCACGGCCAGTTGCGTTCCGAGACGGACCACTTCGGCCACGTCCGCCACCATTCGTTCGATGGTCGCGCGATTGATGCCAAAGGCATCGTCGCCCATCAGAGCTTCGCCGGAGAGTTTGAGCAGGACGCGTTTATAGGCAATGGGCATAGGGGTATCCAGATCGCGCAGAACAGGGCAACAACAAGGGACTAATGTAGGGGTGAAATGCTGATTCGGGCAAGCGTCGCCAAATTGACGAACCCCAGGTTCGCCAGCGGCGGCTGCGCGGCGGGGGTCAACCCGAGCGCAACCTTGCGGCACTGCCGACCGCGGCAAAGTCTTGCTCCGCCGCGGGTCCAACGATACAACAGTGATGCTTGGGCAAGGCTTATTGTTGCTTTGCAGCAGCGACTTGAGCGGCCACTTCAGCTGCGAAGTCGTCCTGCTTTTTCTCGATGCCTTCACCGACCACGAACAGGGCGAACTTCTGCACGCTCGCGTTGCCGGCCTTCAGCATCTGTTCGATTGTCTGCTTGTCGTTCTTAACGAACGTCTGATTCAGCAGCGAGACTTCCTTCAGGTACTTCTGCACGCTACCGTCGACCATCTTGGCGACGATTTCAGCCGGCTTGCCCGATTCCGCGGCCTTCTGCTCGGCAATGCTGCGTTCCTTCGCGATCAGTTCCGCCGGCACGTCTTCCGACGACAGCGAAACCGGCTTCATTGCGGCGATGTGCATTGCCACGTCTTTACCAACCTGCTCGTCGGCGCCCGTGTACTCGACCAGCACGCCGATACGCGTGCCGTGCAGGTAGGCTGCCAGCTTGTTGGCGGTGTCGAAACGCACGAAACGGCGGATCGACAGGTTTTCGCCGATCTTGCCGACCAGCGCGAGGCGCACTGCGTCGACCGTCGAGCCGTCCAGCGGCAGCGCCGACAGAGCGGCGACGTCAGCCGGGTTTTGCGCAGCGACCAGCTCCGCGACCTTCTTCGAGAAAGCCAGGAAGTCGTCGTTCTTCGAAACGAAGTCGGTTTCGCAATTCAGCTCGACCAGCGAACCCGCGTTGCCGCCGATGAACGATGCGACCACGCCTTCAGCCGTGACGCGCGACGCCGCCTTGCTGGCCTTGTTGCCCAGCTTCACGCGCAGCAGCTCTTCAGCGCGCGCCATGTCGCCGTCGGCTTCCGTCAGCGCCTTCTTGCATTCCATCATCGGCGCGTCGGTCTTTGCGCGCAGTTCTGCAACCATGCTTGCGGTAATTGCCGCCATCATTTGCTCCTTGAGTTCCGTCTGTCACACGCCGCCCGCATTTCGATGCCGGCGGCAAGAATTCGTTTCAGCGTTGCGCGTAGTTTTTTTACGGACAACGCTCGGGGCACCGCTCGAGAGACTGCCGGCCGCGCCCCACTACAATGTCGCGACTTAAAAAAAGGGGGCCTGTAGAAAGCCCCCTTTTTTGCCGGACACGGGGCAGCTTTACGCTTCCGCGTTGACCTCGACGAACTCGTCGCCGTCGCCGCCACGTGCAGCCTGCACCACTTCGTTGACCGCGTTCGCACGGCCTTCGACGATCGCGTCAGCCACGCCAGCCGTGTACAGAGCGACAGCCTTGGAGGCGTCGTCGTTACCCGGGATCACGTAGTCGATGCCTTCCGGCGAGTGGTTCGTGTCGACCACGGCGATGACCGGAATGCCGAGCTTGTTCGCTTCGGTCACGGCAATCTTGTGGTAGCCGACGTCGACCACGAAGATCGCGTCCGGAATGCCGCCCATGTCCTTCACGCCGCCAATCGACTTTTGCAGCTTGGCCATTTCGCGTTCGAACAGGAGCGCTTCCTTCTTGCTCATGCGCTCGGTTTCGCCTGCTTCCAGTGCTGCTTCCATGTCCTTCAGGCGCTTGATCGAGACCTTCAGCGTCTTGAAGTTGGTCAGCATGCCGCCGAGCCAGCGTGCGTTGACGTACGGCATGCCAGCGCGTTGCGCTTCTTCGGCGATCGTGTCGCGCGATTGACGCTTCGTGCCCACGAACAGGATCGTGCCGCGATTAGCTGCCAGTTGACGCGCGTACTTCAGCGCGTCGTTGTACATCGGCAGCGTCTTTTCGAGGTTGATGATGTGAATCTTGTTGCGATGACCGAAAATGAACGGAGCCATCTTCGGGTTCCAGAAGCGCGTTTGGTGACCGAAGTGGACACCGGCTTCCAGCATTTGACGCATGGTAACTGCCATGAAAATCTCCGCGAGGGTTGGGTCTTAAGCCGGCTGCCGTATCGGCCGCGCCGCCATCTGCCTGGCTGAACGCGGCGGACACCCTGGGTGCGCCGGCTTGCGAGTCTGCTGCCTTGTGATACTTTCCTACCCCATGACGCAGGCAACCAGCGCCATGAGAAGCCATTCCCGCCGCTTTTTTACTCATATGAAGCCCATATGAAGCAACAAAACAAGACTGAGATCGACTTAGCCAAAGATTATAGCACGCGACTATTGCACGACTCAACCTGCTCCGGTAGCTCCACTCGCCGGCGCCGGGTTGC
Source organism: Paraburkholderia dioscoreae (assembly GCF_902459535.1). Classification (NCBI taxonomy): domain Bacteria; kingdom Pseudomonadati; phylum Pseudomonadota; class Betaproteobacteria; order Burkholderiales; family Burkholderiaceae; genus Paraburkholderia; species Paraburkholderia dioscoreae. Next base: position 2,670,669 of record NZ_LR699553.1, read on the forward strand.
ACCCGCCTGCTCGCCACCAGCCCGAACTGGCCGCCCGTCGCGGCTAAAGTAGACAAGGCGCGGCGCCAGCGCGACACGCCCCCGATGTCCAGCGACGCTTGCGCCAGTTGCCCGGAACACGCCCGCATAAGGGCCCACAACAGCTGCTTCCGTTGGCGCAAAAGCCTGCGGCGGCGGGAATATGGTGCGATAATCTCGCAATAAATCGCATTTCAGGCCCGACTCATGGCTATTACGCTCAAAAACGAACACGATATCGCGCAGATGCGCGTCGCCTGCAAACTCGCGAGCGAAGTGCTCGACTACATCACGCCGTTCGTCACGGCCGGCATCACGACCGGCGAACTGGACCGCCTGTGCCACGAATACATGCTGAAAGAACAGGGCACGATTCCGGCGCCGCTGAACTATCAGCCGCCCGGCTACCCGCCCTATCCGAAAGCCACCTGCATTTCCGTCAATGACGTGATCTGCCACGGCATTCCGGGCGACAAGACCCTGAAAAACGGCGACGCGCTGAACATCGACATCACCGTCATCAAGGAAGGCTATTTCGGCGACACCAGCCGCATGTTCATCGTCGGCGAAGGCTCGATCATGGCCAAACGTCTGGTGCAGACCACCTTCGAATGCATGTGGCTCGGCATCGACCAGGTGCGCCCGGGCGCGCATCTCGGCGATATCGGCTATGCAATCCAGAAGCACGCGGAAGGCCAGGGCTACAGCGTGGTGCGCGAATACTGCGGCCACGGCATCGGCACGGTGTTCCATGAAGACCCGCAGATCCTGCACTACGGCCGTCCCGGCACCGGGCTCGAACTGCAGACCGGCATGATCTTCACGATCGAGCCGATGATCAACGCCGGCCGCCGCGACATCCGCACCATGCCGGATCAGTGGACCGTCAAAACCAAAGACCGCAGCCTCTCGGCGCAATGGGAGCATACCGTGCTCGTCACGGAGACCGGCTATGACGTGCTGACCGTTTCCGCCGGCACGCCCGCGCGTCCGCCAATCGTCGCGGCCACCGCCTGACCGATCTCCGAAACCACCGCCCCGCCTGCCAATGAGTAGTGTTCCAGCCCTCGCCCAATCCCCTGCCAGGTCGCTCAAGGCGGAGTACAAAGTGGCCAAAGCCCAATTGCTGGAACGCTTCAGGACGGCCACCAACGTCGACGCGTTGATGGCGTCGCTCGCGCGCGCCACGGACGACTCCCTGCGCGCCGCCTGGAACACCTGCGAGCTACCGCCCGAACTGGCCCTGCTCGCGGTGGGCGGCTACGGGCGCGGCGAACTGGCGCCGCATTCGGACATCGACATTCTGGTCTTGCTGCCCGACACGCCGATGGGACATCTGGATACCCGCATCGAGCGCTTTATCAGCCTGGCCTGGGATCTGGGACTAGAACTCGGCAGCAGCGTACGCAGCGTGTCGCAGTGCCTAGAAGAAGCCGCCAACGACGTCACGGTGCGCACCTCGCTCCTCGAAGCGAGGCGCATTACCGGCAGCGCCGAGTTGTTCGACGACTTCGCCAGGCGTTACCGCGAGGCGCTCGACCCGAGGGCTTTTTTTCAGGCAAAAGTGCTGGAAATGCGCCAGCGCCACGCCAAGTTCCAGGATACCCCCTATTCGCTCGAGCCCAACATCAAGGAAAGCCCGGGCGGCCTGCGCGATCTGCAACTGATTCTATGGATCACCCAGGCGGCCGGCTTCGGCAGCAGCTGGCGCGAACTCGAAGCGCGCGGCCTGATCACGGAGCGCGAAGCGCGCGAATTGCGCCGCAACGAAGGATTCCTGAAAGCGCTGCGCGCGCGGCTGCATGTGATCGCCGGGCGCCGTCAGGACATCATGGTGTTCGACCTGCAAACGCCGGTGGCCGAGAGCTTCGGCTACAAGCCGACCGCCACCAAACGCGCGAGCGAGCAGCTCATGCGGCGCTATTACTGGTCCGCCAAGGCTGTCACGCAGCTCGCCACGATCCTGATCCAGAACATCGAGGCGCAGCTCTTTCCGAGCACGAGCGGCATCACGCGTGTGCTGTCGGACCGCTTCGTCGAGAAGCAGGGCATGCTGGAAATCGCCAGTGACGACGTGTTCCAGCGCGAGCCGAACGCGATCCTCGAGGCCTTCCTGCTGTATGAACAGACGCCCGGCGTGAAAGGTCTGTCGGCGCGCACGCTGCGCGCGATCTACAACGCCCGCGACGTCATGGATCAACATTGGCGGCGCGACCCGGAAAACCGGCGCCTTTTCATGGACATCCTGAAGCAGCCGGCCGGCATCACCCATGCGCTGCGCCTGATGAACCAGACCAGCGTGCTGGGGCGCTATCTGCTGAACTTCCGGCGCATTGTCGGACAGATGCAGCACGATCTGTATCACGTCTACACGGTCGATCAGCACATTCTGATGGTGCTGCGCAATCTGCGGCGCTTCGCCGTGGCCGAGCACGCGCACGAATATCCGTTCTGCAGCCAGTTGATCGCGAACTTCGACCGGCCGTGGGTGCTGTATGTGGCGGCGCTGTTTCACGACATCGCCAAAGGCCGCGGCGGCGACCACTCCACGCTCGGCATGGCCGACGCGCGGCGCTTCTGCCGCAATCACGGCATCCTGGGTGAAGACGGCGAACTGGTCGTGTGGCTGGTCCAGCAGCATCTGACCATGAGCCAGGTCGCGCAAAAGCAGGATACGAGCGACCCGGAAGTCATCAAGCGGTTCGCCGAACTGGTCGGCACCGAGCGCTGCCTCACGGCGCTCTACCTGCTGACCGTGGCCGACATTCGCGGCACCAGCCCGAAAGTCTGGAACACATGGAAAGGCAAGCTGCTCGAAGACCTGTACCGCGCCACGCTCGCCGTACTCGGCGGCGCGCGGCCGGATGCGCATTCGGAGCTGAAGTCCCGCCAGGAAGAAGCGCTGGCGCTCCTGCGTCTCGAAACCGTGCCGGAAGGCGCGCAAAAGGCGCTGTGGGACAAGCTCGACATCGGCTATTTCCTGCGTCACGACGCGGCGGATATCGCGTGGCAAACGCGCGTGCTGTATCGCCACGTCGAAACGCCCACACCGATCGTGCGGGCCCGCCCGTCGCCGATCGGCGAGGCGCTCCAGGTGCTGGTCTATGTGAAGGATCAGCCCGATCTGTTCGCCGGCATTTGCGCGTATTTCGACCGCAATGGCCTGTCGGTGCTCGATGCGCGAGTCAGCACGACCCGTCACGGGTACGCGCTCGATAATTTCCTCGTCGCGCATACCGAAGAAGACGTGCATTATCGCGATATTGCCAATCTGGTCGAACAGGAACTGACCGCCCGCCTCACCGGTGACGGCACCCTGCTTCCGGGACCGTCGAAAGGCCGTCTGTCGCGGCTGTCGCGGACCTTCCCTGTTACGCCGCGCGTCGATCTCCGGGCCGACGAGCGCGGCCAATATTACATCCTGTCCGTGTCGGCGAACGACCGGCCGGGCCTTCTTTATTCGATCGCGCGTGTGCTGGCCGAGCATCGGGTCGGCGTCGCTTCGGCGCGGATCAATACACTTGGCGAACGCGTCGAAGACGTGTTTCTGCTGGATGGACATGGCCTGTCGGACAGCCGTCTGCAAATTCAGGTCGAGACCGAACTGCTGCGCGCGATTGCAGTGTGAGATTTCATGCGAGTCAAATTAACAGCCAAGCACCCGCGGCCGGCTTCGTCCGAACGCGCCCCTGTCCGTACCGGAAGCACCTCGGCGCGTAAGCCGACGCGCCCGGCGGGACCGAAGCCGTCCGCGGCGACGGATTCCGGCGACGCGCGGGGCAAGCGGGCTGGTGCCGCTCCGGCCGGCGGCAAGCGGCCGAGCGGCGGTAAGCCGACAGGTGCCGGTGCGCGCGCGCCGCGCGCAGAAGGGTCGTTCTCACGCGAGCGTGATGCGGGCGGCGCGGGCACAGCACGCCGGGCGTCGTCGGACCGGCCGCCGCGGCGTGAGGGTGGCGGCGGCGCGCCGCGGCGTTTCGAGGGAGCGGGTGATCGTGGTCCGCGTCGGGACGATGGTGAGCGTGCACCGCGCCGGTTCGAGGGTGGCGGCGATCGTAGCGAACGCGCACCGCGCCGGTTCGAGGGTGGCGGCGATCGTAGCGAACGCGCACCACGTCGTTTCGAAGGCAGCGCTGATCGTAGCGAACGTGCACCGCGCCGCGCCGAAGGCGGTGCAGGCCGACCGCCGGAAAGCGGAGTCCGCGGCGAGCGTCCGGCACGCAGCGCGAGCGGAAGCACCGATCGGCCGCGCGCCGGCTCTGGCGGCGACCGGGGCTCGCGCGGCGATCCCGCGCCGCGCCGTTTTGAGAACGACCGCGGTTCGTCGGAGCACCGTGAGCGCAGTTTCGCAAAACCCGTCAAAGGCGGGTACGCCGACCGCTCGGACCGTCCGGCACGCGCCCCGCGCGACGACCGTGGCGAACGCGCGTCTGCCAAACGCGAGTTCGGCGATCGCCCGGCCCGCAGCGGCGAGCGCGCGGAACGTGGCGAACGGCCGGCACGCAGTTTCGACAGATCGCTGCCGACCGCCGCGCGCCGCTTCGGAGACGACCGGCCAGCACGCGCCGACAAGCCTCGCGGCACATCGCCCGCCGCCCGTACAAAGAAACGCGACGTCCCTGCCGGCGATGCTCCGCGCACACCGCGTCGCGATTACGAAGACGCACCCGGCACCCTGCGCCTGTCCAAGCTGATGTCCGAACTCGGCTTGTGCTCGCGCCGCGAAGCCGACGAATGGATCGAGAAAGGCTGGGTGCTGGTGGACGGCGAGCGCATCGACACGCTCGGCACCAAGGTTCGTCCGGACCAGCGTATCGAGATCGACCCTGCCGCCGAAGCCGCTCAAGCCAGCCAGGTGACCGTGCTGATCCACAAGACGGTGGGTTTCGTCTCCGGTCAGGCGGAAGACGGTTACCAGCCGGCCATCACACTGGTCACGCCGGAAAACCGCTGGGAAGGCGATCGCTCGAACATCCGCTTCTCCGTTGCGCATTTGCGCCAGCTTGCGCCGGCCGGGCGGCTGGACATCGACTCGACGGGCCTGCTGGTGCTGACGCAGGACGGCCGTATCGCGAAGCAGTTGATCGGCGGCCATTCGGAGATCGACAAGGAGTATCTCGTGCGCGTGGCATTCGGCGAGCACACGACCGAGGTCGAAAGCCACTTCCCGCCGGAAAGCCTCGCGCTGCTGCGGCATGGCCTCTCGCTCGACGACGTACCGCTCAAGCCGGCACAGGTCAGTTGGCAGAACGGCGAGCAATTGCGTTTTGTGCTGCGTGAAGGCAAGAAGCGTCAGATTCGCCGCATGTGCGAACTGGTCGGCCTCGAAGTGATTGGCCTGAAGCGTGTGCGGATGGGCCATGTGATGCTGGGCGCGTTGCCGCCGGGCCAATGGCGCTACCTCGCAGCCGATGAATCGTTCTGACGCTGTGCGCCGGATGCCGACGGTGCGACAGATATTCGGCGTCGTCCTTAGCAAGCTGGCCGCGTAAAAAACAGCCCCACGTTTTTTCGAAAACGTGGGGCTGTTGCCAATTAACCGGCCTTTCAGGCGCCCAGCCATGTATCAGCCCGACGACACCGGGCGCGCCCCTCCTGCCCAGCGGGCAGGCAAGACACACTTTTAGAACTTGTGCCCGTTTGCCACCGCAGGCTGAACATTCCCCTGTGCCTACAGGGCTGCGCTATCGCGCATCACCTGCTGCTGGTCAGCATAATCGCGCGCCTGCTGCAGCATGCGGGTCTCATAGTCCGCGTACCATTGCTGCTGCATGCGTGCTTCGTACTCCGCGCGAGCCTGTTGCTCGGCAGCCTGACGCTGCGCGTCCGCCTGCTGCTGCGCGCGGTCGCGTGCCTCCTGCTCCATGCGCGCTGCGTCGGCCTGCTGTTGGGCGCGGTCGCGTGCTTCCTGCTGCATGCGCGCCTCGTACTCCGCGCGAGCTTGCTGCTCAGCCGCCTGACGCTGTGCGTCCGCCTGCTGCTGCGCGCGGTCGCGCGCTTCCTGCTCCGCACGTGCCTGCGCTTCAGCGGCCTGACGTGCCGCCTCAGCTCTAGCGCGCTCCTCTCCAATAGCAGCGTTTCGCGCCGGCTCGTCGGCAAACTGCTGCTGACCTTGCTTCACCAGATCCGCGAGTCGCGCCAGTTTCTGGCTCTCCGTCAGTTTTGCTTCAACTTCAGGCGTCCAACCGCGCGCAGCGTCCATGTTGTCCATGCCCGTCTTCAACACTTGCTTCAGTTGCTGGAAATTCACCATTTCCCGTTGCATGTGATCAGCGTCCTGCAGGACATAGGATGCGTCATTCCCCTTCACGCGGCCGACTGCGCTGTAACCATTAGTCGCGACCACGCTGTACGGCGCATTCTGAATGTCCGCGCCGAACATCTGGATGGCGACGCCGCCGTCACCGCCTTTGATCAAACCGGCGTTGTTCACGCCAAGACCGAATTCCGATCCCTCGAGGACGATCTTGTTCGCATACATCCCGCCGAGCGCCGACACATCGAGCGCAACGCCGAGCTTCTGGCTTGGCGTCGCCGACGTGTACGTGAGCTTGCCGGCGAAATTGCCGTTCGCGTCGCCGTCGAAATCCGTGCCGTTCTGCGAGTTGATGCTCCAGCCCTTGACCGCGCCGTTCACGACGGTAGCGCGAGACAGCAGATTCAACTGGCCGGCACCGACATCGATGCCATCGCCGTCGATCTGGATCGTCGCGGGCGTGGCGCGCGTCTTGTCGACGCTCAGTGCAAGCGGACTGTCCGCGCGCGGGTTGAAACCGGCGGCAGCCAGCGTCAGCATCGGAACGTTGACGGTGGTCGCGCCATTGGCCGAGATGCCGGCCGCGTTGGCGATCAGCAGGTGCGCGGGCGCGCCGGCGACTTCCATCGCGCCATTGAGCTTCGAAGCTTGAGCCGAGGTTACGTCAGCGACGATCACTCTGGCAGCGTTGCCCTGGAGGTTCGCGTTGGCGGCGAGCTGGCCGGCAAGGCGGCTCGCGCCCGTCGCCGTCAGGTTATTGAATACGACGCCGTTCCGGTCGACGTCGAAGTTGCTGAAGGTGTTACGGGAAATACCCGAGCCATTCGGACCTGCAATGTTGACCACGGGGGTGTTGCCGACCGCATTGACCTGGGTCTGGCCGCCGTTGGCCACGACACCCGCTGCCATTGCGCTGCCGGCAGTGGCCATTGCCGTCAGGGCGGCGAGGTTCAAAGCTTTGAGTCGATGTTTAATCATAAAGAGTCCTAGTGGTTTAAAAGGCCATGCTCAACCGGAGGTTGACCACGACGGGATCGGCGTTCAACTGCCTGGGAGCAAACAGCGGAGCGCCAATTGAAAGAGAGGCGGACACGTGCTTGATCGCTGCGGATGCACCAACCGCCGCACCGACGACGTTGCCGCCGGAATTCGGCTCACCGGCAACGGGCACGACGCGCCCGGCGTCGATGGCGGCCATCAACGTGACGCGGCTGCCGAACACGGGCGCGGACAACGTCCAGTCGGCCTCGTTGCGCAGGTACCCGCCGGTGTTGCCATACAGGTAGCGGTCCTTGAAGCCGCGCACGGAGGTGTCGCCGCCGACCGACACGCGCTCGGTCGAATAAAGCGGCTTTGCGCTCGCTTGCGCGTAAGCGGACGAGAGGAGCGCCACGCTGGGCGAAATCAGGGTGTACAGACTCGCACTCGCCGAGAGCTTGCGAAAGCTTGCGGAAGGCCCGCCCGCCTGGCTCTTGTCGCGGCTCGCGAAAGGCAGTCCTCCGGTGAGCACCGGACTGAAAGTGAAATAGCTTCTGCTGCCAACCCGGCTGGCGAAGTTGATGCCGATTCGCGCCGCACTCACGCGTTCGGTGCCGCTGTCGAGTTGCAGATCTTCGAGATAAGTCTTGCCGTTATAGGTGGAAATCGAACCGAAGATATCGATCTTGCGCATTGAATCGCGCGAGACCGTGCGCGATACGCTGATCAGATTCTGGACATTGCTGCCGTGGTAGCGCAGATTGCCGTAAAAATCGATCGGTACCGCGAAATTGCCGGCCGCCCCCGCATAGCTGAAAGTCCAGTAACCAAGCGGCACGCTCGCGGACGCGCCAAAGCTCCGTCGATAACGGTCGCCGTGCAGTGCCGTCGTGCTGTTTGCCGACATCCCCAGTTGCTCGCCGAAGCCCAACGGGTTGTTGAGCGTCACCGCGCCGTCGAATTCATCCGCGCCCGTGTTGCTGTCGCCCATGTTGTCGACATTCAGGTTGACGCCAATGGAGGGCGCGGTGCGGCCACTCACGAGCACGTCCGAGTAACCTTCCTCGGGCGCCGCGCGCAGCGCGACTTTCACGCCGTCCGGCGTGACGCGGTCAAGCTGGTCGACGCCCTGTTCGACGTCGCGCAAATTGAGCGGCTCGCCGGGTGAAACCGGAAATGCCATGCGCGCCGCTCGATCCGAGCGGGTCGTACCGTCCTTGAACGAGACCTTGCCGAGTTTGCCTTCGACCGATGCAATCACGAGCGGGCCACCCGCGCCCTGCTGCTGCGGCAGCCACGCATGGCTCGTGATGTAGCCGTTTTCGACGTACCAGTCGTTCACTTCGTCGAGCAGATGCGCGAGCGCGGCGTTGTCGAGACATTGTCCGGTTACCTCGCGCGCGACCTGCTGCCTGATGGAGTCGGGCACAAGCATCGCGCCGCGAAACTCGACTCCGTCCACGTAGATGCACGCCTGACCATCGGGCGCGATTGGCCCCTGCGCGACAGTTGCACGTGGCGGCGTGATGGGAGGGGAATCGTGTGCACTCAGGTTTTCGCGTTGTTCGCGAGCCTGATCGAGCAGACGTTGTTGTTGCTGATCCTGCAGCGCCCGATCGACTGGCGTATTAAGTTCGATAGCCCATACCGGCGCGGCAGCAACTGTGAGAAGCGTGCCGACGGAGGTTAGTGACGCAACGGCCGGCAAATTCTTGCGTACGCGGCCTGTTCTGGCGAGACTCGGCTGACTGGCCCGGTCAATGTGGACGATGGAACGGATGAACGCTGGATAACGCAAGGCGACCTGCACATTTCAGAATTAAAACACGAGGCCGCGAGTGTAATAATCTAGAAAGCCTATTTGAGAAGGCGCGATCCTAATTAAAGATAGGAAATGTCCCAATAAGAACGGTCGTCGACAGGCAAAAACGAGCACAATGCGGCGCGCAGCACTACCTTTAAGAGAAGGTGGCACGGCTTGGCAAAATGCGGGGAAAATCGAGGCGGGATGTCAGGAGAACCCACCACCGGGGGAAGGTGGCGGCGGGGGCCTTGGCGGCTGCAACGACGACGACGGCAATGCGCGCGTTCGCCAACCGTCCCATCGCAGACCGCACGAAGGAAGTCAGTCGTCGCTATTCGGATCCATATCCGGAAACAGCACTTCCGTGAAGCCGAACTTCGCGAAATCATTGATCCGCATTGGATACAGTTTGCCGATCAGGTGATCGCATTCATGCTGCACGACGCGCGCGTGAAAACCTTCCGCAACGCGATCGATCGGTTTGCCGTATTGGTCGAAGCCGTGATACTTGATCATCGAAAACCGGCTCACCGCGCCGCGCAGGCCCGGCACCGACAGGCAGCCCTCCCAGCCCTCTTCCATGTCCTGCGAGACCGGCGTGATGGTCGGGTTGATCAGCACGGTTTCGGGCACCGGCGGTGCGTCCGGATAGCGTTCGTTGTGGCCGAAACCGAAGATCACCACCTGCAGATTGACGCCGATCTGCGGTGCGGCAAGGCCCGCGCCATTGGCGTCGTGCATGGTCTCGAACATGTCCTTCACGAGCTCATGCAGCTCGGGCGTGTCGAAGTGATCGACCGGATCGGCAATGCGCAACAGGCGCGGATCGCCCATCTTGAGAATTTCGCGGATCATAACTGCCCCTCCAGGAGCTTACGCATACCATCTTCGTCGAGTACGGGGATGCCGAGTTCCTCGGCCTTCGCCAACTTGCTGCCGGCTTCGGCCCCCGCCACCACATAATCCGTTTTCTTCGACACGGATCCCGCCACTTTCGCGCCTGCGGCTTCCAGCATTTCCTTCGCTTCTTCGCGGGCGAGGCTCGGCAAGGTGCCGGTCAGCACGACCGTCTTGCCGGCCAGCACGCCTTGCGGCGCTCTAGGCGCGGGCGGACCCTCCGGCCACGTAACCCGGCCCGGCGCGCGCAGTTGCTCGATCACCGTGCGGTTGTGCTCTTCGGCGAAGAACTGATGAATCGACTCGGCCACTACCGGCCCGACGTCGTTGACTTCCAGCAAGGCTTCCACCGAAGCCTCCATGATCGGATCCAGCGAGCCGAAATGTTTGGCCAGGTCTTTCGCCGTGGACTCGCCCACATGGCGAATGCCGAGCGCGTAAATAAAGCGCGCCAACGTGGTGTGCTTGGCCTTTTCGAGCGAATCGAGCAGGTTCTGCGCGGATTTCTCGGCAAAGCGGTCGAGTTCGGCGAGCGTCGCAAAGCCGAGGTTGAATAGATCGGCCGGTGTACGCACCAGATTCTGCTCGACCAGTTGATCGATGATCTTTTCGCCGAGGCCGTCGATATCCAGCGCGCGCCGCTGCGCGAAATGCCACAAGGCCTGCTTGCGCTGCGCGGGACAGAACAGGCCGCCGGTACAGCGCGCAATCGCCTCGTCCGGCAGCCGCTCGATGTTCGAGCCGCATACCGGGCAATGCGTGGGCATCACGAATTCGCGGGCGTCGTCGGGACGCCGGTCGAGCAGCGCGCTCACTACTTCGGGAATCACGTCGCCGGCACGCCGCACGATCACGGTGTCACCGATGCGAATATCCTTGCGCCGCACTTCGTCTTCGTTGTGCAGCGTGGCATTCGTGACCGTCGCGCCGCCCACGAACACCGGTTCCAACCGCGCCACCGGCGTGATCGCACCGGTGCGGCCGACCTGCACGTCGATCGCGACGAGCCGCGTGAGCGCTTCCTGCGCGGGGAATTTGTGCGCCAGCGCAAAACGCGGCGCGCGCGACACGAAGCCGAGCGCCTCCTGCTCATCGCGCCGGTTGACCTTGTAGACCACACCGTCGATGTCGTACGGCAGCTTCTCGCGCTTTTCGCCCACGGCGTGGAAAAAGCCCAGCAAACCCTCCGCGCCGTGCACCACCGCCCGTTCGCCATTCACCGGCAAGCCGAGTTCCTTGTACCAGTCGAGCAGTTCGCTATGCGTGGCCGGCATGTCCATGCCTTCGAGCACGCCGATCCCGTAAGAGAAAAACGACAGCGGCCGCTGCGCGGTGATCTTCGAATCGAGCTGCCGCAAGCTGCCCGCCGCCGCATTGCGCGGATTGGCGAATTCCTTCTGTTCCGCGGCCCGCTGGCGTTCGTTCAGGCGTTCGAAATCGCGCTTGAACATCAGCACTTCGCCGCGCACGTCGAGCACCTGCGGCACGCGTTTGCCTTTGAGCCTGAGCGGAATGGAGCGGATGGTGCGGACGTTTTCGGTAACGTTCTCGCCGGTCGTGCCGTCGCCGCGCGTGGACGCCTGGACGAACACGCCGTCGACATAACGCAGCGAAATGGCGAGACCGTCGAACTTCAGCTCGGCCGCGTATTCGACCGGCACCGGGGGCTCGCTCGCATTCTTGCCGAGCGCGTCGCCAACGCGCTTGTCGAACGCGACGATGTCCTCGTCCGCGAAACCGTTGTTCAGCGACAGCATGGGCTGCTCGTGCACGACCGGCTCGAAACCGCTTGCCGCCTCGCCGCCCACCCGCTGGGTGGGCGAATCCGGCACGATCAGGTCGGGATGTTCCGTCTCGATGCTCTCGAGTTCCTTGAACAGCCGGTCGTATTCCGCGTCGGGCAGATCCGGCTGGTCGAGCACGTAGTACGCGTAATTGGCGCGTTCGAGTTCCGCGCGCAGCCACGCGGCACGCTCTGCCGGGGCGCTGGTTGCGGGGGGTGAGACGGGGGTTCGGGCCATGCTGTCGGAAGGTTCTTCAGTGAAATTCAGACATTGGATTATCGCAGGAAGCGTGCCCCTTTACATCGGCCGAATGGCCAGTTTCGGCGCGTTGTGCGTCCGCTCGAAAGGTGCGCGCGAACTCGCCGCCTGAAACGACAGCGGCCGCACATCGTGCGGCCGCTGCAGACACCGGTAAAACGTAGAAATTACTGGCTGAACAACCGGCGCGTGGCCGGCGAACCCGCCGGGATGCCCGCCTGTTCGAGCTTCGCGTAGAGGGTCATCAGTTGCTTTTCGATTGCGAGCAACGCGGTTTCCGGCAACGGACGGCGGCCGTCGTCGACCACCCGGCCGCCAATGCGCTCGGCCAACGATTTCGCGTAGTCGCACATCAGGCGGAACGGCAGGATGTCTTCGTCGGCCACCGGCACGTCGAGCACCAGCGTGATCATCTGGCCGCCCTTGTAGGTGAGGTCGTCGCGCAGGAAGTTGGTGTCGCCGAATTGCAGCATGAACACCGGGCTTTGCCGCGCGTCGAGCTTGACGAAACGCGTACCGTCGCGCGACAGCAGCAGGCCGTCCTGCGAGGCGATTGCCTGCACGTAGTTGGCGGACCACGGCGCACCGTCGGAGAGCACGTTGATCGACAGCTGCGCGTCGCACTGCGCGGCAAAGCCGTCGAGTTCGCGCGCCATCGCGACCGTTTCGAGCATGTCCGGGAATTCCGGCGATGCATCCAGCGCGTCGGCAAATTGCTGCACGCCGGTCACGAATTCGGAAAACTCCAGTTCGTTGAGCGCGCCGCTGCGGTTCGCCAATTGCGCGGCCGCGCGCAACTCTTCATAACGCGCGCCGTTTTGCAGCAGTTCCCACGCGCCGCCTTCGAGTTTGCCCTCAATATGCACCGGCTTGCTGCCCGCGCGGCGCAGACGCTGCGCGAGCGGAATCACCTTGTCGCCGGCGACCGGGCCGTTCAGGCGGATCGGCACGATACAGTCGATGCGGCGATCGACGATAGCCGGCGGCGCCGATGAAATCGTCGTGGCGGCAGGCAGAATCGGTTCGACCGGCTCGTCGTCCTGGCGGGCGGCTGGCGCGGTCTTGCCGGCCTCCGCGTGATCGCCGCCTTCGGCTTGAGCGACGCCCTCGGCTTCCGGGTAGCCGTTCGGCGTGGTCGTCTCGGCCTGGATATCGGCCGGCGTATCGAGTGGCGCAGCCGTCGCCGCGGGGCTGCCGAACGTCGGCTCGACGCGCGCCGCCGTGGTTTGCTCCGCCGCTTCGGTGCCCACCACCGGTTCGCGGCGCATGGTGGGCCGGGCCGGCTCGATGAACGGGCTCTGTTCCTCCTGATCGTCCCGCGCGAAGTTTTCCGCGGCATCGGCCGGCATTGGCCGCGGCATCTTGCGACGCACCTTCGCGCCCTGCCACGCGTTGTACACGACCACGCCCCCGACCACCACGGCACCCGCGCCGATCAAACCGAGTGTCAACTCGTCCATGCATGCTCCATCAGCAATTCTTTTATCTGCGCGGCTTAGCGCCCGCCCCACGTGTCGCGCGGCCACCGGCCGCTGCGCTGAACGCGGACACCCGCGATTCCCGACTCAAACTCAACTCAAGCGAAACTCAAACGATATTCTGGGCGAAACCCGCAGCCGTTTCCATGTCGACGGCAACGATGCGCGACACGCCCTGCTCCTGCATGGTCACGCCGATCAATTGCTGCGCCATTTCCATCGCGATCTTGTTGTGCGAGATGAAAAGGAACTGGGTTTTGTCCGACATCGCACGCACGAGGTTCGCGAAACGTTCCGTGTTGGCGTCGTCGAGCGGCGCGTCCACTTCGTCGAGCAGACAGAACGGCGCGGGATTCAGCTGGAACATCGCGAACACCAGTGCGGTGGCCGTCAGCGCTTTTTCGCCGCCCGACAGCAGGTGAATCGTCGAATTCTTCTTACCCGGCGGCTGCGCCATCACCTGCACGCCGGCGTCGAGAATTTCGTCGCCCGTCATGATCAGCCGTGCCTGGCCGCCGCCGAAGAGACGCGGGAACAGTTCGCCGAAATGCTGGTTCACCTGGTCGAAGGTGCCTTGCAGCAGTGTGCGCGTTTCCGCGTCGATCTTGCGGATGGCGTCTTCGAGCGTTTCGATCGCGCTGTTCAGGTCGGTGGATTGCGCGTCGAGGAACGACTTGCGCTCGGTCGCCGCCTTCAGTTCGTCGAGCGCGGCCATGTTGACCGGACCGAGCGCGGTAATGGCGTTGTTGATGCGCGTGACCTCGCCCTGCAGGTACGACGGCTTCATGTCCGGCGTGAGCTTGGCTTGCAATTGCGCCTCATCGACGCCGGCTGCGGCGAGTTGCTCGATGAATTGCTCGCCGTTCAGGCGCGCCGCCTGTTCCTTCAGCTGCAATTCGTTGATGCGGTCGCGCAGCGGCTGCAACGCGCGCTCGGCGGTGAGACGCGTTTCGTCGGCGGCACGCAGCTTGGCGGTGAGATCGTCCAGTTCGAGGCGCGCGGCGTGCAGCGCTTCTTCCTTGACCGCGCGGATGTCGAGCGCGTCCTGCAAGCCGGTGTGCGCGGTCTGCTCGTTGATGGTTTCCAGCTCGGCGCGCGCATCTTCCAGCGACGCCGCTACACGCTCGCTCTGCTCGTGCGCGACCTGAATGCTGCGCTTCAGTTCGTCGATGCGGTTCGCCATGTTGCGCGCGGCAAAGCGCGCGTCGGTAGCGGCGCGGTCCAGATCGCGCGCCTGGCCGCGCGCGGCGGTGAGTTCTTCGTCGAGCGCTTCGAAGGCCAGTTGATGATCTTCGAAACGCGCCTGCAATTCGGCAAGCTCGCCGTCGTGACGCTCGAAGTTCGCTTCCGACTCCGCACGCATGGCGCGCTGCTCTTCGATCTGCGCGGTGATCTCTTCGAGTTCCTCGCGAATCTGTGTACTGCGCTGGGTGTAACGCTCGTGCGCCTGGGTGAGCTTGAGCACGTCCATTTGCAACGCGTGCACGCGCTGCGTGGCGCGCTCCGCCTGCTGACGCACATCGGTCAATGCCTGGGCGGCCTGCGTATGCGCGGCTTCGGCGCGGATCGCGGCGGCTTTCGCTTCGTCCGCGAGCAAGGCCTGCGCGCGAACCTGACGCACCAGATTTTCGATTTCCTGCTGACGGGCCAGCATGCCGGCCTGTTCGGAGTCGGCGGCATACAGTTGCACGCCGACGCGCGTCACCACATGCCCCGCCTTGACGACGAACGAGCCGCCGTCCGGCAACTGCGAGCGCATGGCGAGCGCCTGCTGCAGATCGTCGGCGACGAACGAAAGGCCGAGCCAGTCGTTCAGCACCGCGCGGATGCCCGCGTCGTCGATCCGCACCAGCGACAGCAGCGGCCGCAGCGCGGGCGGCGTCGCAACCGGCTGGCCGGCCGCGGGCGGCGCGTAGAAGGCGAGCTTGGCGGGCGGTGCGTCGGTGGCGAATGCCTTGACCCAGTCGAGGTTCGACACTTCCAGCGCGGCGAGCCGCTCGCGCAGCACGGCTTCGAGCGCGGCTTCCCAACCGGCTTCGACATGCAGTTTCTTCCACAGACGCGGCAGGCCGTTCAGCTCGTGCTTTTCGAGCCACGGCTGGATCTTGCCTTCAGTCTGGACGTTTTCCTGCAACTGCTTGAGCGCGGCAAGGCGCGCGTCGAGCTGATGAATCTGCGAGCTTTCCGCCTGCACGCGCTCCTGCGCGGCGCGGCGCTCGCCGTCGAGGCGCGGCAGCGTTTCCTGCGCGTCGGCGAGACGCGTTTGCGCGTCGTGCAGAATTTCTTCATGCTCGGCGAGTTGCATGCGCAAGTCTTCGAGCTGCGCTTCGTCGGGTGCGTCGAGACCGCCCGCTTCCGATTTCAAGCGCTCATGACGCGCCTGCAGTTGCTGCAACTGCTGGTCGGCATTGCGCTGATGCGCAGCTTCAAGCTTGAGCGCCTGTTCGGTCTGCGCGATCCCGCCGCGCTCCGCGTTCAGCTCCGTCTGCGCGTCGCGCCAGCGCGCTTCGAGCGCGGGCATGGCGTCGTGTTTGGCGGCGGCTTCGTCTTCGGCCAGCGCGGCTTTTTCTTCGGCCACCGCCAGTTGTTCTTCAGCGTCCGCGAGATCGTCCTGCGCTTTTTGCGCCTGCGACTGCCATTGCTCGCGCTGCGCATTCAGCGCGGCGATCTGCGCCTGAACCCGATTGCGCGATTCGACGATGAACTTGATCTCGGCTTCGAGCCGGCTGACTTCCGAATTCGCCTCGTAGAGCGCGCCTTGCGCGCCCTGCATCGCGTCGCTGGCGGAGTAATGCGCGACGCGCAGCGTTTCGAGTTGCGCCTCGACTTCGCGCAGCTTCGCTGTGTGCGCTTCGAGGTCGATCTGGGCCTGTTCGATCGCGCGTTGCTGGCGCTCCTGCTCGCCGCCGGCTTCGTTCTTGCGCAACAGCCACAAGAGACGCTGCTTTTCTTCGCCGTCGGCCTGCAGTTCCTTGTAGCGCGTGGCGACCACGGCCTGCGTTTCCAGCTTCTCGAGGTTCGCGCCCAGTTCGCGGACGATGTCCTCGACCCGCGTCAGGTTCTCGCGCGTGTCGTGCAGACGGTTCTCGGTTTCGCGGCGGCGTTCCTTGTACTTCGATACGCCCGCGGCTTCTTCGAGGAACACGCGCAGCTCTTCCGGCTTTGCCTCGATCAGGCGCGCGATCATGCCCTGCCCGATGATCGCGTACGCGCGCGGCCCAAGACCGGTGCCGAGAAAAATGTCCTGAATGTCGCGGCGGCGCGCCGGCAGATTGTTGATGTAGTAGCTCGAGGTGCCGTCGCGCGTGAGCACGCGCTTCACGGCGATTTCGGCATACTGGCCCCACTGGCCCGCGGCCCGGCCGTCGGCGTTGTCGAACACCAGTTCGACGCTGGCGCGGCTACCGGGCTTGCGCGCGGTCGAGCCATTGAAGATCACGTCCTGCATCGACTCGCCGCGCAGCTCGGAGGCGCGCGATTCGCCGAGCACCCAGCGCACGGCGTCGATGATGTTGGACTTGCCGCACCCGTTCGGTCCGACCACACCGACTAGCTGGCCCGGAACCTGGAAATGCGTGGGATCGACGAATGACTTGAAGCCAGCGAGTTTGATCGAGGTCAGACGCACGGCGATTTCGCTGTTTGAAAAGGGAAAAAATGGGTGGCTCGTGAAGGCCGCGCCAGCCGTTCGCCGATAGAGCGACACGGCCCGCGAACCCTCGGGCCTCGGGTGCCGGCTTCATGCGGTGAAGCATGCGTCGGCCAATGAGGGGCAATCATACCATCGCGCGTGGACGGTTCTTGCCGTCCTTGCGCTCGCCGGGGTCGGCACCGCGCTCGCCGGCGAGGCTCGCGTCCTGAATGGCCGGATCGGGCGGCATGGCCTTGGTCCGATGCACCCAACTGGAGAGCGCCGAGGCCAGCACGATGCACACGCCGCCCGCCCATTCGCGCGGCCCGGGCGTCTCGCTGGCGAAGAGCCAGGCCGACAACGCCGTGACCACGATCTCGAACAGCATGATGATCGACGCCCGGTTGGCCGGCACACGCGCGAGCCCGTACTGCACCAGCATATTGTTCGACGCCAGCAGAAAACCGAGGCCGAGCACCAGCCACGCGGCCGTGCCGAGATGCGCGCCGGTGGGCGGCGCGGGCATCGCCTCGAACAGCGAAGCACAGGCGCTGAAAATCGCCGCGCCGCCGAAGATCGTCGCGGTGCGCATTTCCGGCTTCATGTCAGGCAGCACGCGGCTCGTCTTGAGAATCAGCACGTTGCTCATGGCGAAGCCCATGCCGCCCGCGAGGCCCGCCCATTCGGCGAGATTGCCGGGCACCGGAATGCCCAGTTGCGGCGACCACAGCATGGTCATCGCACCGACGAGCGACAGCGCGGCGAGACCCGCGCCCGCCCAGGTGAGCCGCTCATGCAGGATGAAGTGCGCGAAGAGCGCGGTCCACGCCGGGGTGAGATAGAACAGCAGGAGCACGCGCATCACCTGGCCGTGAATCGAGCCCCACACGAAACCGAGGTTGGTGATGCCCGCCGCCAGCGCGAGCGCCGGCAGCAGCCAGTGCCAGCGCACGGTCCTGAGCGTTCGATAGCGCACCAGCAGCACAAACAGGCAGCCGGCGCCGCTCGTCAGCGCACTGGCGGCCGTGCCGGTCACGCCGAGGGCCGCCAGCATACGCAATGGATACCAGATCATTCCCCACACGGACGCGCCGAGCATGATCGCGAGCGTCGGCCAACTGTTGCGAAGCCAGCTGGTCATGGTGCGGGGCTCCTTGCAGCGGCGTTCGGCGTGTTTCCGTCGCGGACCGCGGTGCTCGTTGCAAAGGCGCTGGTGAAGTTCGGGCCGAGCACCGCGGCGTGTCTCGCCAAAGCGCCGGTGAAGTTCAGACCAAGGGCTGCGGCGTCTCTCGCAAAAGCGCCGGCGAAGTTCAGGCCGAGCACTGCGGCGCTCCTGCGCCTGTTCTGTGCGGATTTCTCCAGGACTGCTGCGTACATTGCTGCTCCTGCTACTTTCTTGCGCGAACCGCCTACGGTTCGCGTTGTTCCCGCTGCAGCGCATTGCCTGCGCCGCCTGGCGGGTTGCGCCGTGATTCGCCGGCGCGCTGTTGCTGGTCCATTGCGCGGGTGGCTACGCGCCGCGACATGCCCGACGCGCCCTGCTCACCACGCTATAATCATCTGCTCGCCGCTGCCGTCTGTCCGGCGCCTTTGTTGCCTGGGTGCCTTGGTCCGCCTCGTGCACTCAACGCCGGCATGCGTGCTTCGCTTTTCCTGCTTCCATCAGCGCTCATCTTCGATCAGGCTCGATCCGCCCAGTGAACCCGCTACTCGACTCCCTTCAGCCCTACCCGTTCGAAAAGCTGCGCGCGCTTTTCAAGGACGTCACGCCGAACGCCGACCACGCGCATATCAGCTTCGGCATCGGCGAGCCGAAACATCCCACGCCCGCGCTGATCCGCGACGCCGTGGTGGCCTCGCTCGGCGGCTTGTCCGCGTATCCGGCCACGATCGGATCGCCCGCCTTGCGCGAGTCGATCGCGAAGTGGGTCACGCAGCGCTACAACCTGCCACCGGTCGATCCGGCCACCCAGGTGCTGCCGGTATCGGGTTCGCGCGAGGCGCTGTTTTCCCTCGCCCAAACGGTGCTCGACCCGAAAAAGAATGCCGGCGGCGAGCCTGCGATCGTACTCTGTCCGAACCCGTTCTACCAAATCTACGAAGGCGCGGCGATTCTAGCCGGCGCGCAGCCGTATTTCGTGAATAGCGACCCGGCGCGCAACTTCGCCTGCGACTACTCGGCGGTGCCGGCCGACATCTGGGCGCGCACGCAACTGCTCTATGTCTGCTCGCCCGGCAATCCGACCGGCGCGGTGCTCACGCTCGACGACTGGCGCGAACTGTTCGCGCTGTCGGACCGCTACGGCTTCGTGATCGCCTCGGACGAGTGCTACTCCGAAATTTACTTCGACGAGGCCAACCCGCCGCTCGGCGGCCTGGAAGCGGCCCACCAACTCGGCCGCGGTTTCGAGCGGCTCGTCATGCTGTCGAGCCTGTCCAAGCGCTCGAACGTGCCGGGCATGCGCTCGGGTTTCGTCGCGGGCGACGCGGCGATTCTCAAGGACTTCCTGCTCTACCGGACCTACCACGGCACGGCCTTGTCGACGGTGTTCCAGAATGCCAGCATCGCGGCCTGGAACGACGAAGCGCACGTGCGCGAGAACCGCGCGAAGTACCTGCAGAAGTTTTCCACCGTCACGCCTATGCTCGCCGAGATACTCGACGTGCGCCTGCCGGACGCCGCGTTCTACCTGTGGGCGGACGTCTCGCGCACGGGCCTCACGGATACCGTGTTCGCCCAGCGCCTCTACGCCGACTATAATGTGACGGTTCTGCCGGGCTCGTTCCTCGCGCGCACTGCGCACGGCGTGAACCCCGGCCGCAATTTCGTGCGCATGGCGCTGGTCGCCGACGTCGACGAATGCACGCAGGGCGCGCAGCGGATCGTCGATTTTTGCCATGCGCTGGCGGGTTAGGGTTCGTCAACGGCCGCTGCGCACCGCATCCCCTTCTTCAGACTTCAACTCTCTTCGATAAAGCACGCATATGTCGCAACAACTTCAGCAGATCATTGACACCGCCTGGGAAAACCGCGCCGAGCTGTCGCCGAAGGCCGCTCCGGCCGACGTGCGCCAAGCCGTCGCCCACGCCATCGAGCAACTGGACAAGGGCCTGCTGCGCGTCGCCGAGAAGAAAGACGGCGACTGGGTCGTCAATCAGTGGCTGAAGAAAGCCGTGCTGCTGTCGTTCCGCCTGGAAGACAACGCGCCGATGCCGGCCGGCGGTTACTCGCAGTTCTACGACAAGGTGCCGTCGAAGTTCGCCAGCTACACCGCTGAAGACTTCGCCGCCGGCGGCTTCCGCGTGGTGCCGCCCGCCATTGCGCGCCGCGGCTCGTTCATCGCGAAGAACGTCGTGCTGATGCCGTCGTACACCAACATCGGCGCCTACGTGGACGAAGGCACGATGGTCGACACGTGGGCCACCGTCGGTTCGTGCGCGCAGATCGGCAAGAACGTGCACCTGTCGGGTGGCGTGGGCATCGGCGGCGTGCTGGAGCCGCTGCAGGCGAACCCGGTCATCATCGAAGACAACTGCTTTATCGGCGCGCGCTCGGAAGTGGTGGAAGGCGTGATCGTCGAAGAAAACTCGGTGATCTCGATGGGCGTGTACCTCGGCCAGAGCACCAGGATTTACGACCGCGAAACCGGCGAAGTCACGTACGGCCGCATTCCGGCGGGTTCGGTGGTGGTGGCGGGCAACCTGCCGTCCAAAGACGGCACGCACAGCCTGTACTGCGCCGTGATCGTCAAGAAGGTGGACGCCAAGACGCGTGCGAAGGTCGGCCTGAACGAGCTGCTGCGAGGCGACTGATGGCACGCGGCACCAAAACCGTCGTCTACGGCATTCCGAACTGCGACACCGTGAAAAAAGCCCGCGTGTGGCTGGAAGAGCACGGCGTCGAGTTCGAATTCCACGACTTCAAGAAACACGGCGTGACCGAACCGCTCGTGCAGGACTGGCTGAAGGACGTGAAGCTCGACACCTTGCTGAACCGTCGCGGCACCACATGGCGCGCTTTGTCCGACGACATGAAAGCGGCCGCGGACACGCAGTCGGGTGCGATCGCGTTGATGATCCACAAGCCGTCGGTGATCAAACGGCCTGTGCTGGTGGTCAACGGGCGCGTCAAGTCGCTCGGTTTTTCTGCGGACGAGTACGCAGCGCTGTTTGCGTAAGAGCAGCACGGTTCGTCAGATCCGGCGCGCGCAGAGCGCAGCGCCGGATCTGGTAGTCGTCTGGTGCGAATCCTGGCGCCGGCGCCGCAAACGCAAACGCAAACGCAATACGTAGTGAAACCGCAGTGAAACGCGGCCTTGGCCGCGTGGCTCAAAAGCAGTTGCCGGCTGCGGTGTTCGACCGCCAGCCGGCATTTTTTCATTTCAAAGTGGCTTGTATCGAATCCATGTCCGGCACCCTCGCCCTTACCGAACAACTGATCGCGCGCGCCTCCGTCACGCCCGACGACCAGCATTGCCAGCGCCTCCTGATCGAACGCCTGGCCGCGCTCGGCTTCGAGCACGAGACGATCGAATCGAACGGCGTCACCAACCTGTGGGCCGTCAAACGCGGCGTCGACGGCACTGCTGGCAAGCTGCTCGCGTTCGCCGGCCATACCGACGTGGTGCCGACCGGCCCGCTCGAACAATGGCACTCGGCGCCGTTCGAGCCGACCCATCGTGACGGCAAGCTGTACGGCCGCGGCGCGGCGGACATGAAAGCGTCGATCGCGGGCTTCGTGGTGGCGAGCGAGGAGTTCGTCGCCGCGCACCCGGCGCACCGCGGCTCGATCGCCTTCCTGATCACGAGCGACGAAGAAGGCCCCGCCACCGACGGCACCATCAAGGTCGTCGAGGCCTTGCAGGCGCGCGGCGAGCGCATGGACTACTGCATCGTCGGCGAACCGACTTCGAGCGCGCAGCTCGGCGACATGGTGAAGAACGGCCGGCGCGGTTCGATGTCGGGCAAGCTGATCGTCAAAGGCGTGCAAGGCCATATCGCCTACCCGCATCTGGCGAAAAACCCGGTGCATCTGCTCGCGCCAGCGCTCGCCGAACTGGTGGCCGAACGCTGGGACGACGGCAACGAATATTTCCCGCCCACCACGTGGCAGGTGTCGAACATTCACAGCGGCACCGGCGCGACCAACGTGATTGCCGGCCATGCGGACGTGATGTTCAACTTCCGCTTCTCGACGGCAAGCACGGTGGAAGGTTTGCAGGCCCGCGTCCACGCGATCCTCGACAAACACGAGCTCGACTACGACCTGCAATGGACCGTGAGCGGCCTGCCGTTCCTCACGCCGCGCGGCGATCTGTCGAACGCGCTCGCCACGGCGATCAAGGACGAAACCGGCGTTACCACCGAACTGTCGACCACCGGCGGCACCTCGGACGGCCGCTTCATCGCGCGCATCTGCCCGCAGGTGATCGAATTCGGCCCGCTGAACGCCAGCATCCACAAGATCGACGAACATATCGAAGTCGCACACATCGAGCCGCTGAAAAACGTGTATCGCCGCGTGCTCGAACAACTGATTGCGTGACCCAAGGACTATTTGCGATGACGCTCCCGTTTTCCACCGTTCGCGACCTGCTGCGTTTCGCGGTCTCGCGCTTCAACCAGGCCGATCTGTCGTTCGGCCACGGTTCGGCCAATGCTTACGACGAAGCCGCCTATCTGGTCCTGCACACGCTGCATCTGCCGCTCGATCTGCTGGAGCCGTTTCTCGACGCGCGTTTGAGCGCCGCTGAAATAGACGCCGTGCTGAACGTGATCGAGCGCCGCGCCACCGAGCGCGTGCCGGCCGCTTACATCACGCAGGAAGCCTGGATGCACGGCTTCCGCTTCTATGTGGATGAGCGCGTGATCGTGCCGCGCTCGTTCATCGGCGAATTGCTGCAGGACGGTTTGCAGCCCTACGTGGAAGATCCCGAGCAGGTAAGCGCCGTGCTGGAGTTGTGCACCGGCTCGGGCTGCCTCGCGATTCTCGCGGCCCACGCGTTTCCGAACGCGGACATCGACGCGGTGGATCTGTCCGCGCCCGCGCTGGAAGTCGCCATGCGCAACGTCACGGACTACAAACTCGACGACCGCATCGCGCTGTTCGAAGGCGATCTGTACGCGCCGCTCGCCGAGCGCCGCTACGACGTGATCATTACCAATCCGCCGTACGTGAACGCGGCGTCGATGCAGGAACTGCCCGCCGAATACCGGCACGAGCCGGATATGGCGCTGGCGGGCGGCGCCGACGGCATGGACATCGTGCGCCGGATCATCGCCGATGCGCGCAACTGGCTCACCGACGACGGCGTGCTGGTCGTTGAAATCGGCAATGAGCGTCAGCACGTGGAAGCGGCGTTTGGCGGCCTCGATCTGGTCTGGCTGTCGACCAGTGCCGGCGACGACAACGTGTTCCTGATCCAGGCGGCTGATTTGCCGGTCTGAAGTTTTGCTGCATTCGCGCACGAAACCACGAAGCCTGACCGGAACGCGCCCCCAAAGCACGCACGTTCGGTAAGATAGGCGCGGTCAGCTACCCGGCGCTCATCGAACCGGCCCGGGTAGCGCTTCGCCAACCCTTCGTCCACCTATGCAATTCGACCTGCTTCACATCGGCACGCTGGTCGCCCTCTGCCACATTCTCGGCGTGGTCGCGGCGTGTCATGCGATTCTCAACACCCGCACGTCGCAAGGTGCGATTGCGTGGGCCGTGTCGCTGGTCGCGATGCCTTATCTGACGCTGGTGCCGTATCTGTTCCTCGGCCGCAGCAAGTTTGCCGGCTACGCGGACGCGCGCCGGGTCGAGAACGAACTGCTGCGCACGCGCGCGCATCCGCCGGAATGGGACACGCAGGCTTCGTCGGAAAGGCTGCCCACGCAGGAGCTCGGCGGCAGGCTCGTGCATTCGCTCACGCGCCTCGGCGGCATGCCGTTTCTGCCCGGCAACACGGTGCGCACGCTGGTCAACGGCGCGGCAACCTTCGAGGCCATCTTCCAGGCGATCGAGGGCGCGCGCCGCTACGTCATCGTGCAGTTCTTCATCGTGCGCGACGACGCGCTCGGCGAAATGCTCAAAGACACGCTGATCGCAAAAGCACAGCAAGGGGTGCGCGTCTACTTCCTGTACGACAGCATCGGCAGCTTCGATCTGCCCCACCGCTATGTGGCAGCACTGCGCGCGGCGGGCGTGGAGACGCATCCGTTCGCTACCCATCGCCGCTTCGTCAACCGTCTGCAAGTGAATTTCCGCAATCACCGCAAGATCGTTTCGGTGGACGGCGAACGCGCGTTTGTCGGCGGACACAACGTGGGCGTGGAATATCTGGGCGGCAAGCCGCCGCTTTCGCCGTGGCGCGATACGCATATCGAAGTGCGCGGCCCGGCGGTCGCCAGCATCCAGTTCGTGTTCACCGAAGACTGGCACTGGGCCACCCAGCGGTTGCCCGAGTTCGACATACCACCCGCTCCGGCCGCCGATCCCGCGGCCGGCCAGGGCATGCATTGCCTCGTCGTGCCTAGCGGCCCGGCGGACAAGCAGGAGACCTGTTCGCTCTTTTTCGTCGAAGCGATCAATGCGGCGCGCGAGCGGATCTGGATCACCTCGCCCTACCTGATCCCCGATGAAGCGGTGTTCTCGGCGTTGCGGCTCGCGGTGCTGCGCGGCGTGGACGTGCGCATTCTGATTCCGAGCCGGCGCGATCACCTCGTCGTGTTCGCCGCGTCGAAACTGTATGCGTATGACTCGCTGCGCGCGGGGATCCGGATCTTCCGCTACCAGCCGGGCTTCCTGCATCAGAAGGTCGTGCTGATCGACAGCGTGGCTGCGGCCATCGGCAGCGCCAATCTCGACAACCGCTCGTTCCGGCTGAACTTCGAGATCATGGTGCTGACCGTGGATCGCGGCTTTGCCAAAGAGGTCGAAACAATGCTGCTGGCCGACTTCGCCGAATCGCGCGAAATCGACCGCAATGAATACCGGCAGGCAGGCGCCTTGAAGCGCGTGCTGATGCACGTGGCGCGGCTCTTTTCACCCATCCTGTAGAGGCCGCCGTGACGCAACGCCAAGCCGCCGTCGCCGTACCGTGGCTTCACAGCAGCTTTTCGATATCCTCGGTAATCGCCTCGGGCTTCGTCAGCGGCGCATAACGCTTCACCACATTGCCCTCACGGTCAATCAGGAACTTGGTGAAGTTCCACTTGATCGCCTCGAGACCCAGCACGCCCGGCGCCTCGCCCGTCAGATAACGGAATAGCGGATGCGCGTTCGCACCGTTCACGTCCACCTTGTCGAACATCGGGAACGTCACGCCGTAATTCTTTTCGCAGAAGCTGCCGATCTGCGCGGCGTCGCCCGGCTCCTGCTTGCCGAACTGGTTGCACGGAAAGCCGAGTACCGCGAGCCCGCGCGCCGCGTAGGTCTCGTACAGCTTTTGCAAGCCGGCGTATTGCGGCGTGAACCCGCATTCGCTCGCCGTGTTGACGATCAGCAAAACCTTGCCGCTATATTGCTCGAGGCTCACTTCCTCGCCGCCGAGCGTGCGTGCCGAAAACGAATAAATCGATGTCATGGGCTCCCCCCGTGAAAGCCGTCAGTCTATGCCAAAAGCTGCGCCGGTACAGTCGGCCGAATGACCGATCCCGCTTGAGCGCCCGGTGTCGGGCCCGGCAGTCTAAAATAGCGGTTTTCTCCAGCCGGCCTCTTCGTGATCCGCTTTAACCAGTTCAGCCTCGCGCGCGGCACCAAGCCGCTCTTCGACCACACCACGTTCACCCTCAACCCCGGCGAAAAGGCCGGCCTGGTGGGGGCGAACGGCGCGGGCAAGTCGACGCTGTTCGCCGTGCTGCGCGGCGAACTGCATGCGGACGGCGGCGATTTTTCAATCCCGCCGACCTGGCAGATCGCCCACGTCGCGCAGGAAACGCCTGCCGCGGACAAGACCGCCCTCGCCTACACGCTGGACGGCGATGCCGCGCTGCGTACGATCGAAGCGCGCATTGCCGCCGCCTCCGCCGCCCATGACGGCGCGGCCGAAGGCGAAGCGCACGCCGCGTTCGCCGACGCCGACGGCTACACCGCGCCCGCGCGCGCCGAAGCGCTGCTGCTCGGTCTGGGCTTCACGCTCGAACAGACGCGCGAACCGGTCAGCAGTTTTTCAGGCGGCTGGCGCATGCGGCTGAATCTCGCGCAGGCGCTGATGTGCCGCTCCGACCTGCTGCTGCTCGACGAACCGACCAATCACCTGGATCTCGACGCGATCGTCTGGCTCGAAGACTGGCTGCACCGTTATCCGGGTACGCTGATCGTGATCTCGCACGACCGCGAATTCCTCGACTCGGTCTGCAATGTCACGCTGCATCTGGAGCAGCAGCAGATCAAGCGCTACGGCGGCAATTATTCGCAATTCGAAGTGCTGCGCGCGCAGCAGATCGCGCTGCAACAAAGCGCGTACGAAAAACAGCAGCGCACGGTCGAGCATCTGCAAAGCTATATCAACCGCTTCAAGGCGCAGGCCACCAAGGCGCGCCAGGCGCAAAGCCGCGTCAAGGCGCTGGAAAAGATGGAGCTGATCGCGCCGGCGCATGCGGCCTCGCCGTTCACGTTCGAGTTCCGCACCCCCGATTCCGCGCCGAATCCGATGATGGTGATGGAAGACGTGCGCTGCGGCTATCGCAGCGAGAGCGAACCGGGCGTCGAGATTCCGATCGTCGACCACGTCATGCTGTCCATCCAGAACGGTCAGCGCATCGGCCTGCTTGGCGCAAACGGCCAGGGCAAGTCCACGCTGATCAAGACGCTCGCCGGCACGCTCGAACCGCTCGGCGGCCACGTGCGGGAAGGCAAGGGGCTGCGCATCGGCTACTTCGCGCAACACCAGCTCGAAACATTGCGTCCGGACGACACGCCGTTGCAGCACCTCGCGCGCCTCGCACCGGACACGCGCGAACAGGAATTGCGCGACTTCCTCGGCAGCTTCAATTTTTCCGGTGAGATGGCGACCTCGAAAATCGCGCCCTTCTCCGGAGGCGAAAAGGCCCGCCTCGCGCTCGCGCTGATCATCTGGCAAAAGCCGAACCTGCTGCTGCTCGACGAACCGACCAACCACCTGGATCTCGAAACGCGTCACGCGCTGACTATGGCGCTCGCGCAGTTCGAAGGCACGCTGATTCTGGTGTCGCACGACCGGCATCTGCTGCGTGCCACCACTGATCAATTCATGCTGGTCGCGAAACATCGCCTGCAAGAGTTCGACGGCGATCTCGACGACTACCGCGACTGGCTGCTGCAACATGCGGCCGAACAACGCGCCGCGCTCAAGGCGGGCACGGCGTCGAACGCTGGCAATGGTGGCAATGGAGGCAACGGCAGTGACGGCGGCGCGGACAACGGCGTGAACCGCAAGGAACAGCGGCGCCTCGAAGCCGAAACGCGTCAAAAGCTCGCGCACCTGAAAAAGCCGCTGCAAAGCCGGATTACGAAGATCGAAAAGGAAATGGACGCGCTCAACGCGGAGAAGACGACGCTCGACGCGTTCGTCGTCGATCCGGCGAGTTACGAGCCCGGGCAGAAAAGCAAACTGACGGAGGCGATCCGCCGTCAGGCAGATGTGAACGCGCGCCTCGAAGCGCTCGAAGCCGAATGGCTCGAGACGCACGAGGAACTCGAACAGATCGGCTAGCGGCACGCTGTTTCAGGTCCGCGCCGGCATCGACGAGAGGTTGGCTTTGTCTTCTGCGACATCATCCGTCTCACCGCCTGCATCATCGGCCACACCGACACCGCCCGCGCTGCAAGGACTGCGCGTGCTCGACCTGACGCGCCTGCTGCCGGGCCCGGTTGCCGCCTTGCGGCTTGCCGAGCTGGGCGCCGACGTGCTCAAAATCGAAGCACCCGGCGCCGGTGACCCCACCCGCACGATGATGCAATCGTCGAGCGACCGCGTGGCGGGCCGGCCCGGCGCGTTTTACCGGCTGGTGAATCGCGGCAAGCGCGAAACGCGCCTCGACCTCAAATCCGAGGCGGGACGCAACGTGCTGTGCGCGCTCGCCGCCGAAGCGGACGTGCTGATCGAGAGTTTCCGGCCCGGCGTGATGGAGCGGCTCGGCATCGGCTACGAAACGTTGCATGCCATCAATCCCCGGCTGGTCTATTGCGCAATCAGCGGATATGGCGCGAGCGGGCCGTTCGTCGACCATGCCGGCCACGATCTCAACTACATCGGCTACGCAGGCGTGCTCGATCAACTGGCGGGCCGCGACGGCGCGCCGATCCTGCCGAATTTCCAGATCGCCGATCTGCTCGGCGGCGCCCTGAGCGCGGTCACGCAGATTCTCGCGGCGTTATGGCATGTGTCGCGCGGCGGCGAAGGCCGCTTCGTCGACGTGTCCATGACGCATGTCACCTACGCGCACAACGTCGTGGCGCAGGTCGCGCTCGCCAACGACGGCGCGGCGCCAGCGGCCGGCGGCAGTCTGCTGAATGGCGGCGTGCCCTGCTACAACCTCTACCGCACGCTCGATAACCGCTGGCTCGCGGTCGGCGCGCTCGAACTGAAGTTCTGGGAAACGCTCTGCATGGCGCTCGACCGGCCCGAATGGGCGACGCGCCACTGGAGTCTCGGCCAGGCCATCGGCGGCCCGGACGCCGCCGCGCTCACGCAGGAACTCGCCGACGTGATCGGCAAGCGTGCGCTGGAAGAATGGGTTGCGATGCTGGAGCCGCTCGACTGCTGTGTCTCGCCGGTGCTCACGCCGGCCGAGGCGGCGCGGCATCCGCTGTTCAATCCGCAGGCTGACGATACGGCGAATGCGGGCGGCGAAGACGAGGAAGAGCGGTCGATCCGGTAACGTGGGGATATGTGCGCTGCGGGTACTGTTCAGTTTGAGCGGCAAATCTGCAGTCGATCCGCGCAGCGCGCTCGTCTCAG
Organism: Paraburkholderia dioscoreae; assembly: GCF_902459535.1. NCBI lineage: Bacteria > Pseudomonadati > Pseudomonadota > Betaproteobacteria > Burkholderiales > Burkholderiaceae > Paraburkholderia > Paraburkholderia dioscoreae. The sequence continues at coordinate 2,699,697 of NZ_LR699553.1, forward strand.
TTCGTCTCACAACGAGAACCGCCCAATACTTTCCGTCGCGGCCCACCCGCCCTAACAACCTCAGCGCCGCGCCACCGTCTGCCGCGGCAAGGTCTGACGCGGCGTCTTTTCATCGTCGTACAGCATGTGCTTACGGCCTTCCACATGACGGTCGATGGTCGCACGGACTTCGGCGGCGGTGGCGTCTTCGGCCACGACTCGCCGTGAAATCTGCCCCGCTGTGTCGATCCATTCGACGATCCGGCAGGCGCCGCCCCATGGCTGGCGAATGGGCGCGGAGACACGGCAGCCGCGCACCTGTATTGGCCGCTCGGCTACGGTTTCATATGACTGTTTCAAGGCGCGATCCTTTTTCGGGCATCAGAAGGGATGCAGACCCTCGCAGCTTAGGAAAAAGGAATGTCGGGTAGGTTACAGCCAATATGGAGATATTTACCGGCCATTACGGAACGGCGGGCGCCCCGAAACGCCCGAAGCCCCGTCTATTCGAGCGTGCGGACCCGGTCGATGGCCTGTTCGATCCGCTCGACCGCAACGACCTGTAAGCCTTCTATCGGCTGCTTTGGCGCATTGGCCTTGGGAATCACCGCGACGGAAAAGCCCAGTTTGGCGGCTTCCTTCAAACGTTCCTGACCGCGCGGCGACGGCCGGATTTCGCCGGCGAGGCCCACTTCTCCGAACACCACCAGGCCCTTGGGCAGCGGCTTGTTGCGCATGGACGAATGGATCGCGAGCAGCACGGCCAAGTCGGCAGCGGGCTCGGTAATCTTCACCCCACCCACGGCGTTCAGGAACACGTCCTGATCGAAACAGGCGATGCCGGCGTGACGATGCAGCACCGCCAGCAGCATCGCGAGCCGGTTCTGTTCCAGACCGACCGCGAGGCGCCGCGGATTCGGCGCGTTGGCGGCGTCCACGAGCGCCTGCACTTCGACCAGCAGCGGCCGCGTGCCCTCCTGCGTCACCAGCACGCAGGAACCCGGCACCGACTGCTCGTGCTGCGACAGAAACAGCGCCGACGGATTGGCCACGCCGCGCAAGCCGCGCTCGGTCATGGCGAACACGCCGAGTTCGTTGACCGCGCCGAAGCGGTTCTTGATCGCGCGCACCAGACGGTACGACGAATGCGTGTCGCCCTCGAAGTACAACACCGTGTCGACGATGTGTTCGAGCACGCGCGGCCCCGCCAGCGCGCCTTCCTTAGTCACGTGGCCGACCATGATGATGGTGGTGCCCGACTGCTTGGCGATCCGTGTAAGCTGCGCGGCGCACTCGCGCACCTGGGCGACCGAGCCCGGCGCGGAAGTCAGCGCGTCGGAATAGACCGTCTGGATCGAGTCGATCACCGCGACATCGGGTCGCTGTTCGGCGATCGTCGCCTGGATTTTTTCCAGCTGGATTTCCGCCAGCAGTTGCAGCTCGCTCGCCTTCGAGCCCGGCTCCAGCAACGAAAGTCGTTGCGCGCGCAACGCAATCTGCGCAGCGGATTCTTCGCCGCTGATATAGAGCGCGCGTTTGTCGGCGGCGATTTCCGCGAGCGATTGCAGCAACAGCGTCGATTTGCCGATGCCCGGATCGCCGCCGATCAGCACCACGCCGCCCGGCACCAGACCGCCGCCCAGCACGCGGTCGAACTCGCTCACGCCGGTGGTGAAGCGCGGTATGTCGGACGCTTCGATATCGGCGAGACGGCGCACCGGCGCGCTCTTCGCGAGCGACTGGAAACGATGCGTGGAAGGCGCTTCCGCCACCGACTCGACCAGCGTGTTCCACGCATTGCACGAGGGGCACTGGCCGGCCCATTTCGGCGATTGCCCGCCGCATTCACTACAGATGTACACCGTCTTGGGTTTAGCCACGCGCTTGTTGCCTGAATTGCTGTTGTTTGGATTGACACATTGAGACGCTCGATGGGCGACCCGTTGGCCGCCGTGCCGCACCGCCCTTGGCCCCTTTAACCGCGCCCTTACTCCGCGCGCACCGGCACGCGCGGTGCCACGGCGCACATCAGCTCATAGCCGATGGTGCCGCAGGCCTGCGCGACGTCGTCGATCGGCAGCGCGTTGCCCCACAGTTCGACGCGCGAGCCGACGTTGGCGGTTGGAATCGGCGTCAGGTCCACGGTGAGCATGTCCATCGAGACGCGCCCGACGATCCGCGTGCGCACGCCCTCGACGATCACCGGCGTGCCTTCCGGCGCGACGCGCGGATAGCCGTCCGCGTAGCCGCACGCCACCACGCCGATGCGCATCGAGCCGCGCGCCTTGAACGACGAACCGTAGCCGACCGTATGGCCTTCGTTGAGCGTTTGCACGGCGATCAGTTCCGAGGCGAACGTCATGGCCGGTTGCAACCCCGTGCCTTCGATCGCCGCCGTCACGCCGGACGGCGACGCGCCGTACATGATGATGCCCGGACGCACCCAGTCGAAGTGCGTGGCAGGATGCCACAGCGTAGCCGCCGAATTGGCCAGGCTGCGCGCGCCGGCAATGCCCTGCGCGCCACGCTCGAACGCCTCCACCTGGTAGTCGACGCCGCGGTCGCCGTCGGCGTCCGAGAAATGGGTCATCAAGGTGATCTGGCCGACGCCTTGGGCAGCGCGCGCCCGCTCCCACGCGGCGCGGAATTTCTCCGGCGTATAGCCGAGGCGGTTCATGCCGGTGTTCATCTTCAACTGGATGTTGACCGGTTTTGACAGGCGCGCCATTTCGAGCATGCGCAACTGTTCGTCCGAATGAAGCGCGGTGGTCAGGCTGTAGCGGTCGATCACGTCGATATCGGTCGGGCGGAAAAAGCCTTCAAGCAGAAGAATGGGCCCGGCCCAGCCCAATTCACGCAACTTCACGGCTTCTTCCAGGTCCAGCAACCCGAAGCCGTCGGTTGCGCGCAGGCCCGGAAAAACACGTGCAAGGCCGTGCCCGTATGCATTGGCCTTGACGACGGCCCATATTTTGGATTTCGGCGCGTAACGCCGGGCGACGGCGAGATTATTGGCGAGGGCGGAGGTGTGAATCGTGGCTGAAAGGGGGCGCGGCATGGGATATTTTCGTAAAGACGCTTGCGAATCAGCGGCTTACCGGGCGTTTTCGGCGCTCGGCAGCCCGCTGGGCGGTGCGATCAAGGATTTTGCTAGTCCGAATCCAGCTATTTTCGTGATATAAAGCCGTGCGCACAACCCATTTCGAACGGCATAAGCCCGGACGCTCAACCAGCGGCCGGGGCGGACAGACCGCAGCGAGGACAGCATCGCATCAGATGAAAAAAGGTTTTTACACCATCATGGCCGCGCAGTTTTTTTCGTCGCTGGCCGACAATGCGCTTCTGATCGCCGCTATCGCACTGCTGAAAGATCTTCACGCCCCGAACTGGATGACGCCGCTGCTCAAGTTGTTCTTTGTGCTGTCGTATGTCGTACTTGCAGCCTTCGTGGGCGCCTTCGCCGACTCCCGTCCGAAAGGACGCGTGATGTTCGTCACCAACACCATCAAGGTGGTCGGCTGCATTACCATGCTGGTCGGCGCGCATCCGTTGATTGCGTACGGCATTGTGGGTTTCGGTGCGGCGGCCTATTCACCCGCCAAGTACGGCATTCTCACCGAGCTGCTGCCGCCTGACCGGCTGGTCGCCGCGAACGGCTGGATCGAAGGCACCACCGTCGGCTCGATCATTCTCGGCACCGTGCTCGGCGGAGCGCTGATCAGCCCGCACATCGCCGCGCCGATCCTGCGGCAGCACATTCCCACCGTCAACACACCCGCCGAGGCGGCGATGCTGGTCATCATGGCCATCTACGTCATTGCCGCGCTGTTCAATCTGCGTATTCCCGACACTGGTGCGCGCTATCCGAAACAGGAGCGCGGCCCGATCAAACTCGTCACCGATTTCGCCGACTGTTTTCTCGTGCTGTGGCGCGACAAGCTCGGCCAGATTTCGCTCGCCGTCACCACCCTGTTCTGGGGCGCCGGCGCGACGCTGCAATTCATCGTGCTGAAGTGGGCCGAGGTGTCGCTCAACATGTCGCTCTCCGAGGCGGCGATCCTGCAGGCGGTGGTCGCCGTGGGCGTGGCGGCCGGCGCGATTTTCGCGGCTTCGCGCGTGCCGTTGAAGAAGTCGCTTTCGGTGTTGCCGGTCGGCATCATGATGGGCATCGCCGTGATGCTGATGGCCTTCTACACGCGCGACCTGTTCCCCGCCCACTGGGGTCTCTATTTCGGCCGCATGCATGTGCCGGGCTATCTGATCGTCGCGTATATATTCCTGATGATCGTCGGCGGCCTGTCGGGCTTTTTCGTCGTGCCGATGAACGCGCTGCTGCAGCATCGCGGGCACGTGCTGCTGTCGGCGGGTCATTCGATCGCCGTGCAGAACTTCAACGAAAACCTGTCCGTGCTCGTCATGCTGTGCCTGTACGCCGTGCTCGTGTGGCTGGACGTGCCGGTCACGGCGGTGATCGTGCTGTTCGGCACGTTCGTCTGCGTGATGATGTGGTTCGTCATGCGGCGTCACCAGGCCAATCAGCGCGCATTCGACTCGGTCGCGCTGATCGGCGAAGTCAAGCACTGATCCGCGGCGGGTTTCCGCTCGCGTCGAAGCCCGCGCCTTCTTTCTTCCTCGCTTTGCCATGACTCAACCGATTCCCAATGTGCTGACCATCGCCGGTTCCGATTCCGGCGGCGGCGCCGGCCTTCAGGCCGACCTGAAGGCTTTCTCGGCGCTCGGCGCCTATGGAGCGAGCGTCATCACCGCGCTCACCGCGCAGAACACGCGCGGCGTCACCGCGATTCACACGCCGGACCCCGGCTTCGTCACCGCGCAGCTCGACGCGGTGTTCGACGACATCCGCATCGACGCGGTGAAGATCGGCATGCTGGCGAACGCGCCGATCGCCCGCGCAGTGGCCGACGCGCTGCGCCGGCACAAGCCGAAGCACGTCGTGCTCGACACGGTGATGATTTCGAAGAGCAACCATGCGTTGCTGCTGCCGGACGCGGTCGCGGCGGTGCGCGACGAATTGCTGCCGCTCGCCGATCTGCTCACGCCCAACCTGCCGGAAGCCGCCGCACTGCTCGGCGTGCAAGCCGCAACCGACGAAGCCGGCATGGTCGAGCAAGGCGAAGCGCTGCGTGCGCTCGGCGCCCGCGCGGTGCTGATGAAAGGCGGCCATCTGAGCGCGGCGGACAGTCCGGACTGGCTGGTGCAGGAGAGCGGCGCGCTGCGTCTGGGCGGCCCGCGTGTGCCGGTGAAAAATACGCACGGGACGGGCTGCACGCTGTCGTCGGCGATCGCGGCGCTGATTCCGCAACGTAGCGATCTGGCGAGCGCCGTCGCCGATGCGAAGCAGTATCTGACCGGCGCGCTGCAAGCGAGCGATCGGCTCGACGTCGGTAGCGGCGTCGGGCCGGTGCATCATTTCTATCGGTGGTGGTGAGGGGCGTCGGGGCTGACGGGCTGGGTCGGCCGTCTTATGCAGCGTTTTTTTAACCGCTGCTACTGCTGCGCGTAGTTCCGGGCCTGCTCCGGCCACTCGTCCGGCACGATAAAGCCGCGCGAGCGCTCGATCAGGTTGCCCGCGCTGTCCTCGGCGAACGCGGCGACCATCGCCGGGCCGGGCTGATGCGACGTTTGGCCGGCGAGCGTTGGCGCATCGACGAAACTCAAGCCCGCGCTTTGCGCCTCATCGGCTGAATGCCGCTGCGGCGCGAGCCATTCCAGCCGCGGCAGGGTGCGCCACTTCTGCGTAGCAGCGGCCGCGAACGCCAGCCAGTCGCTGCGCGTGACCCACCAGCCACGGCCATGCGCCGGATCGAGTTCGACAGGATCGGACGGCGTTTCGCCGTGCCGGTAAAACAGCCAGCCTTTGATGAACATCTGCGGCGTCCACGGCCCCGGATAGCCGACCGAGGCAAACTCCTCACGTGCGCTCAACGGCAGTTGATGAGCCAGCACATGGGCGAGCTTGAGGTCGAAACGGTCTTTCAGGTTCGGGCCGACGTAGTTGGATAACTGAGCGAGTGACGACGTGGGTGACGGCGTGGATGGCGACCCGGATGACTGAGCGGACAACGGCGCAATCGACTGCCCCCGCTCTTCGCCTGCATGCAGATAGCACTTGACGGCCAGTTCCCAATGCAGCCGCGCGCCCCGCTGCGTCTGGACCAGAAAATCGCATTCGCCGAGCGTGACGCCCGCACGCCGCAACGGCACGCCCGCGACCACCAGCCGCGCCGCCGGTCCGTGCTGGAGGAACCAGCCGAGCAGCCGTTCGGCGTAGCGGCCGAGTCGCGTGATGCGCGTCGCCGCGAGGTCGTGATGCAGGGGCTCGGGTGCGGCGTCGAGCGCGCGCAGCCAGTCGACGGTCGCCTGCGCTTCCTGCTGCGTCTCAAAGGGATTCGCCAGCACGCCCACCGGTGGTTGCGGGCGCAACAGATCGGCACTCAGCAGCAACCATGCGAGAGCGCGCACGGAAGGATCATGCAAGCTGTCGAGCAGCGTGGCGCGGCTCGCGGCATCGATGCCGGGCGCGCCGGACGAACCGGCCGCCGCTCCCCCGGCAGTCATCACTTCGACGCGTTCGACGGCGCACCGCACGCCGCACGCCACGTGTCGCGCGCGAGGCACAGATCGGCCCAGGCTTTCGCCTTGTCGGGCAGGCTGCGCAGCAGATACGCCGGGTGGTACGTCACGATCACGGGCACCCCTTCGTATTCATGCACGCGGCCTCGCAGCGACGAAATGCTCGCGTCGGTTTTCAGCAGGCTTTGCGCCGCAAAGCGGCCCAGCGCGACGATCAGCTTCGGCTTGACCAGCGCCACCTGACGTTGCAGATACGGCTCGCAACGCGCGACTTCGTCCGGTTCGGGATTGCGGTTGCCGGGCGGCCGGCATTTGATCACGTTCGCGATATAGACGTTGGTGTCGCGCGCGAGCGTCAGCGAACGCAGCATGTTGTCGAGCAGCTTGCCGGCCTGGCCGACGAACGGCTCGCCCAGACGGTCTTCGTTCTCACCCGGCGCTTCGCCGATCAGCATCCAGTCGGCACCGCGATCGCCGACGCCGAACACCGTGCTCCTGCGCTTCTCGCACAGACGGCACAGCCGGCAGGCGGCGACGCGCTCGCTCAGCGCGTCCCAGTCGAGGGTGTGGATTGCTGGGGCTGGGGGGGCTGCGTCGGGTGCGTCTGCCGGCGCGTGGGTCGGCAGGTCGTCGAACCATGCGAAATCGTCTTCCGGTGGGGCGTCGAATGCCGGCGGCTCGGGTGTTCGGGATGGTTGCTGCGGTTGCTTGGGCTGACGCGTTTCGGCGGGCGTTTGTGCCCGGCCTGGCTCCGCCTGCGCCGCATCCTGTGCAGGCAGCGCGTGGCGTTCGCTCTGTGCCGGCGCGGCATCGGCCCGTCGTGCATCGCCTGCTCGCAGCGCGGGCGGCGCAGTTTCCTGCGTGCGCACTGCCGCCGACGCACTCTCCCGCGAGCGCGCGGCGGGCGGCGCAGTTTCCTCTGCAAGCGCAGAGGCCGGCGCGGCTTCCTGCGAGTGCGCGCGCGCGGCGGGCGGCAACCCGCGCACATCGTCACGGCTCGTACCCTGGCCGGCCGTGTCGCCAACGCCCTGCGCGGCTCCGGCTCCGGCTCCGCCTTCGGCCTGTGCTTCAGCAGCCGCTTGCGAGGCCGCCGCCAACCCGCGACGCACCCACAGCGGCGCGAGTCCGAACTCTTCCAGTACCAATTCATGCAGCGCCATCTGCGCCCTCCGTGGCAAACGAGAAACGCATGACGATGGCGTCCTCCCGGCTGCGATGTCGCGCCGGATAATAGTTTTTGCGCCGGCCGATCGACGTAAAGCCGAAGCGCTCATACAACCGGATCGCCCGATGATTCGACGGCCGCACTTCCAGCAACAGGCCCTCGAGTTTTTCGGCGCGGGTAATGCGCACCGCTTCGCGCAGCAGCGCGAGCCCGGCACCGGCGCCTTGCGCAGCCGGCGTCACGCACAGATTGAGCAGATGCATTTCGTCGACGACCGGCATCAACACGCAATAGCCGATCAGCGTGCCCGTGACATGGCGAAGGCAGACGCCGAAGTAACCGTTGCGCAGCGAGTCGCCGAAATTGCCTCGGCTCCAGGGAAACTCGTAGGCGATCTTTTCGATGGCGGCGACTTCGTCCAGATCGCCTTCGGTCATCGGCGACATGTACCGGTCCGCGAGCAACACGCCACTCATTGCCGGCCCTCGCCGTGAGGGACATCGTGCGCGATTCTGGCGGCTTTTTCGGCTTTTTCGGCTTTTTCGGCTTTCTCTGCGACGCGCTCGGCTGTGGTCTGGGCGACCTTGTCGCGCACGTACTCCGGCGCGGCCTGATCGGCGGGTACCGTGCGGCCGGCGCGAAACGCGCGCAGCGCGGCGTGGGCGAGCGGCACGGCGTGCGGCAACGCTTCGCCATCGACGCTGTGCGCCGCGGCGAGCGCGGGCAGTCGCGCGCCGAAGGCCGCGGCGGCGTTGCCCGCCAGCGTGAACGGAACGCCGGGCAACACGAGCCCGTCCGGCGCATCGAGCGAAGCCCGCTGGACGGTGCGCCATTCGCTTTGCGCTTCGTCCCAGGCGTAGTCGGCCCAATAAACTTCGTCCATGCGGGCGTCGAGCGCGGCAAGCACGCGCGCGGCCGACGGATCGCGCATACGCGCGCTTTCGGCACACGCGAGCAGCGTGCTGATCGGTACGACCGGCAGGTTCAGGCCGAATGCGAGGCCTTGGGCGACGCCGGTCGCCGTACGCAGGCCAGTGAACGAGCCGGGACCGGAGCCGAACGAGATAGCGTCGCAGTCCGCCAGTTTCAGGCCGGCTTCGTCGAACAGTTCGCGAATGGCGGGAAGCAGACGCGTGCTGGACACCGCGCCAGTTTGCTCGTGGCGCACCCAGACGCGCGGTTCGGTGCGTAGCGGCCCGGAGGCGGCAGGCGCGGCGCCAGTTGCATGGCCAGCGGCCGACAGCAGTGCCACCGAGCAGAATTCGGTTGAAGTATCGAGGGCGAGGAGCACAGTTTCAGTCATGGACCGTATTGTAATCGGCACTGCGCGCGCGAATGTGGTTTGGCTTGCGGCGTGGATGGTTTGCATGGTTTGGCTTGCGCCTCTAGATAGTCCGGATTTTCCCCTCGGGTGATCCGGCTCCGCGCCAAGCCCTGCAGCCGGTGTTTGGAATAAGCCCTCAGCCCCGCGGCGGCATGCAGTTGTTATGATCGTCAGCCGACCTCAACCCCGACCCCGCCCAGCGGGCAAACCAAAATGACCGACATCAATACCCAGTTCGCCCAGGCTCAGGAAGATGTGAAACAACTGCCGGAACGCCCGGGCAATCTCACGCTGCTGCGTCTGTACGCCCTCTTCAAGCAGGCTAGCGAAGGCGATGTTCAGGGCGACAAGCCGGGTTTCACCGACATCGTCGGCAAATACAAGTACGACGCGTGGGCCGCGCTCAAAGGCACCGCGCAGGACGCCGCGAAGCAGCAATACGTCGACCTGGTCGAATCGCTAAAGAGCGGCGCGTCGGCCTGAAGCGGCTCCGAAGCGGTAACTGGCGGCCCGATCGGCGATCGGACCGCCCTTCAGCCGGCCGCCGTTGCAATTTTTCTGCCAGGAAACTTCCTAACAGTGGCGCGGTGCAGCAAAACCCTATACAATGCTGCCTGCGCTTCACTGCTTTGCCCGGCTTTCTCCTAGCGGCCTTTGCGGCGCAGCGCCTCGTAGCGTTTAGCTCCAATCCAGTTTAGAACCTGTCCCCTCCTGCCTAGCCCCCTACGGGCGATCATGTCCCAGGCTGGCGGCACGCCGTGTTGGCATGTCGCATCCGATACAGCTTCTAACGAAAAGCTCGCCTTCATTGTCGCGAGCTGCCCCCGTTTTTCGATTTGCTCGCTGCTTCTTTGCTCGCTGAATCCGACGACTTGGGTATGCCGATTGGCGCCGACGTTTTAATTCCGTGTGTACCAAGGATTTACCAAGGATTCTCATGACTTCGAGCAATACCCCCAGCAGCCCGTTGAACGCCATCGCCGACCAGGCACTCGGTCTCGCAAGCAGTGACGCAGCACCCGCCCAAGCCGCAGCCGTCGCTGCCGCTCCGGAAGCCGTCGTCGCCGAAGCCGCGGCACCGGCCGGCCCGTCGTTCGCGTCGCTCGGTCTGTCCGCGGACGTCGTCTCCGCGCTGACCGCCGCTGGCTATCAGAACCCCACGCCGGTTCAGCAACGCGCGATTCCCGCCGGTATCGCCGGCCGCGACCTGATGGTCTCGAGCCCGACCGGTTCGGGCAAGACCGCCGCTTTCATGCTGCCCGCCATCGAGCGTTTCTCGCAACTGCAAAAGGCGCAAGCCGGCCAGCCGCGTGAGCCGCGCCCGGCCGACGGCGCCCGCACGCGCCGTCCGCAGCCGGTTGCCCGTCCGACCATGCTGGTTCTGACGCCGACCCGCGAACTCGCCATGCAGGTCACCACCGCCGCCGCCACCTACGGCAAGCACCTGAAGCGTCTGCGCACCGTCAGCATTCTCGGCGGCGTCGCGTACGGCCAGCAATTGATGCTGCTCGCGAAGAACCCGGAAATCCTGGTTGCCACGCCGGGCCGTCTGATCGACCACCTGGAACGCGGCCGCATCGATCTGTCGCAACTGCAGATCCTCGTGCTCGACGAAGCCGACCGCATGCTCGACATGGGCTTTATCGAAGACATCGAAACGATCGTTGCCGCTACGCCGGCTACGCGTCAAACCATGCTGTTCTCGGCCACGCTCGACGGCAAGATCACTTCGCTGACCGGTCGTCTGCTGAAGGATCCGGAGCGTATCGAGATCGTTCAGCGTCTGGAACAGCGCACCAATATCGCGCAAACCGTCCATTACGTCGACGACCGCGATCACAAGGATCGTCTGCTCGACCATCTGCTGCGTGACGAAGGCCTCGACCAGGCAATCGTCTTCACGGCAACCAAGATGGACGCCGACCAGTTGGCCGGCCGTTTGGCCGACGCCGGTTTCGAATCGGCCGCCTTGCATGGCGATTTGCCGCAGGGCGCGCGTAACCGCACGATCCGCGCGCTGCGCGAGCGCCGCGTGCGCGTGCTGGTGGCGACGGACGTCGCCGCTCGCGGCATCGACATCCCCGGCATCACGCACGTGTTCAACTACGACCTGCCGAAGTTCGCCGAAGACTACGTGCACCGCATCGGCCGTACCGGTCGTGCCGGCCGCTCGGGTATCGCGGTGAGCCTCGTGCATCACGCGGAACAGGGCGCGTTGAAGCGCATCGAGCGCTTCGTGCGCGCCCCGCTGGCGGTCAATGTGGTCGAAGGCTTCGAGCCGCGCAAGTCGGCTCCGTCGGGTAACGGCCGTCCTGGCTTTGGCGGCCGCGGCCGTCCGGGCGGTGGCAACGGCGGTGGCCGTCGCTTCGGTAGCGGCTCGGGCAAGCCGGCCGGCAACGGCGGCGCTTCGCGCAGCGGCAGCGGCAACGGCGGCGGCTGGGCCGGCAAGTCGGCCGGCGGCGGTTCGCGTGAAGGCGGCTTCGGCGGCGGTTCGCGCGATGGCGGCTACGGCGCTCGCCGTAGCGACGGCCCGCGTACGGCGCGTCGCGGCAGCTAAGTACTGGACTGTGGGCGCACGCTGCTTCAGGCTTTCGGGCCGTTGCAGTGCCCAGCAAGTACTCAGTGGGCTTGAAACATTACCCGAACAGCTTCGCGCTGTTCGTCGGCAGGAAGAAACCGGTGCTTACGCGCCGGTTTTTTTTCGCCGGTCGCCCTGACAAATTTCACGATGTGGAAAATTTTTTTGCGTCGTAAAAAATCGTGCTGCACGGCACAAGACGACCTATTGCAAGATGGGAAAAGTCGTTTCTTGATGTGAAACGCACACTATAAGTCACTGATTATAAATAAGAATAAATATTCAAAAAACATCTCTTAGCGACTGTTGTGTGCCCCTCGATTTGCCTAGACTCTTATATAAGACTTCACGAAACGGAACACCCAATCAGGCCGACCGCGTCGACGAAGACCGCAAGTTTGCATGGAACCAGAGTGAGCGTTGAAGCGCCCACTCTGGTCGACAGAGTTACTTATTCATTACAGGCAACCAAGGAGCAAATCATGTCCCGTCAAGAACAAGCCAAACAACTTCAGCAGCAATGGGAAACGGATCCGCGCTGGAAAGGCGTGAAGCGCAGCTACACGGCGGAAGACGTGATCCGCCTGCGCGGTTCGGTGCAGGTCGAGCACACGCTCGCCAAGCGCGGTGCGCAAAAGCTGTGGGAAAGCGTGAACAACGAGCCGTTCGTCAACTCGCTTGGCGCGCTGACCGGCAATCAGGCCATGCAACAGGTCAAGGCCGGTCTCAAGGCGATCTATCTGTCGGGCTGGCAAGTCGCCGGCGACGCGAACGTGGCGGGTGAAATGTACCCGGACCAGTCGCTGTATCCGGCGAACTCGGTGCCGCTCGTCGTGAAGCGCATCAACAACACGCTGACGCGCGCTGACCAGATTCAGTGGTCGGAAGGCAAGAACCCGGGCGACGAAGGCTATATCGACTACTTCGCGCCGATCGTGGCGGACGCGGAAGCCGGCTTCGGCGGCGTGCTGAACGCGTTCGAACTGATGAAGGCGATGATCGAAGCGGGCGCTGCCGGCGTGCACTTCGAAGACCAGCTCGCCTCGGTGAAGAAGTGCGGCCACATGGGCGGCAAGGTGCTCGTGCCGACTCGCGAAAACATCGCCAAGCTGACCGCCGCGCGTCTGGCCGCCGACGTCTCGGGCGTGCCGACCGTGCTGCTGGCTCGTACCGATGCGGAAGCCGCCGACCTGATCACCTCGGACATCGACGAAAACGACAAGCCGTTCCTGACCGGCGAGCGCACGGTGGAAGGCTTCTACCGCACGAAGCCGGGTCTCGAACAGGCGATCTCGCGTGGCCTCGCCTACGCGCCGTACGCCGACATGATCTGGTGCGAAACCGGCAAGCCGGACCTCGAGTTCGCGAAGAAATTCGCCGACGCGATCCACAAGGAATATCCGGATCAACTGCTGTCGTACAACTGCTCGCCGTCGTTCAACTGGAAGAAGAATCTCGACGATGCAACGATCGCCAAGTTCCAGCGCGAACTCGGTGCGATGGGCTACAAGTTCCAGTTCATCACGCTGGCAGGCTTCCACGCGCTGAACTACTCGATGTTCAACCTCGCGCACGGTTATGCCCGCAACCAGATGACCGCCTTCGTCGAAATGCAGCAGGCTGAATTCGCTGCGGCCGAAAAGGGCTTCACCGCGGTCAAGCACCAGCGCGAAGTCGGCACCGGCTACTTCGACGCCGTGACGCAAACGGTCGAACGCGAAGCATCGACGACCGCACTGCACGGCTCGACGGAAGACGAACAGTTCTTCGACAAGCGGGTCGCGTAAGCAACCCCGCGGTCTGAACGAAGCAACAAAGGGCAACAAGGCAGACAGACGGACCAGCAGCCTTCGTCAGAAAGGCGCCGTCACAGGGAGGAGCAAGCCGTCGGCGCATGAGTCGATCAGCGCCGACGGCTGGAATCTGGGAGAGACAGCAGCAGAGACAAAGCCAGCGCAACGAATTGTGCGGCGAACACGGCGCGCGCCGGCCTCACCGCCGGCGCGTTTTCTTATCGGCTCCAATTTTGTCGGCTTCAATTCAGCGATACACGATCACTGGAATCTTCGTATGCGTGAGCACCCGCTGCGTTTCGCTGCCGATCAGCAGGCTGCCCAGACCGCGGCGCCCGTGCGACGCCATGAAGATCACGTCGCAGCCACCCTGCTCCGCCGCTTCGATAATGCCGAGATACGGCGCCGGGTGCACGCTGGTCCGGCTATGGACCGGAACGCCGACACGGCGCGCCGCCGTTTCCACTTCACGCAGATGCACACGCGCTTCGCGTTCGCTGCGCAGCAGGAATTCGGAGGGCGGCTCGACCACCACGTCGGAGAACGGCGAGTACGGGTATTGCGGCAGACATGCATAAGCGGTCACGCGCGCGTTGACGGCTTGCGCGAGATCGATGGCGCCGTCGATTGCTTTGCGTGACAGGTCTGAACCGTCGGTCGGAACCAGAATGTGCCTGAACATGATGTCCTCCGTCGCCGGCTGCGCGCAGCGCGGCGTCAGCGTCCAACGAGGCTCGGCGTACAAGCCGCTTCAATCGATTGTAGGTCGCGGAATCGGGCCTATGGATCTGCCGAGGGTCTGTCCGCATATCGGAAACCCCTCGTTCGCGGCGGCGCGATCGCCGGGCAAGGTCGCGCGGCGCCGGCCGACGTCAGCCCCAGTAGCCGGGATGTCCATAGGTATGCTTGAGAAAGTCCAGAAACAGTCTCACTCGCAGCGGCAGATGGCGACGCTGCGGAAACACCGCATGAATGCCGATGGGAGGCGCGGCGAATTCGTCGAGCACGCTGACGAGCCGCCCGGCCGCGATGTCCGTACCGACCTCCCACCACGAGCGCCACGCGAGACCGTAGCCTTCGAGGCACCAGTCGTGCAGCACCGCGCCGTCCGAGCATTCCATCGTGCCGGACACCTTGATCGAGACCACCTTGTCGTCCTGCTGGAACATCCAGCCGCGCTGCTGGTTGGCGCTCGCGCCGAGCGCGAGACAGTTGTGATGCGCAAGGTCGGCGAGACTGTGCGGCGCGGCGCGCCGGCTCAGATACGTCGGCGACGCGACGCAGACCCGGCGGTTCTCGCCGAGCTTGAGCGACACCAGCGACGAATCCGGCAATTCGCCGAGACGCACGGCGCAGTCGAAACCCTCGTTGACCAGATCGACGAGCCGGTCGGACAGGTCGAGCGTGATCGACACGTCCGGATGCGCGACCGTGAACGCCGGCACCAGCGGCGCAACGTGCCGCCGTCCGAAGCCCGCGGGCGCGGAGAGCCGCAGATGGCCGCTCGCCTTGACGCCGCCCGCCGACACGCTGGCTTCCGCGTTCTGCATCTCGTGAATGATGCGCTGGCAGTCCTCGAGAAAGGCCGAGCCTTCGAAGGTCAGTGTGAGCTTGCGTGTGGTGCGCACCAGCAATTTGACGCCGAGACGCTCTTCGAGCGCGTCGATGCGTCGCCCGATGATGGCCGGCGCCACGCCTTCGGCCGAGGCCGCAGCGGACAGGCTGCCTTTGGCTGCGACGGTCACGAAAGTCTCGATCTGCTTGAAACGGTCCATAAGCGATTGGAGCCGCGCCGTCCCAAGGCAAATGACCTTGAAAGACCGCGCGGGAAGGTGGATGGTGCGCGTCAGATTAGGTGCATGAAAGTAAAAGATCAAGTGATGTTTAGCCTCTTTTTTAGCATGAAGCATCACTAATACAATCCGTCCTGACCTCTGACAGGAGTGCACGGCAATGTCGGCCACAACGACACTCTCCCCCAAAGCAGTGATTTTCGACGCGTACGGCACGCTCTTCGACGTGCATTCGGTGATCGCTGCCGCGGAGCAGCTATTCCCCGGCAACGGTGACGCGCTCTCGCAGTTGTGGCGGCAGAAACAGATCGAATACACGCAGTTGCGCACGCTCGCCGCTCCGGTGGGCACACCCGGCGCGCACTACCGGCCGTTCTGGGACATCACGCTCGACGCGTTGCGCTTCGCCGCGAAAAAACTTCAACTCACGCTAGGCCGCAGCGCCGAAAAACGTCTGATGGACGAATATGCGTGCCTGTCCGCCTTCCCCGACGCCGTGCCCGCACTGCGCCTGTTGCACGACGTGTCCTCCACGGCAGCGGCGCCCGCAAGCGGCGAATCCACCTCGCGCCTGCGCCTCGCGATTCTCTCGAACGGCAATCCGCAAATGCTCGACATCGCCGTGAAGAGCGCCGGCATGACGGGCCTGTTCGACCACGTGTTATCCGTCGACGCCGTGCGCGCCTACAAACCCTCACCCGCCGCTTATGCACTCGGCACCCAAGCCTTCGGCGTGGAACCGCGCGAGATCGTCTTCGTGTCGTCGAATGGCTGGGACGTGGCGGGCGCGACGTGGTTCGGCTTCACCACTTTCTGGCTCAACCGGCAAAACGCACCAGCCGAAGAACTGGGCGTCACGCCGCACGGCGCGGGCGCAGGCATGACCGATCTGCCCGCTTTTCTGAAAACCCTGGCATCGCCCGGCCGCAGCAGCGGCGCCGGCGGCGGCCGCCCACGCCACAGCCCTGGCGCGTGACGGCTACCACTGGACTGCGCGACGTGCATCACCCGCATTTCAACATTTGTATCTTTGCAATCTGACCGACCAAGGAGAAAACATGGCGAACCCGCAGTCATCGCATGCATCGTTGCAGTTGCCGCAAGGCATGGAAATCACGGCTGAAATCAAGCCGGGCTATGACACGATTCTCACGCGCGAAGCGCTCGAACTTGTCGCCGCGCTGCACCGCACTTTCGAACCGCGCCGTCAGCAGTTGTTGCAGGCACGCGCGGAACGCACGAAGCGCCTCGACGCCGGCGAGCGTCCCGACTTCCTCGCCGAAACGAAAAGCGTGCGTGAAGGCGACTGGAAAATCGCACCGCTGCCGCAGGACTTGCAGTGCCGTCGCGTGGAAATCACCGGACCGGTCGAGCGCAAGATGATCATCAACGCGCTGAATTCGGGCGCGGATTCGTACATGACCGACTTCGAAGATTCGAATGCGCCGAGCTGGGATAACCAGATCACCGGCCATATCAATCTGAAGGACGCAGTGCGCCGCACGATTTCGCTGGAACAGAACGGCAAGTCGTACACGCTGAACGACAAGATCGCCACGCTGATCGTGCGTCCGCGCGGCTGGCATCTGGACGAGAAGCACGTGAAGGTGGACGGCAAGCGTGTGTCGGGCGGCATCTTCGACTTCGCGCTCTTCATGGTGCACAACGCGAAGGAACTGGTCGCGCGCGGCTCGGGCCCGTACTTCTATCTGCCGAAGATGGAAAGCCATCTCGAAGCGCGCCTGTGGAACGACATCTTCGTGGCCGCGCAGGAAGCGGTCGGCGTGCCGCGCGGCACGATTCGCGCGACGGTGCTGATCGAAACGATCCTCGCCGCGTTCGAGATGGACGAGATCCTGTACGAACTGCGCGAACACAGCTCGGGCCTGAACGCCGGCCGCTGGGATTACATCTTCTCGGCGATCAAGAAGTTCAAGTCCGACCGCGACTTCTGTCTGGCCGACCGCTCGCAGATCACCATGACCTCGCCGTTCATGCGGGCCTACGCGCTGCTGTTGCTGAAGACCTGCCATCGCCGCAGTGCGCCGGCGATCGGCGGCATGAGCGCGCTGATTCCGATCAAGAACGATCCGGCCGCGAACGACAAGGCAATGACCGGCGTGCGCTCGGACAAGGCGCGCGACGCCGGCGACGGCTACGACGGCGGTTGGGTCGCCCACCCGGGCCTCGTGCCGATCGCAATGGAAGAGTTCGTCAAGGTGCTCGGCGACAAGCCGAACCAGATCGGCAAGCAACGCGACGACGTGCTCGTCACGGCAACCGACCTGCTGGACTTCCGTCCTGAAACGCCGATCACCGAGAACGGTCTGCGCAACAACATCAACGTCGGCATTCATTACCTGGGAGCGTGGCTCACGGGCAACGGCTGCGTGCCGATCCACAACCTGATGGAAGATGCCGCCACCGCGGAAATCTCGCGCTCGCAGGTGTGGCAATGGATTCGCTCGCCGAAGGGCAAGCTCGATGACGGCCGCAAGGTCACGGCCGAGCTGGTGCGCGCGTTGTCGGTGCAGGAACTCGACAAGGTGAAGCAGGCCGTGGGCGGCGATACGAAACCGTATGAGCGCGCCGCGCAGATCTTCGAGGCAATGTCGACGTCGGAGCAGTTCACCGACTTCCTGACGTTGCCGCTGTACGAGGAGATCTGAGGCCGGCGTCGGACCTCGAGCGCCTTGGTGGCATCAGGTGCAGGAGTGACGGACGACGCAGTAGCAAGTCCGCTTTCGCGTGTCATTTCGCGTGCTTATTCGTGCAGCGCACGCGGCGCGAAAGCGGCTTGAGTCGCAAGGCTGACCGACCGGGCGGCCCGACAGGCGCATGCCTGCCGGGCCGTTTTTTATGCACGCGTGACGCGTTCAGTCAGCGCGAGCTGCGATGCTCGACCCAGTCGCCCGATCTGATTTCCGGCAAGCCCTTCACCGCATTCGGCGCAACGGGATAAAAGCGGCAGTTCACGACATTGCCGTCGACTTTCACCATCACCTCGCGCGCGAGGAAACGATCCTCGACGCCTGGATAAACCGCCTCGATTTCGTCGAGCACCGCGACCAGTTCGTCGTCGATCTCATAGACGTCGCCGATCACATCGACACCGGCTTCGTCGACGACGAGACCCGGGTACGAGCCGAAATCGAACAGGTGGCCGCGCACCGTGGCCGTGCCCAGCAGATTGGGCGCGGCGATCTCGTTGCGCGCCGCCGCTTCGCTGATGTCGTTCACTTCACCGGCGCGCAATGTGCCGTATACAAAGACGGTCTGCATCGTCGTTTGCTCTCCTTGAAGGGGGTTCGGGTGACTTGTGCTTCTGTTCGAATCTGCGTCCTGGCTGCGGTCGAGCTCAGCTCTGTTCACTTCAATGCCGCGCTCGCCACGAGCACGCCGTCGCTATCCACGTAGATCCATTCACCGGGACGCACTAGCGCGCCGGGCAACTGCACCGCCACGCCGCGCTCGCCGGTGCCGAGTTTCTGGCCGCGCCGCGGGCAGGTTGCCAAAGCTGCAATGCCGACGTTCACTTCATTGAGCTCCAGCGTGTCGCGCACACAGCCGTTCAGGACGATGCCCGCCCAACCGTTCTGTTGCGCAATCTGTGCAAGGTTGCCGCCCACCAGCGCGCAGCGCAGGCTGCCGCCGCCATCGACCACCAGCACACGGCCCGCGCCCTTCTCTTCGAGCGTGGCGCGCACGAGTGCGTTGTCTTCGAATACCTTCAGCGTCACCGCTTCGCCGCTGAAACACTCGGCACGGCTGAACAGGTGAAAAACGGGATCGAGCACGCGCAACGTGCCGAGCGCCAGTTGGTCCTCGTGCGCGTCGCACAAGTCCGCGGTTGCAAAGCTCATGGAGTTCTCCTCGGGTCTGGGCATCGACACATTATGCAACGCCGGGTGCCACGCAACACCTACAATGAGAAGCCCGCGGCGGTTTGCCGTAGCGGGTTTTGCATGGCGGAGCCTTGAGACTACTTTCCGGGTCCGCTCTTCTCGCGTTCCGTTATCGGGATCGATCTTCACCATGACTTCGTCCGTCGACTCAGACCTGTCGAGCTTCGTACGCTTCGCCGACACTCCTCCCGAGTTCCAGCCGACCGATGCGCATCCCATCCGCGTGCGTTCCCGGCAGATGCCCTCGGGCTGGCGCATTGCGCGTCACACGCATGCGTGGGCGCAGGTGGCCTATGCGTCGCGCGGCGTGCTGCGAGTGGCGACGACCGGCACGACGTGGATGGTGCCGCCGTCGCGCGCAATCTGGGTACCGCCGCACGTGACGCACGAAGTGGTCGCTGTCGAAGACGCGTTCCTGCGCACGCTGTACATCACCGAAAGTACCGTGCCGGCCGGGCTCGACACGCCGCGCGTGGTCGAAGTCTCGGATCTGCTGCGTGAAGTGATCGCCGCGCTCGACACACCCGGCATCTCGGCCACGCGCGAGCAGTTGCTCGGCGCGCTCGCACTCGACGAATTGACACGATCCGAGCCACTGCCGCTCTCGGTGCCAATGCCCAACGAAAAGCGCCTGCGCGCGCTGTGCGAAGCGGTCATCGCGGACCCGACGCATGGCGAGTCGCTCGAACAATGGGCGTCCAGCGTAGGCGCAAGCACGCGCACGATTGCGCGGCTGTTCCGTCAGGAGTTGGGCGTGAGTTTTTCGCAATGGCGCCAGCAGGCGATTCTGGCGCGCGCGATTCCGCTGTTGAGCCAGGGAAGGCCGCTCTCGCATGTCGCGCTGGAACTGGGCTATCAGAGTCAGAGCGCTTTCTCCGCGATGTTCCGGCGCGCGTTCGGCGAAAGTCCGCGCGCGTTCATCGAGCGTGGCTCCGAACATCGCGTGGAACATGGGGAGCGTGGCGACATGGAGACGGACAACGAGACGGCGGCGCAGGACCGCGCGGATGCCGAGGACGCCGAGGAGGATGCCGGGCGCTGAGCGTCCGCCTCAGACGCGTCGCGCCAGATGACGGATCGCGCCGAGTTGCGCCAGACGCGGCCCGGTCAGCTTATAGCCTTTGCGCTGATAGAGCCGTGCGGCGGGATTGTCGACGAACACACGCAACTGCAACTCGCGCAACCCACGCTCGCGCGCCCATTGATGCGAGACATCGAGCAGATACGTGCCGGCGCCGAGCCGGCGATGGCCTTCGGCAATCTGCACGTCGCGAATATGCAGCGAGTCGCCCTCTTGCGTGATGCGCAACACGCCGATCGGCGTGCCGTCCACCTCGAGAATGAAATTCTCCGACTCGCGCCAACTGCCGAGAAACAGATCGCCGCGCCAGACGAGATGGTGGCGGCGATAGTAACCGCCCATATTGTTGCGAGTCAGCGCCTCGGCGAACTCGAAATCGTCCATGCTGGCTTTGCGCAGATGAAACGGTAACGCAGCTTCGGTTGGATCGAACATGGCGGAGCGACGGAGATGAGTCGGATCAACGGTAAAACAGGCCGCGCGCGCTGGCAATGGCTGTTTGTCCCGAGCATACCCAGGCGCAATGGATAGCGAAATAAAAAAAGCCCACTTCTTTCGAAGTGGGCTTTCTCAAATCTGGCGGAGCGGACGGGACTCGAACCCGCGACCCCCGGCGTGACAGGCCGGTATTCTAACCAACTGAACTACCGCTCCAGATTTTTTGCGCCGCAGCTTATGAGGCTGGCTCATTTATCACTGCGTCACACTGCATCGCTCATACTTCCAACCGAACGACGCCAGATGCTCTGGCGTCCCCTAGGGGATTCGAACCCCTGTACTCACCGTGAAAGGGTGATGTCCTAGGCCTCTAGACGAAGGGGACAACGTACTGCTTATACCTTTAATGAAAAAGCCCGTTCAAGTTTGGATGAACGGGCTTTGTCTGGCGGAGTGGACGGGACTCGAACCCGCGACCCCCGGCGTGACAGGCCGGTATTCTAACCGACTGAACTACCACTCCAGTCTTTACACCCTAGCTTGCGAGCGTCGGTTATTTCTCTGCAAGCTGCGCCACTTTACTGCCCACCGAGTTGAACTCGGAACACTAAAGCGACGCTGATGTTTGGCGTCCCCTAGGGGATTCGAACCCCTGTACTCACCGTGAAAGGGTGATGTCCTAGGCCTCTAGACGAAGGGGACATAATCTTTTCAGATCTGTCTTTAACTCGCTGCCAACTTACGCTAACTTGTCAGTTATTTCGTTTCGTCAACTGCGAAGACCGCTATTTTAACTACGTTACAACTGTTTGTGAAGTCTTTTTTGCTACAAGCCCCAGACTTCGGGACGACTTCATTCTGCTCTGATGGTGGAGGTAAGCGGGATCGAACCGCTGACCTCTTGCATGCCATGCAAGCGCTCTCCCAGCTGAGCTATACCCCCTTGCAGAACAGAAACGAGATTTTAGAGGCCAATTTTCGCTTTGTAAATACCCTTTGAGCAATTGCATGCGACTTTTTTCGCAAGTCGCATGCAAACGCGCTCAGGCCAGCGCTTTTTCGATACGGCTCACCACGACATCACGCCCGAACAGCATCAGAACGCTATCGATCGACGGCGTGTGCGTGGTGCCCGCCACCAGCAGACGCACCGGCATGGCAAGCTGCGGCATCTTCAACTTGTGCGTGCCGAGCGTGCCCTTCAATGCCGCCGCGATTGCCTCCTTGGTCCACTCTACTGTCTTGAGCGCGGCGGCCAGATCGGCGAGCGCCGGACGCACCGCGTCGGTCACGTGCTGCGCGAGGGACTCGGCGTCCGGCGCCGGCGCACGATAGAACATCGCGGCATTCTCTGCGATTTCCTTTACCGTCGATGCGCGATCCTTCAGCAAGCCCACCACGGCTGTCAGATCGGCGCCCTGGGCAAGCGTGGCTTCGTCGATACCGAGCGCAGCGAAGAAGGGGCGCGCCAACTCCGCGAGGCGCGCGTTGTCGGCTTCCTTGATGTAGTGCGCATTCAGCCAGTTCAGCTTGTCGTGGTCGTATTGGGCCGGGGACTTGCCCAGATGCTCCAGATCGAACCACTCGACGAACTGTTCACGCGAGAAGATTTCCGCGTCGCCATGCGACCAGCCCAGACGCGCCAGATAGTTGACCACCGCCTCCGGCAGGTAACCGGCGTCGCGATAACCCATCACGCTCATCGCGCCGTGGCGCTTGCTCATCTTCTCGCCCTGCTCGTTCAGCACGGTCGGCAAGTGTGCGTAGACCGGCGGCTCGCCGCCGAGCGCGCGCAGAATGTTGATCTGCCGCGGCGTGTTGTTGACGTGATCGTCGCCGCGAATCACGTGCGTGATACGCATATCCAGATCGTCGACCACCACGCAGAAGTTGTAGGTCGGCGTGCCGTCCGGCCGCGCGATCACGAGGTCGTCGAGTTCCTCGTTCGAAATCTCGATGCGGCCCTTCACGGCGTCGTCCCATGCCACCACGCCGTTGAGCGGGTTACGGAAGCGCAGCACCGGCTGCACGCCCGCGGGCGGCTCCGGCAGCACCTTGCCCGGCTCCGGGCGCCACGTGCCGTCATAGCGCGGCTTTTCGCCGGCTTCGCGCTGGCGTTCGCGCAGCGCGTCCAGTTCTTCCGTCGACATGTAGCACGGGTACACCAGCCCCGCGTCCTGCATCTGCTTGAGCACTTCGCGGTAACGGTCCATGCGCTGCATCTGGTAGAACGGACCTTCGTCGAAATCGAGGCCGAGCCACGCCATGCCTTCGAGAATGGCGTCGACGGATTCAGTTGTGGAGCGCTCGACGTCGGTGTCCTCGATCCGCAGCACGAAGATCCCGTTCATCTTGCGCGCGAACGCCCACGGGTAAAGCGCGGAGCGAATGTTGCCGAGGTGGATGAAGCCGGTGGGACTCGGTGCGAAACGGGTGCGAACAGAGGTGGTCATTAGCGGTTACTCGGAAGACAGGCGCCGGCGCCTGGGTGGGACATAGCCCGTGAAGCAGCCCGTGAAGCGTGGCAGCGGACCGCGCCCGTGCGGCAGGCAGGCGCCGCGCATGGACACGAAGGAAATAAATGCGAGAGGCGAATTATACCTTCCGCAAGCGGGTTGCCTGCCCTCGTCCGAACGGCCAATGCGGCCCGCGTGCCGCGTCGCGCAGCGCCCGAGCGTTTCCTCTGCAACGTTTCATTACCGCGCCGCCGCGCGCACCTGGCTTTGATTTATGATGTGCGCGCGCTGCGGCCGGAGTTCAATCCACAGCGCCTTGGTATCGCCGCCGGCGATCCTGTCGTCTGACTATCTGCCTGATCGCGGCAAGGGTGACGCCGATTGCGTTGCCCGCGCCGTTGCTGGAGAACTCGTTGAAACCCTCATCGCCTCGCCTCGCCCGCCGCAACTTTTCATTGGCCGCCGCCTCCGCGGTGCTGGCCGCCTGCACCACCACCGGCGGCAAAACCGATAGCACGCCCGTTGCCGCCACGCCCACCACCAACACGCCACCACTCGACAAGCCACAGCGGCCGCTGCGCGTCGCGCTCGCGCTGGGCGGCGGCGCCGCGCGCGGCTTCGCGCACATCGGCGTGATCAAGGGGCTCGAGGCGCGCAATATCCAGATCGACCTGGTGGCCGGCACCAGTGCGGGTTCGGTGGTCGGTGCGTTGTACGCGTCGGGCATGAACGGCTTCGCGCTCAACAAGCTCGCCTTGAGCATGGACGAAGCATCGATCAGCGACTGGGCCATGCCGTTTCGCACGCGCGGCTTCCTGCAAGGCGTCGCGTTGCAGAACTACCTGAACACGACGCTCAACAACCGTCCGATCGAGAAAATGGCCAAGCCGCTCGGCGTGGTCGCGACCGACCTGAAAACCGGCCAGCCGATCCTGTTCCAGCGCGGCAATACCGGCGTCGCGGTGCGTGCGTCGTGCAGCGTGCCGTCGATTTTCGAGCCGGTGAAGATCGGCGGACACGAGTATGTGGACGGCGGGCTGGTGAGCCCGGTGCCGGCGTCGTTCGCACGCAAGATGGGCGCGGATTTCGTGATCGCCGTGGATATCTCGCAGCGCCCGGAAAGCGGCCTGACGGCCAGCTCGTTCGACGTGCTGATGCAAACCTTCACGATCATGGGCCAGACGATCAAGGCCTATGAACTCGACAAGTACGCCGACGTCGTGATCCGGCCGAATCTGGCCGCCATGAGCGGCAGCGATTTCTCCCAGCGCAACGCCGCGATTCTGGCCGGCGAAGAAGCGGTGGCGAAGATGATGCCGGAGTTGCAGCGCAAGCTGGCAGCGAGTCGCGTAGCGACGTAGCGGACCTGAAGCGCTCTGCGAAGCGGCTCGTTGGCCGCTCAAATGCAAAAAGCCTGCTTCGAACGAAGCAGGCTTTTTTACGCCGGAACCGCCGCGGAATGGGCCACAGACCGGGCCACACTATCCCTTACTGATTGCCGCCGATCGCCGCGTTCACGCGCTTGCGCAGATCCTGGCCGTCCTGATAGGACGTCTCGATCCGGCGCGCGCCGGTAAAGCGCTTTTCCCAGTAGCCGCTATCCATGTCGTCGACACGGATCGTGCTGCCCGTGGAAGGCGAATGCACGAACTTGTTGTCGCCGATATAGATGCCAACGTGCGAGAACGTGCGGCGCATGGTGTTGAAGAACACCAGATCGCCCGGCTTCAGGTCGCTCACGCGAACCTTCTCGCCGACGCGGCTCATTTCCTCGGCGCGGCGCGGCAGCGCCATACCGAGCGTGTCCTGGAACACGTAGCGCACGAAGCCGCTGCAATCGAGCCCGGAATCCGGTGTATTGCCGCCCCAGCGGTAGCGCACGCCGATCATGTTCAGCGCGCCGACCACCACGTCGCCCGCTTTTCCGGCCATGCCGGAAAGAAACGATTTGGCGCCGCTGTCGCTTTCCGGCGCGGTGGTTTGCGAATTGGAAGTGGGCAAAGAATTCGACCCGCTGAGGGTCGAATATGAGGCATTCTGATTGAAACTGCTTACTTCGTCGGCGAACGCGCCGGGAGTTGCTGCCATCAAGACGCCAATGAACATCCCGGCGACGACGCGCGTACCAGCCTGGGTTAGGTTTCTGTGCTGCATTGGTCGGTATTTTTTGCCTAAGAATCAGGGAGCTACGGAAAAAGTTTGGTCGATACTAGCCAGTAAGTATTCACGTGTCAAAACAAATAGAAAAAATCAATCGAGACACGCACCCAATTGGTGAAAGGGTGAAAAATCAATGGTCAAGAGCTGCTTTCAGCAGCTTTCGAGTGTAGGGGTGCGCGGGTCTCGCAAAAATTTCCTCAACGCCCCCCGTTTCCACGATCGAACCGTTTTGCATGACCGCGACACGATGCGCCATCGCCCCGATAACAGCCAGATCGTGACTGATGAAAACGAAGCCCAGGTTGTACTTCTGCTGCAACCCGGTGAGCAGTTTCAACACCTGCTGCTGAATGGAAACGTCGAGCGCGCTGGTCGGTTCGTCGAGGATCAGAATGCGCGGCTCCAGCACCAGCGCGCGCGCAATGGCGATCCGCTGACGCTGGCCGCCGGAAAATTCGTGCGGATAGCGTTGCAGCACCGTGCGGTCGAGGCCGACTTCGCGCAGTACCGCGATCACCTTGTCGCGCCGCGCTTGCGGCGTCATGGCCGGCCGGTGCAGCGCAAGCCCTTCGCCCACTATGCGTTCGATGGTCTGGCGCGGCGACAGCGAACTGAACGGATCCTGAAAGACGACCTGCATATTCGAGCGCAAGGCGGTCTGTTCGGCGCCGCGATAGCTGCCGAGCGGCCTGCCCTGAAACTCGATCTCGCCGTGCACGGTGCGCTGCAGACCGAGCAACGCCATCGCCAGCGTCGATTTGCCCGAACCCGATTCGCCGACGATCCCAAGCGTTTCACCCTGCCGCACGGACACATTGGCGTCCGCGACCGCGCGAAACCGCCCCGAGCGAAACCAGCCGCTGAAGCCCGGCAGCTTCGTTTTGAAATCGACCGAGATGTCGCGCCCTTCGAGCACCACCGGCGCAATCGGCAGCACCGGCACAACCGTGCGTTCCGGGCGGCTCGCCAGCAGACGCTGCGTGTATGGGTGCTGCGGCGCCCCGAAGACCTGCTCGACGGGCCCGCTTTCCACCAGAACGCCCTTCTCCATCACCGCGATGCGTTGCGCGAAGTGGCGCACCAGATTCAGATCGTGCGTGATCAGCAGAACCGCCATGCCGCGCTTTTCCGCTTCGTCGCGTTGCAATTCGAGCAGCAGTTCGACAATCTGTGCGCGAATCGTGACGTCGAGCGCGGTGGTCGGCTCGTCGGCCAGCAGCAGACGCGGACGGCACGCCAGCGCCATTGCGATCATCGCGCGCTGACGCTGGCCGCCGGAAAGCTGATGCGGATAGCTGTTCACGCGCTTGCCCGGTTCGGCAATGCCGGTGCGCCCCAGCAGCGCCACCGCGCGTTTGCGCGCCTCGTGCGCGCTTACGCCATCATGCACGACGATGGTTTCCGCGATCTGGTCGCCGACCGTATAGAGCGGATTGAGTGCGGTCATCGGCTCCTGAAAGATCATCGCGATATCGGAGCCGCGCATGCCGCGCATTTCGCGCTCGCTTTTGGCAAGCAGGTCTTCGCCGTCGAAACGGATCGAGCCGCTCACCTGCGCGTCGCTCAGCAGGCGCAGGATCGACAGCGCGGTCACGCTTTTGCCCGACCCCGATTCGCCGACCAGCGCCACCCGCTCGCCCCGCTGGATCGCGAGCGTGACGTCCTTCACCGCGACCGTGTCGCCAAAGCGCACGTGCAGATGCTCCAGCTCGAGCAGCGGCGTCGCGGCCTGCGGTGCGTTGTTCTGCAAGCCGGCGCTCATTGATTGCCTCCGGCGCGCATGGCATCGGAGATGCGTGTGTCGAGCGCGTTGCGCAACGCATCGCCCATGAAGGTCAGCAGCAGCAACATCGCTACCAGTACGCCGAAGGTAGACAGTGAAATCCACCACGCGTCGAGATTCGCCTTGCCTTGCGCGAGCAGTTCACCGAGGCTCGGCGTCGGCGACGGTACGCCCAGACCGAGAAAGTCGAGGCTCGTCAGCGCGAGAATGGCGCCGCTCATGCGAAACGGCAGGAAGGTGATGACCGGCGTCAAGCTATTGGGCAGCACATGCCGCCACATGATCTGCCAGTTCGACAGCCCCATCGCACGTGCCGCGCGCACATAATCCTGGTGGCGATTGCGCAGAAACTCCGCGCGCACATAGTCGGACAGGCCGATCCAGCCGAACAGCGAGAGCAGCACGATCAGCAGAATGAAGCCCGGCTCGAAGATCGACGAAAAGATGATCAGCAGATAAAGCTCGGGCATCGCGCTCCATATTTCGATCAAACGCTGCCCGATGATATCGATACGTCCTCCGAAATAACCCTGCACGGCGCCCGCCGCAATTCCGAGTATCGTGCCGATCAGCGTCAGCACCAGCCCGAATTCCACCGACACCCGGAAGCCGTACAGCAAACGCGCGAACAGGTCGCGGCCACGGTCGTCGGTGCCGAGCCAGTTGTCGCGCGACGGCGGGGCCGGGTTCGGCGCCTTCGAAAAGTAGTTCAGCGTGTCGTAGTAGTAGCGATTCGGCGGATACAGCGCGAAATTGCCCGGCGCGTCGAAGCGCTGCTTGACATACGGATCGAGATAATCGGCCGGCGTCGGGAAATCGCCGCCGAACGTGGTTTCCGCGTAGGTCTTGAACATCGGGAAATACAGGTTGCCCTCATAGCGCACCACGAGCGGCTTGTCGTTCGACCACAGCGGACCAGCCAGACTCGCCGCGAACGCCACCACGAATACGATCAGACTCCAGTAGCCCAGGCGCTGCTGGCGAAAGCGCTGCCAGACACGGCGCGCAGGCGAAGGCGAGACGAACGCGCGCGCGGTTTCGGCGCGCGCCGACGCATCGGCGGAAAGACGGGCTCGATTCATCAGCGCTCCAGTTGTTCGAATTGGATGCGGGGATCGACCCACACATAGCAAAGATCGGAAATCAGCTTGGTTGCAAGACCGATCAGCGTGAACAGATACAGCGTGCCGAGCACGACCGGATAGTCGCGCCGCACCACCGATTCATACGACAGCAGCCCGAGCCCGTCGAGCGAAAACAGCGTTTCGATCAGCAGACTGCCGGTAAAGAACGCGCCGATGAACGCGGCCGGAAACCCGACGATCAGCGGCAACAGCGCATTGCGGAACACGTGCTTCCATAGCACGCGCTTTTCGGACAGACCTTTGGCGCGCGCGGTCAGCACGTATTGTTTGCGGATCTCGTCGAGAAAAGCGTTTTTCGTCAGCATGGTGACCACCGCGAAACTGCCCACGACCGAGGCCGTGATCGGCAACGCGATATGCCACAGATAGTCGAGCACCTTGCCGGCGACACTCAATTGAGCCCAGTTGTCCGACGTGAGATTGCGCAGCGGAAACAGTTGCAGGAACGTGCCGCCACCAAACAGCACGAGCAGCAACACGCCCAGCACAAAGCCCGGAATCGCGTAGCCGATCAGCACCACGAGGCTCGTTGCGACGTCGAAGCGCGAGCCGTTGCGGATCGCCTTGGCAATGCCGAGCGGCACCGATATCAGATACGTCAGAAAGAACGTCCATAAGCCGATGCTGATCGACACCGGCAGCTTGGAGACGATCAGCGACCACACGCTTTGATGGCGGAAATAGCTCTGGCCGAGATCGAAAGTGGAGAAGCGCTTGAGCATCAGCACATAGCGCTCGAGCGGCGGTTTGTCGAAGCCGTAGAGCGCCTTCAGTTGCGCGATCTGCTGCGCGTCGACGCCGCTATGCGCGCGCAAACCGAACGGCGCACCGTTCTCCGCGCCTTTGCGCAATTCGTGCTGCATCTGCTCGACCGGGCCGCCGGGGACGAACTGGATCACGGCGAAAGTCAGCGTCAGCACGCCGAGCAGGGTCGGGATCATGAGCAGCAGGCGTTTGAGGATGTAGCTCCACATAGCGGCGGTTCCGGTGCGAAGGCGATGAATGAATGACGCGTTAGCGCGGCTGGGCCTGGGCTTGCGGCTGCGCGAACCACCACGTCGACGTGATCCAGCCTTCTGCTGAATAGTACAGGGGCAATGTTTTTGGCCACGCGAGGCCGCGCTTGAACGCCACCCGGTGCGTCGCGCTGTACCAATGCGGCACGACATAGTAGCCATGCATCAGCACGCGGTCGAGCGCGTGGGTGGCATCGATCAGTTGCTCGCGGGTCTGCGCATGCACGAGCGCGCTCAGAATGGCATCGACCGCGGGCGACTTCAGCCCGATCATGTTGTCGGAGCCTTGCGTATCCGCGGCCTTGCTGCCGAAGCGCTCGATCTGCTCCGAACCGGGCACCTGCACGTCCGGCATCCGGATCGTCGTGGTGTCGAAATCGAAGCTGTCCAGACGCTTCTGATAGACCGCGAAATCCGACACGCGAAACGTGGCTTCGATGCCGAGCTTCTGCAGATTGCGGATGAAGGTCGCGACGATCGGCTCCATCTGCGCGGACGAGCCGGAGTCGTCCAGAATCTCGAAGCGGAACGGCTCGCCTTTGGCATTACGCAACGCGCCGTCGCGATAGGTCCAGCCGGCCTGCTGCAATAGCGCGCGCGCCTGCAACAGATTGGCGCGCAGCGAGCCGGGCGGATCGGTGTCCGGCTGCTTCGGCGGCGGACCGAACACCGCCGGGTCGAGCTTCGCGCGCCACGGTTCGAGTAACGCCAGCTCGCCTGGCGACGGCAACCCCTTCGCCTGCAGATCGGTATTGGCGAAGAAACTGTCGATACGCGTGTACTGATTGAAGAACAACTGGCGGTTGAGCCACTGAAAGTCGAGCGCGAGATCGAGCGCCTTGCGCACGCGCACGTCCTGAAACAAAGGCCGCCGCGTGTTGAGCATGAAGCCCTGCATGCCGGTGCCGTTATGTTGCGGAAACACCTGTTTGATCAGCTCGCCGTTATCGAACTTCTTGCCAACGTCACGCCGAACCCAATTGCGCGCGACATACTCGACCAGTACGTCGTACTCGCCCGCTTTGAACGCTTCCAGACGCGCCGTGCTGTCCGAATACAGCTTGTAGACAATATGATCGAAGTTATTCGTGCCGACACGCACCGGCAGCGCCGCGCCCCAGTAATTCGGGTCGCGCCGGTACGTGATCGTTCGGCCGTTGTCGTACTGCTCGATCAGATAGGGACCGCTGCTGATCGGCTTTTCGAACGCGAGCTGGTCGAACCGAATCCGGCTGCCGTCCGGCTTCATCCCCCACTTGCGCGAGAACACCGGCATACCGCCCGCAAGTAACGGCAACTCGCGATTGCGCTGGCGAAACTCGAAGCGGATCGTCTGCGAATCGACGACCACCGCGCGCGTGATCTCGCCGAAGATCGATGCGAATTGCGGCGCGGCCTGCGGGCTCTTCAGCGTATCGAGCGAAAACTTGACGTCGTCGGCGGTGACCGGCTCGCCGTTCGAAAAGCGCGCGCGCGGATTGATGTGGAAGGTGACGGACAAGCCGTCCGGCGCGATGCTGATGTCGTCGGCGAGCAGCCCGTAGGCGGACGCCACTTCGTCGCTGCTGCCGGTGGTGAGGCTTTCGAACAGCAGGTCCACACCGGGCGCCGTATTGCCGCGCAGTGTGAACGGATTGAATTTATCGAAGCTCGTGAGGCGGCTCGGATTGGCCAGCACCAGCGTGCCGCCCTTCGGTGCGTCCGGGTTGACGTAGTCGAAGTGCTTGAAATTCGCCGGATATTTCGGGTCGCCGTATTGCGCGATCGCATGGACCGCCTGCGCCCTCGGCGCCACGAGCAACCCGGCCACCGCCAGCACGCCGCACATCATGGCCGCGCAGAGGGAGCGCCATGAACGCGGCACGAGCGCGCAGCCGGCGCGCGAGGGTCTGTGAATCACGCTGCACTGAAGTGCACGAGGCGTTGGAACCCTTCGCGAGCCAGTCGTCATAGAGGTCTTGTTGATCAGTGGGCAATTGCAGTGTGAGAGAATTCTACCCAATAAACCTGCGCGATCCGCACGCCGGTTGCACACAGCGTCGACGTGTGAGGCACGCCGATCTGAACAGGAGATTCCATGGGCTTCCTCGCTGGCAAACGTATCCTGCTGACCGGCTTGTTGTCGAACCGCTCGATTGCATACGGTATCGCGCAAGCCTGCAGGCGCGAAGGCGCCGAGTTGGCGTTCACCTATGTCGGCGAGCGCTTCAAGGACCGCATCACGGAGTTCGCCGGCGAGTTCGGCAGCGAACTGGTGTTCCCCTGCGACGTCGCCGACGACGCGCAGATCGACGCCCTCTTCGCTTCGCTGAAGCAACACTGGGACGGCCTCGACGGTCTGGTCCACTCGATCGGCTTTGCGCCGCGTGAAGCGATTGCCGGTAATTTCCTCGACGGCATGACGCGCGAAAATTTCCGCATCGCGCATGACATCTCAGCGTACAGCTTCCCCGCGCTCGCCAAGGCCGCGCAGTCCATGTTCACACCGGACGCGTCGTTGCTCACGCTGAGCTATCTCGGCGCCGAGCGCGCGATTCCGAACTACAACACGATGGGTCTCGCCAAGGCTTCGCTCGAAGCGAGCGTGCGGTATCTGGCGGTCTCGCTCGGCGCCAAAGGCGTGCGCGTCAACGGCATTTCGGCGGGCCCGATCAAGACGCTGGCTGCGAGCGGCATCAAGGGCTTCGGCAAGATTCTCGAGTTCGTCGAACAGAATGCGCCGCTCAGGCGCAATGTGACGATCGAACAGGTCGGCAACACGGCGGCTTTCCTGCTGTCGGATCTGGCGGCCGGCGTGACCGCGGAAATCGTGCACGTCGATAGCGGCTTTAATGCGGTGGTGGGCGGCATGGCTGCTGTTGCGGAGTGAGAGTGTGATTCGCTTGAGCGTGTGGCGCTCTGTTCGAGCAGCTGTGTTTCGCTAGCCTGTTGCGGAAGCCCAATAGAAAAACCGCCCTCCCGGGCGGCTTTTCTTTGACTTCGCGGTTCGATCAATCCCTGTCTGGACGCTCAATGCCAGCCGCGACGATTATCGTAATGGTCGTGGCCATAGTTGTAACGCCCCGGGGGATGATGGCGATACCAGTCATCGCGCGCCCAGTAGCGGCGGCCGTCCCAATAGCGGTCGCCATGCCAGCCGATTACGATCGACGGGCCGCCGTAGTACACGGGAGCCGGTTGATACACGACCGGCGGCGGAGGCGGCGGCGGCGGTGCATAGACCGGTGCCGGCGCGACGTAAACCGGCGCGGGAATGCCGATGTTGACACCCACGTTGAGACCGCCGGCCATTGCAGCACCCGACGCGCCCAACGCGAAAACCCCGATCAGAAGCGGAACAAAACGAGCGGACTTCATCGATCACCCTTTGGAAGAATGTGTTGTTGGCGGCAATATAACGCAAGGCGCTGTCCAGCGTATTTCAACTTTGTAATAACTGATGCATAACATCGCACTCGCGCGTGACTGGTTACGTCTCGTTACATTGGATGAGGTTTTGGTGAAGAAGGGGTGGTGTTGTAATCGGTGCGGGTGTTCGTAACGGCTCAGGTTTCGTCCTCGTGGCGCCGCGTGCTGCAGCGCTTGACGGCCGAGCAGGCGCACATTGGCGGACACGCAGGGTTGCCGCCGCCATCAGGCCATCGTTATTCGGCGCGCCCCGTCCAGATGGACAGTCTCTTCAATGTCGTCTTACAGCAGCGTTGCTCTATCTGACGGTGCTATTTTCTTTGATATACATCATGGCCGTCACCGTCCCACCGCTGCCGCCGAGAGGATTCTGAACGATATATTCCTGCTTCATGGTCGAAAAGGATAGGCGGACACTTTCGTGGCAAGTTGTTTCGTTCGCGAGCGGCGCAACGTGCGTGATTATCACGTCATACAGAGCGACCGAGCCAGAAAAATCATAGTTCCTGACTATTATCTGAGGAACTTCTATTCTCGTCAGAGCAAGGCCTCGAGAAATCCCAACGCCGAACGCGCCAAAATGGAAGTGGTGCGGATTTCTGTCTGGATCATTCAACGATATCATACTGCCCGATATCACGGAAAAACCCAGACTGAGACCCAGCGTCGCGCTTGTATCATAGGTCCACTTGCTTTGCCTCAGATACGCCATTTGCTGTGATCCCCTTTCCCAGGAAACTTCACAATCAATAAATTAAACAGCCCTATGGCCGGAATACCTACAACAAATGCAGTCAATAAAATACTCGGAAACCAGATCGCACCAACCCGACCAATCGTCGGACGGGGATTGGGGGAATATTCCAGATAGAGAACGGTGACCCGGTCGCCGACCTTATAGCCAGCAATCCACCCGCCCTGAGGGTATGAAACGCGCTCCCCTTTTTTGTTTACATATTCGATCTGCGGATGACTGCCACCCGCATTTAGCGGGACGACTCGACCAGGGGCTTTGACGGCCGCGTAGAGAAAATCTTTTGTGTCGTCAATAGAGATAGCCAGGCCGATCAGACAGCCAATCCAGAATATCGAAAAAATAAGGACTTTAAAGCGTCGCATGAGCACTTCATCGGTCAGCGGCATGGTACGAAATACCCTTCACATTCGTGGTGTGTGAGTATGTTGATAGCGAAGGGGCAGTTAGCGGAGGCTCCGTGTTTTTTGGCATGCAGGTTGACCTCCAGGCAAGAGATTGAGCCGCCCTACCCCTACTCGGCGCACTTTGTTCGGCAGGTTGCACGATGCAACAGATCGGTTCGTTGTACATATTTTTCGTCACAAGGACGGCCATCGATGATTAGAGGACATGAAACATTCAAACGCCCGCTAATACTTGCATCGGGTCGAGATCATCGCAGAGCTCGGCCCGATGTTTGCCGGTGTTATCAACGTAGCGCGCTACGGCCGTTCGACTACCAGACAGATCCCAATCATCTCGCAGAAACTGCGGCTTGGTTCTCCGAACCGAGAGGGGCATCCACCGCACGCGGCGGAAACCGGTGATAGAAGGGTTTGATGGGCTATGACTACGCGGGCAGAAAGGACGTATCGAATAATGCGCCCCAAAAAACAAAACCCCGCAGAGCCTAAACTCTGCGGGGTTTGCCACCATCGCTGGCGGAGACGGAGGGATTCGAACCCTCGATCCAGGTTTTGGCCCAGATGCTCCCTTAGCAGGGGAGTGCCTTCGACCTCTCGGCCACGTCTCCCAAACTTTCGGTCGCGCAGGGAGTCAGCGCGACGAAGCCAAGATAATAGCGGGCCGAACTGCGAAGGTCAATGTCTGGCGAACATTTTTTGTGCCAGTTTTGTCATCGATGACGCAATTTATTCACATCGACCGCGCAAAACAAACGGAGCGCTCCTGTCCACTCCGTTGCCCAAAGCTACTTACGCCTGATCCAGTTCGAACGCTTTATGCAGCGCGCGCACAGCGAGCTCCATGTACTTCTCGTCAATCAATACCGAGATCTTGATTTCGGAGGTCGAGATCATCTGGATGTTGATGCCCTCTTCCGACAGCGTGCGGAACATGGTGCTCGCGATACCGACGTGCGAGCGCATGCCGACGCCGACCACCGACACCTTCGACACCTTCGGATCGCCCAGCACCTGCTCGGCCTGCACGTGGCCCTTCACCTGGCCCGTGAGGATGTCCATGGCGCGCTGATAGTCGCCACGGCCGACCGTGAACGTGAACGCCGTTTTACCATCCACGCTCTGGTTCTGAATGATCATGTCGACGTCGATATTCGCGTCCGCCACCGGGCCGAGAATCTGATACGCGATGCCCGGCTTGTCGGGCACACCCATCACGGCGATGCGAGCTTCATCGCGCTGAAACGCGATACCCGAGATGACTGCTTTTTCCATGGTCTCGTCTTCTTCAAAAGTAATCAGGGTGCCCGACTTCATTTCAGCGTCGAGCGGCATCAGCGGATCGGTCAGGCTCGACAGCACACGCGTTTTCACCTGATATTTGCCGGCGAATTCCACCGAGCGGATCTGCAGCACCTTCGAACCCAGGCTTGCCATTTCCAGCATTTCTTCGAACGTCACGCGATCGAGCCGGCGTGCTTCTTCCACCACGCGCGGGTCGGTCGTGTAGACACCGTCGACGTCCGTGTAGATCAGGCACTCGTCAGCCTTCAGCGCAGCCGCGACGGCGACCGCCGACGTATCCGAACCGCCGCGGCCGAGCGTAGTGATATTGCCGTCAGGATCGATGCCCTGGAAGCCGGTGATCACCACCACCTTGCCCGCGTCGAGATCGCGCAGCACGCGCTCGCCGTCGATTTCGCTGATACGCGCTTTCGTGAATGCGCTATCCGTTTTGACCGGCACTTGCCAGCCGGCGTAGCTGACCGCGTCGACGCCGGCTTCCTGCAGCGCGATGGCGAGCAGTCCGGAGCTGACCTGCTCGCCCGTAGCGGCGATCATGTCGAGTTCGCGCGGGCTCGGCTGAGCCGTGATTTCTTTCGCGAGACCGAGCAAACGGTTGGTTTCGCCGGACATCGCCGACGGCACGACGACCATCTTGTGGCCAGCCTTGTGCCATTTCGCGACGCGCCTGGCGACGTTCTTGATGCGCTCGACCGAGCCCATCGAGGTGCCGCCGTATTTGTGTACGATGAGTGCCATTGTCGTTCTGAACTGGAGGAGAAACCGCGCTGGCGCGCTGGAGACGACCGCACAAAAGCACAGGAGCGCAACGTCTTGTGAACGACGGCAAAATGTGTGGCGGCGTAAATGCAGCACGCGTGCAGCACGCGCGGATTTGCCCGGGAATGATCGCTGATGGCTTATCGGAAACGACGGATCACGATCGCAGACCGGTAAAAGCGACGGCAAAAGCGGTCGGGCAAACAAGCTAAATTACCCGATCGAGCGTAAAAAGACAAGCCGCAAAGGCCATCGAAATGCGTTCAATAAGGGCGGCAAAGGCTTGTTTCACGCGGATTTGCGCCACGTTTGCGGATTCACCGGTTAGCTCATCGGGGTGTCCGACCGGCCGGTCAGGCGATCAGCAGATCTTCGCGCCACGCTATGCTGACGTGTGATCCAGCCTCGTCGGGCTGCTCTGGCAACGCAGCGCGATTCACCCCGAGCAGGGGCACGAACAGCAGCTCCTCGCCGACGTAGAGCAGTGGCACGTCGCGTTTCCACGCGGGAATACCGCGCTCCTGGAACAGGTTTTTCAGGGTGCGGCCCGGCGCATTGCGCGCCGCACCCGTGCGCATCCGTTCGCCGCCGCTGCGCGAGCGTGCGCTCAACACAGCGCCCCGCAAAAGACTGATAGGCATCGCGTCGGGCTCGCCCGCGGCCGCATCGGCGAATACGAACGTGCCGCGCCATTGCGGCAAGCGCCAGACCGACTCGCCCTGCCATGCCAGTTCGCCGACCGCGCGCGGGGCGAGCGCGGTTTCGTCGGCGGGCTCGCTGCTGTCTCCGGATTCCCAGTACACGAGGCCGCGGTAGCTGCGCAATGCATGACCCGCGTGATCGACACGCAGCGCATGGCCCTCACCCGCCGCGCCGATTTCGCGCAGTTGACGCAGCGCGTCGCCAAGACGCACGCTCGACGCAGCGGCGAGGCCCAGCGTGCGCATCCAGTAGCGCATGAGGTTAAGCGCGCGGTCGTCGTCGAGCGCGAGCAAGGCGTCGTGCGAGAGCGCGCGTCCTTCGTCGCGTGATGTGGCTTCCATGTCGATGCGCGCGAGTTCATCGAGCAAGCGCTGCGCGGACGCCGCGTGTGCCGCCGTGCGAGCCAGTGCGTCACGAAAGCCGGGAAAGTGGACAGCGAGCGCCGGCATCACATCGTGGCGCAACGCGTTGCGCGCATAGCGCGTGTCCGCATTCGACTCGTCGTCGATCCAGCGTAGCGCACGCTCGCTCGCATATTGTTCGAGCTGCGCACGCAGCAGATGTAGCAAAGGCCGCACGCGTGTTGCCGACGCCTTCGCCGGCAAATACTCCGGCGCCATCGCGGCAAGACCCGCGAGGCCGGCACCCCGCAGCAACTGCAGCAGCACCGTTTCCGCCTGATCGTCCGCATGTTGCGCGAGCCAGAGCGTGGCGACACCGCGCGACGCGCACATGCCTTCGAGCGCGCGATAACGCGCATCGCGCGCGGCGGCCTCGACGCTCACACCCGTGTCACGCGACACCACGACGCGCTCCGCAGCGAACTCGACGCCACGCTCCCGCGCGAACGCGTCGCAATGCGCGAGCCACGCATCCGCATGAGCGCTCAGGCCGTGATGCACGTGCAACGCCACGCAGCGCGACGCGCCAGCGACACGCACTGCGGCATCGAGCAGCACGCTCGAATCCACGCCGCCGCTAAACGCAATCGCAATACGGGCGGTTGCGGAAAGCCTGGACAACGAAAAGCCGACCGCCTCGATAACGAGGCGGTCGGCAGATGTTTCGGCGGTGGAAGTCACGTCGCTCGCACGCTGGGCGCTGAAGGACGAAAGAGAACGCGCGCGGGCTTAGGCACCCGGCGTCGTTTCCTTGAACTTGCCGTACGACATCAACCGTTCGAAACGGCGTTGGCGCAGGTCATTGATGCTCATGCCCTGGAACTGGCGCAGCGAATCGGCAAGCGCACGGCGCAGCATGGCGGCCATGCCCTTCGGATCGCGATGCGCGCCGCCGAGCGGCTCGTTGACGATCTTGTCGATCAAACCGAGCGCCTTCAGCCGATGCGCGGTCAGGCCAAGCGCTTCCGCGGCTTCCGGCGCTTTCGCGGCGCTCTTCCACAGAATCGATGCGCAGCCTTCCGGCGAAATCACCGAATAGGTCGAGAATTGCAGCATCAGCACGCTGTCGCCCACAGCAATGGCCAGCGCGCCGCCCGAACCGCCTTCACCGATGATCGTCGCGATCAGCGGCGTCTTCAATTCAGCCATCACGTACAGATTGCGGCCGATCGCCTCCGACTGACCGCGCTCTTCCGCGCCAATGCCCGGATACGCGCCCGGCGTGTCGATGAAGGTGAAAATCGGCAAGCCGAATTTTTCGGCGAGACGCATCAGACGTTCGGCCTTGCGATAGCCTTCCGGACGCGGCATGCCGAAGTTGCGCAGCGCGCGCTCCTTGGTGTCGCGGCCCTTCTGATGGCCGATCACCATGCAGGCCTGGCCGTTGAAACGCGCAAGGCCGCCGACGATCGACAGGTCGTCCGCATAGTTGCGGTCACCGTGCAGTTCGTGGAAATCGGTGAACAGCTCGTTCACGTAGTCGAACGTGTATGGACGTTGCGGATGGCGAGCGATTTGCGAAACCTGCCACGGCGTGAGGTTCGCGTACAGATCTTTGGTGAGCTGTTGACTTTTCTTGGACAGCCGCTCGATCTCTTCCGAAATATCGACGGCCGAATCGTCCTGCACGAAGCGCAATTCTTCGATCTTCGCTTCGAGTTCAGCGATCGGCTGTTCGAAATCCAGAAAGGTGGTCTTCATTGGTTGTAATCCTTGGACTTACCGGCAGCGCGTATTCTAACCGCGCTCGCCGATGTCAAAACCATTTCTCAACTATCAATTTTTAACAGTCGATAGTTTTTGATCTGATTCCGTTTCTTGTTCTTCAGTAGTCGACCGGCAGCGGGTCCAGACTACGCCACATATACCAGGTGGCGACGGTACGCCACGGCTCCCAGTTGGCGGCGACTTCGCGCGCTTCGCTGCGCGTGACCGGCTCACCGCTGAAATAGTTGACGCTGATCGCACGGATCAGTCCCAGGTCGTCGAGCGGCAGGACATCCGGGCGCGACAGATTGAAGATCAGGAACATCTCCGCCGTCCAGCGGCCGATGCCGCGAATCTGCGTGAGCTCGGCGATCACCGCCTCGTCTTCCATCGACGTCCATTTGCCGACGTGCAACGCACCCGAAACGAAATGCTGCGCGAGATCGAGCACGTACTCGGCTTTGCGTTTGGACAACCCGCATGTAGTCAGCTTTTCCAGACCGAGCTTGATGAACTGCTGCGGCACCAGCTTCGGGCAGGCGGCCTCGACTTTCGCCCACGCTGCTTGTGCTGACGCGACCGAAATCTGCTGCCCCACCACCGAGCGCGCGAGCGTGACGAACGGATCGCCGCGGCTCAACAGATGCACCGGACCGAACTTCGGAATCAGCTTCTTCAGAATACGATCGCGCTTGACAAGGTCGGCACACGCCTTGTCCCAATACGCCGGCCGCGTAACCTCGGGCGTGAGGCCGCCGATCTGCACCGGCACCGCGACTTCGCTCGCGCTCGCCGCTTCGCCCCCCGCGGTAGCGGATGCGCGCGTCTTGCGCACGACTTCGCCTTCGTGCCCCTCGCCTGTCACACGGGCCAGTTCCTGCACGTCGCCGGCCAGTTCGGCCGGCAATGCGCCATTGCTCTTTGCACGCGACGCCTTCGCGCGTTTCGCGACAGGCGCATGTACCGACGCGCCGTTGAGCGCGCGCTTGACCGAAGTCTTTTTCGATGCGCCCGCTGCGGTCTCGGCCACCGCCCCGGCGGCTTTCGACGATGCTTTCTTTAACACGCCGCTGCCCGTGCGAGCCGACGTGCGTGTCGACTTTCCCGCGGCTGCCGCGTTTGTTTGAGACGCGGCTCGTTTAGCCGGCGTCTTCGTGGCCGTTGCCATCCTGCCTCCTGCCTGGCGAGTCGATCAAAGGGAAGCTCGAGGTGCGCTCACACGCGCCGCCACTCGGTCAACCCGCCGGGTTTGTCTTCAAGTGCAACGCCGGCCTCGAGCAATTCGGACCGGATCCGGTCTGCCGCCGCAAAGTCCTTCGACTGCTTCGCGGCCGCGCGCGCGGCAATCTTCGCTTCGATCGCTGCGGCCTCGAGCGCGCCCACGGCCGCTGTGCCCGCCGCCTGCTGCAGGTAGGCACGCGGCTCGCGGCCGAGCAGTCCGATCACCGCGCCAAGCGAACGCAATTGACGGGCCAGCGCGGAGTCGCGCGTGCGGTTCACTTCACTTGCCAACTCGAACAACACCGATACCGCAACCGGCGTGTTGAAGTCGTCGTTCATTGCTGCCTGGAAACGCTGCGCATACGCTTCGTTCCAGTCGAGTTCCGCGCCGTCAGGCGTGACGTCCTTCAGCGCGGTGTACAGACGCGTGAGGGCGTTGCGGGCGTCGTCGATATGCACGTCGCTGTAGTTCAGCGGCGAGCGGTAATGCGCGCGCGCGATGAAAAACCGCACGACCTCGGCATCGTACTGCGCCAATACTTCGCGAATCGTAAAGAAGTTGTTCAACGACTTCGACATCTTCTCATTG
Source organism: Paraburkholderia dioscoreae (assembly GCF_902459535.1). Taxonomy (NCBI): domain Bacteria; kingdom Pseudomonadati; phylum Pseudomonadota; class Betaproteobacteria; order Burkholderiales; family Burkholderiaceae; genus Paraburkholderia; species Paraburkholderia dioscoreae. Next base: position 2,740,157 of record NZ_LR699553.1, read on the forward strand.
TCGATCTGTACGTAGCCGTTGTGCATCCAGAAATTGACGAAGGTTTGACCGGTGGCAGCTTCACTTTGCGCAATCTCGTTTTCGTGGTGCGGAAACTGCAGATCCTGGCCGCCACCATGAATGTCAAAATGTTCGCCGAGCAACGTGCAGCCCATCGCCGAGCATTCGATATGCCAGCCCGGACGGCCGCGCCCGTACTTCGAATCCCAGCCGGTGTCGGCGGGCTCGTCGGGCTTGGCCTGTTTCCACAGCACGAAGTCGAGCGGATCCTGCTTCGCGTCGTTCGCGGCGACGCGCTCGCCCGCGCGCAGATCTTCGAGCGACTTGCCCGAGAGCTTGCCGTAGTTCGCGAACTTGCGCACCGCGTAGTTCACGTCGCCGTCGCTCGCCTGATAGGCGTAGCCGTTCGCCTCGAGCCGCTCGATCATGCCGAGCATCTGCGGAATAAAATCCGTGGCGCGTGGCTCGATGTCGGGCCGCTGGATGCCGAGCGCGTCCGCGTCTTCATGCAGTGCCTTGATGAAGCGGTCGGTCAGCGATTTGATCGTTTCGCCATTCTCGACCGCGCGCCGGATGATCTTGTCGTCGATGTCGGTGATGTTGCGCACGTAGGTCACGTCGTAGCCGAGCGTGCGCAACCAGCGCTGCACGATGTCGAACACGACCATGACCCGCGCATGACCGACGTGACAATAGTCGTACACGGTCATCCCGCAGACGTACATCCGCACGACACCGTCTTGCAGCGGCACGAAAGTTTGCTTGTCACGCGCGAGCGTGTTGTAGATGCGCAGTGATTCCATAGAGAACGGTGCGTGGGCCGAAAGAAATCCGCAATGTGTTTCATGCGCGCCGCGCCCAGCGAACAGACGGCGGGGTGCAGCGCATACAGCAAAACCGGTGCAACGGGTGCGGCGGTCAGGCTGCGGTCAAGGCGGAGACGACCACGAGTGGCGAAAAGACAGTTTGCGGTTCGACGGAACGCGCAGACCTTTTGTTAGAATGGGTCGGAGTATAACATCCAGACCTGAGCCTATGAAACCTTCAAGCGGCCGCGCGCGCAGCGCTGCGACCCTCGCCGCGACGGCCTTTGGTAGCGTCGCGCGCGGCGTGACGCACGGCATGAGCGGCGGCGTTGCGCCCGGCGCGACCCGTGCCCTCGCTTTGCGCATCACCCTGGCTGTGGCCCTTGCGACCGTGCCGGCAGCGGCCGCCTTTGCGCAGAAGACCGCCACGCTGCCGCAAGGTCCCGCCGTGCGCGACAACACGCCGGAAATCGACGCGTCGATCGCGCAGAAAAACTGGGCCGCCTCCTTGACCCAGCTCGACGCGCGCATCGCCTCGAATCCGCGCGACGCGCAAGCGAAGTTCAAGCGCGGCACGGTGCTCGCCCACCTGGGCCGCGACGACGAAGCCATCACCGCGTTCACCGAACTCACGCAAACCTACCCCGAGTTGCCCGAGCCGTATAACAACCTCGCCGCGCTGTACGCGAAGCAAGGCCGTTATGCCGAAGCGCGCGCCGCGCTCGAAACGGCGACCAAGGTCAACCCGGGCTACGGCCTCGCATACGAAAATCTCGGCGACCTGTATCTGCGTATGGCCAACGAAGCCTATCGCCGCGCGCAGAGCCTCGGCAAGGTGAGCCCCACCACCACGCAGCGCCTCGCGGACATCCAGAAGGTCATCTCGCCGGTCAGAACCCACGCGCCGGCACAGCAGGCCGCCACCGCGGAAGACAACTACACCGCGCGCGCCACCTCGAACATGAACATGACGCAGACGCCGAGCTTCCAGTACGGCGGCGCGAACGGCTCGCTCGCCATGCCGCCCTACATGGCGCCGTCGAAGTAACGCCGTTAAGTTTTCGCGCAACACGTTTTTCCAACCCTGAGGATCTTCATGAAATGGTTGATGTTGGCGCTCGGCAGCGCCGCCCTGATCGCAAACGCGCCCGCCTTTGCCCAGTCCGGTTCGCAAGCCGCGCATCCGTCCGTCCTCTTCAAGACATCGGAAGGCGACATTCGTGTCGAGTTGTATCCCGAGAAAGCGCCCAAGACGGTCGCCAACTTCCTCGACTACGTGAAGTCCGGCCAGTACAGCGGCACGATTTTCCATCGCGTGATTCGCGGCTTCATGATTCAGGGCGGCGGCTATACGCAGAGTTTCGCTGAGAAGCCCACGCGCGCTCCGATCGTGCTCGAAAGCCGTAACGGTCTGAAGAACACGACCGGCACGCTCGCCATGGCGCGCACCAGCGATCCGAATTCGGCCACCGCGCAGTTCTTCATCAACACGGTGGACAATGCCGGCCTCGACTATCCGAATCCGGACGGCAACGGCTATGCGGTGTTCGGCAAGGTCACGGGCGGCATGGACGTCGTGAAGAAGATCGAAGGCACACCCACCACCTCGCGCGGCCCGATGAGCGACGTGCCGCAAAAGCCGGTCGTGATCGAGTCGGCAACGGTCGTCGGCAAGTAATTGCAGCAATCAAGGCGCGCAACATACGGCAACACACAGCAACACATACAGCGCGCCTGAATAAAAAGCGTCAGCGCACAATCCACGCCCCGGCGCGGCCCGGCGTCAGTTCATGACGACTTGCCGCGCCTTTTACCCACCCCGTTCATCAAAGGATTCCATCATGGTTGAACTGCATACGAACCACGGCGTCATCAAACTCGAACTGGACGCTGAAAAGGCGCCGAAATCGGTTGAGAACTTCCTCAACTACGTGAAGGCCGGCCACTACGACAACACGGTGTTTCACCGCGTGATCGACGGCTTCATGATCCAGGGCGGCGGCTTCGAGCCCGGCATGAAGCAGAAGCCGACGGCCGAGCCGATCACCAACGAAGCGAACAACGGTCTGAAGAACGTGAACGGCTCGATCGCGATGGCTCGCACGAACGACCCGCATTCGGCCACGGCGCAGTTCTTCATCAACGTGAACGACAACGACTTTCTGAACCATTCGTCGCCGACGCCGCAGGGCTGGGGCTACGCCGTGTTCGGCAAGGTGGTCGAAGGCATGGACATCGTCGAGAAGATCAAGAAGGTCAAGACGGGCTCGAAGGGCTTCCATCAGGACGTGCCGGCTGACGACGTGGTGATCGAAAAAGCTGTGATCGTCGACTGAACGTGAACGAAGCGTGAACCAAGCGTCGACTCGTTCGAACTGACATCAGGCACCTTCAATGCTGCAAGAAACGCCGCTGCGAAGCGTCGCCGCGGGCGTGCCTGGCGAGGGCAAGCGCCCGCACGCCGCACGCCCGTTTTTTTTCCTCTCCGATCTTCACTTGAGCGAGGCGATTCCGCATACGGTCGCCGCGTTCGAGCATTTCATCCGCGTCACCGCCGAGCAGGCCGATTCGGTTTTCATCCTCGGCGACCTGTTCGAGTACTGGATCGGCGACGACATGCTCGTCGAGCCGTTCGTCGCGCGTATGGCGGCGCTGCTGCACACATTGTCCGAGCGCGGCATTGCGCTCTACGTCATGCACGGCAACCGCGATTTTCTGCTGGGCAAGCGTTTCATGAGAGCGGCCGGCGCGATCTGGCTACCCGACCCTTTCGTGATCACCGCATTCGGCACGCGTATCGCGCTCGCGCACGGCGACGGGCTGTGCACCGCGGATCGCGGCTATCAAATGTTCCGACGTCTTGGGCGCAGCCGTTTCGCGCAGATGCTTTTTCTGGCGTGGCCGTTCCGCTGGCGTCAGAAGCTCGCCGAGAACATGCGCTCGAAAAGCGAACAAGGCCGCGCGCGGCCGGTTTCGCCGAAGTACGACGTGACGGCCGCGGCGGTGGGCGCGTTGTTCAAGTCGTCGAAAACGGCGACCATCATTCATGGGCACACGCACCGGCCGGCGCGGCATCGCGAACCGGGCGGCACGCGCTGGGTTCTGCCGGATTGGGATCTGGACCACGGCGAGCGCCGTGGCGGGTATCTGCGTATCGATGCTGAAGGGATTCGGGCGCTGCCGCTGGATTGATTGTGGCGGCGGTTGATTACGGCGCTGTCGCCGCTCAGCGTGCCAGCATTAATACTGGCCTGCCTGCGGGCCGCATTCAGCGCTGCTGGCTGCCCTTGGGTTAGCGCCCGCGCAGTGTGGTGTTGATGGTGGCGCCAAGCGCGAGCGTTCGGCTTCGGCTTCGGCTTCGGCTTCGGCTTCGGCTTCGGCTTCGGCTTCGGCTTCGGCTTCGGCTTCGGCTTCGGCTGGCAGCATCAGCGCTCCGCCACCGCCCCATCCACCTTGCCCGCGATTGCGGCCGACAGGCGCCGCAGATCGAGCAGCGCCGCGTCCGCGCCTTGTATTGCTTCGAGACTCGTGCCCAGCCGGTCCAGCGCATCGACGATTTCGTCGATGCGCTTCGCTTGCGTGGCCGCGTGATCGATCAGGCCGTGAATCGCCAGCGACACGGGATCGTCTGCATTCGGCGTGATGCCGTACGCGCAGAAGCCACTGCTTCCGACCGAGCGTTTCGCATCGCTCGCGGCGCCGCCGGAATCGGAATTCACCGCAGCGGAAGCCACTTCCGACGCCACCGCAGCCGCCGCCGGCACGATGATCCGCGCCGGATTGCCCACCGCAGTGCCGCGCGCCGGCACGGGCTTGGTCACCACCGCGTTCGAACCGATCTTCGCCTCCGCGCCGATCGTAAAGCCGCCGAGCACCTTCGCGCCCGCGCCGACGATCACGCCGCGCTCGAGCGTCGGATGCCGTTTCGCCCCGCGAGTGAGCGACGTGCCGCCGAGCGTCACGCCCTGGTAGATGGTGCAGTCGTCGCCGACCTGGGCAGTCTCGCCGATCACCACGCCCATACCGTGATCGATGAATACGCGCCGCCCGAGCGTCGCGCCCGGATGGATTTCGATGCCGGTCATGAAGCGCGCCACCTGCGAGACGAAACGTGCGAGCCAGCGGCGCCTTGCCTGCCAGCATGCATGAGCGAGCCGGTGCAGCACGAGCGCGTGCAGCCCCGGGTAACACGTGAGGACTTCCCAGGCGCTGCGGGCGGCGGGGTCGCGCTCGCGGATCGTGGCAATGTCTTCGCGAAGTCTCGTGAACATGGCAAGGGACTGTGTTGTAGGAGAAAGGGCCACACGCGCGACAACGCACGCATGCCGGCACGGCTTGCCGCATAGCACGGCAGCAGCTTTGCTTAGAACGTTTCGAGGATTGTAGGGCGAATGCGCGCAACGTGCCGCAAGCCCACGCTGCCGGCGGGGTCGTCGCCGGCTATCCGGCTATCGGAACGGCACGCCGTTCTCAGGACGCGTCGCCGCCCTTGGGTCCGGTCTTCAACAGAATGTGTTTGGCGATGCCGCGCACGATATTCACTTCCTCACGCTCAAGACCGGAGCGCGCGAACAGCCGCCGCAGACGCGACATCAGCTTCTTCGGATTGGCCGGATCGAGAAATTCGAGCGCGACCAGCGCGCTTTCCAGATGCATGAACATGCTTTCGATTTCGTCGCTCGCCGCGCGTGCGCCGGCCGGTTCGGCCGGTCCCGCCGCCGCCCGAGGCGCGGCGTGCGCCGCGGTCGTTGCGCTATCGGCCGAAAGATAGGTGGTGCGCAACTCGTACGCGAGCACCTGCACGGCCTGCGCGAGATTGAGCGAGCTGTAGGCCGGATTGGCCGGAATATGCGCGAGCGCGCTGCACCGCTCGACATCCTCGTTCGACAAACCCGTGCGCTCGTTGCCGAATACCAGCGCGATCTCGCCGTGCATCGCCTGCTCGCGCGCGACGCCGGCCGCGGCGCGCGGCGCCCATTGCGGCGGCCCGTATTCCCGCAGCCGCGCGGTCAGCGCGATCGACCAATGCACGCCGCTCAAGGCGTCGGCGAGCGTCGGCACGACGTGCGCGGAGGCCAGCACGTCGTCGGCGCCGCTCGCCATAGCGATGGCCTCCGGATCGGCCTGTACCTGCGGCACGCGCGGCGACACCAGCACGAGCCGCGAGAAACCCATGGTTTTCAACGCGCGCGCCGCGGCGCCGACATTGCCGGGGTGGCTCGGCTCGACGAGCACGAAGCGGGTCGAGGTAAAGCCGCCGCGCAATTCGGCTACGGCACGATCGGAAGAATGGGGGGTATGGTCCACGATGGAATTCGGCAAACTAAAGACGCGTATGGTAGCGCCAACGCCGTAGCCGGTCAGGACTGCACGCAAGTGCGCACGCAAATACGCCCGCGAACACGCTCGCGACCGGTGGGCCGGGCCGCGTAGAAACAGGCAAATTGTCCACCTGCCCCGCGAACGCTGCCGCGGCGCCCGGACTCAGGTAAAATGCCGAAACTCGCGTCCAGCTTTGCCATCCGGCCTTGCATGAGCGCCTCGTTCTTATCCAATTCGTCTCCGTCGGCGGAATGCGCACCGGTGCTGTACCGGGCGGCCGTTCCGTGCTGTTTCCGCGCCTCCCAGAGAGCGCCCGATTAGCGCAGGTTAGCGCTCATTTACCGGCCAGCAGCCGTGCTGCCCCGGCACAAGGATCCAGTCT